>DATJXI010000227.1:0-15155 GCA_035500275.1 Roseiarcus sp. | reverse complement strand
CGCCATCACTTCGTCGGCGTGGCGCGACAGGGCGTCGGACATCCGTCCGATGTCGTCATAGGTTTGCCGCGTGAGGCGGCGCGGGCCTTCTCGATTCGTGGCGCAGGCCCGGTCCCAAAGGCGCATCAGACAATGCTGCAGCACCGGAAGCTGATCGAGTTCATCTGCGCTGTCGTTGAGCAGCCTCTCGACCAACTCCGGCTCGATCGCGGCGCCTGCGTTCTCGACTGGCTTGCAGATCACGCCCTCGAGTTGGCTGCGCGTCAGATTCGGCACAAGATACTGCGTCGCGCTCACCGCCTCCGACAGACCGTGAAAATGGGCGCAGTCTCCGATGAAGTCGGAGCGCATGGTGATGAGGACGCGGACGTCCTTGAGGCGCCGCCGGTCGGCGTCAAGCAGGATCTGGACGAACTGCGTCGCCTCGTCCCGCGCGCGATTCTCCTCGATTTTGGCGCGATGAAGGCCGAGGCCTGCAAGGCCGAAGCGGAAAAGCTCCTCGAATTGATCGACGATAAGAAAAAGCCTTCTATCTCGAAGGCCGCCCGCCGCGTCGAGCGCGCTCTCGAAGCTGAAACTCGATTGGCGCAGGCGATACTCGATCTCCTCTGTGCGTCGGGCCGCTTCGTCCGGGCTGTCCTTGTCGGCCAGGCGCGCGAGCGCCTTGGCCAGCCGCTCGAGCGGCGTGGCGCCCGGACGCATTTCGAGACAGACCCAGCTCGGGCCGCCCGGATCGGCGGTTTCCTCGGCCAGTAGACGCCTCAGGCCCGCGAGGACGAGCGACGACTTCCCGGCGCCTGAGCTTCCGATGACGGCGATGAAACGGCCGTTCTCGACCAGCCGGTAGAGCGCGAACGTCTGCCGCTCGCGTCCGAAGAAGAAGTCGCGGTCGGCGAAACCGAATGGCCTTAAGCCAGGAAAAGGCCGATCCACCGAGAGCGTGGCATCATCGGCCGCAGCGGGGCGACTGATGAGCGCGGAGCGCGCCGGCGCAGCCTCGATCACCGCCCCGACGCTCATGGCTTCAGGCCCTCGCCGGACGGAGCAAAGTCCGCGAGAAGCTCGCGCGTGGGCGCGCCCTTCTCGACCAGATCGACGATCCTGTCGAATTCGCCATCCGGGAACAGAAGGCCGATTGTTTTCGGCCTCTTGTGAGCCGCGGGCGGGGGCCCAGCGATCAGGCCGCGGTAGACGAATTGCTCCTTGCGTCCGAGCCCTTGCCAGTCGGCCAGCTTCTCGGCCTCGGAGCGCACCCACACTTCGGACGCGTTCGCCCAGCAGACGGTGACGGCGTCGCACTTGGCGAGCAGGTCGGTGTTGAAACGGCGCGACTCCGCGTCGGAATCGCAAACGGGAATTCGAGGCTTGATCGACGCCTCGCGCAACGCCTGGGCGACCGAGCCGACGTAGTCCTCGTCCGCAGCGTGATAGGCGAGATAGACCTCGAGTTTGTTCCCGGCGGGAGACGACGAGGCGCACCGCGGCGCCGTCTCGGCAAGATACTGGAACAGATATTCGACGAACTTGCTCAGGATTTCGCCGTCAATCTTGTCGGCGCCGATCTGCGTGTCGAATCGTGCGAGCGCCTCGAGAGGATCGCGTTCGGCCGTGCCGTTGGCGGCTTTCTCACCGCCGTCGAAGATTTTCGGCGCCCAGACGATCCGGCGAAACCCGGGCTTTGACGCCTCGGGGCTCGGCAAGGACCGTTCGCGCGCTTGAGCGAGCTGCAGCTTGACGATAGTGTCGAGCCCTTCCGGCGCGAAGCCCGGCTTCTCGCCGACGAGATGGACCGACGCCTCCGCTTTCGCCAGCGCGTCTTTGACGATTGCGAGCGCCTTCGCGTCGTTCGGAAGATCGGCCGACACATCCGGAACGACGCCGAACCCCTTGCCCTGAAGCTCGAAGGCGAGGCGGGCATAGGCCTCCTTCATGTCGCTGGCGGGCTTGGAAAGAAAGACCGTCCGGCCGTTGGGAACGGCGATCGGCGGCGGCGATGTGCTCCCTCTTGCGCCGCCCGCCGCGATGAGGTCAACGCGATTTTGCAGAAATTTCGCGAGCCGGTCGCGACGCTCGAAGAACGGGTCGGCGGCCCTCCCGAGGTTGTAGAAGGGCGTAATGTCGTTGACCTTGTTCGCGTCGTCGCGGGCGTAAAAAAGAAAGCCCTCCTGCCCCTGCAGCTCGAGCGGACGCTTCAGCCGGTCGACGTGGCCCTTGCCGACGACAATCATTCGCTCCTGGATGTTCGGCAGCCCGGCCTTCCGGCGCAGATCGGCGAATGTTTCGAGCTCTTTGCGGCAGTATGGACGATGAATCCAGTTCGGCGACATGACGACGAGCAGGAGTTCGGCCTCGCGAAGCCCTTCGTCGATCTCGCCCTCGAACAGATCGCCGTCGCTGATGCGCTTTCGGTCGATCCAGATCTTGGCTCGGGTCGCGCCAAGGTCACGCAACTTCAGATCGAGCATTCTGTTTAGGAACGTGACGAAACCGGCCTCGTTTCCCGAAGTTCCGACCGCCAAGTCGTCGTCATGCGCGTATGACAGAAAGATCAGAACGTCCTCGTCCGCCATCGAGGCCCCCTTTGGGCGACCGCCCGACCGGGAATCGATCGCACACAACGAGGGGGTTAAGCTGTGACGCCGGTCACAACCCAGGATGATTTTTCCTCGGAAATTCGGGCGCTTGCCGCTCCCGTCGCAGGGGTTCGAACCGCCGGGTGGATCTGTGGCGGAGCGGTTCCGGGATTTCTCGCTCTATCCGCGCTCGCGCATGAGCCGCGCCTTGTCCCGGCTCCAGTCGCGCGCCTTCTCGCTTTCCCGCTTGTCGTGCAGCTTCTTGCCGCGGGCGAGCGCAATCGCGATTTTGGCGCGGCCCTTGTCGTTGAAATAGATGCGCAAAGGCACGATGGTCATGCCCTCGCGCTCGACGCCGCGCGCGAGCCTTGCGATCTCCTTCGCATGCAGGAGCAGCTTCCGCGGCCGCTTTGGCTCGTGGTTGAAGCGGTTGGCCTGCAGATATTCCGGGATGTTGGCGTTGTAGAGAATGACCTCGCCGTTGCGGTCGACGGCCGCGTAGCTCTCGGCCACCGTCGCCTTGCCGCTCCGCAGCGACTTCACCTCCGGGCCGGTCAGCATCATGCCGGCCTCGAACGTCTCCCCGAGTTCGTAGTCGAAGCGGGCGCGGCGGTTGTCGGCGACGATCTTGTAATTCGACTTCGGCGTCTCAGTCATCAGCGACGCCTGGATCAGTGGCGACGTTGGCCGCAATTCTGCCGCAACAGCAACTTGACGAGCCTTGAATCGCCATCATGCGCGCCCGTTCACAAGGCAATAATTTCGACGCCATTTCGCCGGCTCAAGCGTTCAAAAGACCCGCATGCACCATCGCCCGGCGGATCAGGAGCTCGGTCGTTTCGCTCACCGGAATGAGCGGCAAGCGAGTCTCATCGCGGACGTGGCCGAGCAGATTCAGCGCGTATTTTGCGCCGTTTACGCCCGGTTCCGCGAAGATCGCCGCATGCAGCGGCGTGAGCCTGTCCTGGATCTTGAGGGCGTGGTCCCACTGGTTTTTGAAGACCGCCTCCATGAGTTCGGCGCACAGTTCAGGGGCGACGTTGGCGGTTACCGAGATGCAGCCATGCGCGCCGGCCGCCATTGCGGCAAGCGCCGTCATGTCTTCGCCAGAAAGTTGAATAAAGTCCGGCCCCATTGCATGTCGCTGGCGGGACACGCGGCCGACGTCTCCGGTCGCGTCCTTGACGCCGACGATGTTGGGAAGCTCGCTGAGCACTTTCATGGTGTCGACCGACATGTCGACGACGCTGCGGGAAGGGATGTTGTAAATGATGATCGGGATGCCGATCGCGTCATTCACGGCCTTGAAGTGCTGGTAGAGCCCTTCCTGAGTCGGCTTGTTGTAATAGGGGGTCACCACGAGGACGGCGTCGGCGCCGGCCCGTTCGGCGTGGATCGCAAGCGCCACCGCCTCGGCGGTGTTGTTCGACCCCGCGCCAGCGATCACCGGCACGCGCCCCCGCGCTTCGTCTATGCAAATGTCCACGACGCGCCTGTGCTCTTCGTGGGTCAGGGTCGGGCTCTCGCCGGTCGTGCCGACCGGCACGAGGCCATGCGATCCGGACGTGATCTGCCAGTCGATGAGCGCCCGGTAGGCCGTCTCGTCGATTTCCCCGTTCTTGAACGGCGTCACCAGCGCCGGCATCGACCCGTGAAACTTCGCGCGCTTTTCCATCTCGTCCCGCATCCAACCGGCGTCGCGGTCGACGGAAGGCTCCATCTCGTCCGCTCTCGGACACATAGACTCGCAGGAGCGCGCGGGAAAGAGGCAAAGCCCGCGCAGCCGAGGGTTAACCATTCGTCAGCAATGTGGTTCCATTCTGACGCGAAAGGGTTTTGCCGATGACCATTCGCCGCTCTCACGCGCTGCTCGGCGCGTCGCTCGCCGCGCTCCTCATCGCGACCGTCCCCTTCGGGTCCCGGGTCGTTGTCGAGCTCGGCGTCCTCGATCAGGTCGGCGACGCCCCGCTTGCGCTGACGAAAGCCGAGCTGGCGCCGGAAGCGGGCCGCGTCAAAGCGCCATTGGCGGACTTCGCTCTTCCGGCGCTCAACGGCGCAGCCGAGCTCGCCTCGGCCGGGCTCGCGCCAATGGTTGACGCGCCCCCGATCGACGCCATTCCGGAGGAGGAATGGCCCGGCTCGGAGGAGCAAAAAGCCGCGGAAGCCGCCCCGGCGCCCGACGACGAGGAGGCGGCTCAAGGCGCGGTCGCTTCCGCCGCCCCTCCCGAAACCAGTCCCGAAACTGGTCCCGAACTGGTCGGCGTTCAGGCGGAATCGAAGCCGGACGCGGTCCCGCCGGCTTCGCCCGTTCCGCCCGCCGCGGCCGCCTATCGCAAGGGTGACGTGGCCGCACTTACGGCGCTGGCCCGGGCGGCGAGCAATTCGGACGAGCGGCTCGCGCTCGAATGGGCGGCGCTGCGCGTCGACCCTCACCCGACATTCGCCGCGCTCGAGGCTTTCGCCAACGCCCATCCGACCTGGCCGGGGAACGGTTGGATTCGATACCGTCAGGAAGCCGATCTGCTCGTCCATCCCCCATCGGCCGGCGCGATCTCGGACTACTTCGCCGGCGCCCCGCCGCAGTCGAGCGCCGGCAAGCTCGCCGCCGCGCGCGCCCTCGCCCAGAAAGGACAGGTGGGCGAAGCCATCGGAACTGTCCGCGAGCTCTGGCGGGAAGGCAATTTCGACGGCTGGACGGAAGCCGCCATCCTGCGCGACTTCGGCCCGACGCTGATCAAGGCCGACCACAAATATCGCGCCGATCGGCTGCTCTACGCCGAAAGTTTTGCCGCTGCGATGCGGGCCGCGACGCTCGCAGGCCCGGACGAGGTCGCGCTTGCGCAGGCGCGCACGGCGGCGGCCCGGGGCCCGCTCAGCGTCGCGCTCGTCAAGGCCGTGCCTCAGTCGCTGAAGAGCGACCCGGGCCTCTTGTTCGCCCGCATCCAGGACGCACGCCGCTCGGGCCGCGCCTATGAGGCGGCGACGCTCCTTTCCCTGGCGCCGACGGACCACGATGCGCTGATCAATTCGGATCGGTGGTGGAGCGAACGGCGCATGGTGGCGCGCGAGCTTCTCGACCTCAACGAGCCGAAGCTCGCCTTCGAAATCTGCGCCAACGCGGTCAAGCCGACCGAGTCCGCCTCGCAGGTTGACGCCGAGTTTCACGCCGGCTGGATCGCGCTGCGCTTCCTCGGCGATGCGTCCGAAGCGGCGAAGCGCTTCGCGCTTGCCGCCGAGGCGGCCGAGACGCCGCTCTCCATCGCCCGAGCCGCCTATTGGCGCGGCCGGGCCGCCGACGCGCTCGGCAAGGCGGAGGAGGCCAAGTGGCACTACGAGAGCGCGGCGAGCGAGCCGATCGCCTATTATGGCCAGCTCGCGGCCGTGCGGCTTGGCTTTAAGCGTCTGCCTTTGCGCGAACCAACGAAAGTCGCGACGGGCGCGGAACGCGACGAGGCCGTGCGCGCGGTCGAGGCGCTGTATCAGGACGGGCTCGACGATCTCGCGAACGCGCTCGCCTATCAGGCGGCGCGCGAGTGGCGCGACGAAGCGCAGATGGCGGCGATGGCCGAGGTCGTGAAGAGCCACGCGAACGCCGCCACGCAGGTGCAGTTTGGCAAGATCGCGACGCTGCGCGGCTATCCATTCGACGAAATGGCGTTCCCGGCTTCGGGCGTGCCGGCCTTCCTGCCGCTCGCCAATTCGGCCGATCTGGCGAGCGTGTACGCGGTCGCGAGGCAGGAAAGCGAATTCGTCTGGCATGCGGCGTCCGGCGCCGGCGCCAAGGGTCTCATGCAGATCCTGCCGTCGACCGCCGCATCAACAGCTCGTCGCGCCGGCGTCGCCTACGACGCCGTGCGCCTCATCAAGGACCCGGCGTTCAACACTCAGCTCGGCGCGGCCTTCCTCGGCCAGATGATGCGGGATATCGGCGGAGCGCCGGAGCTGGCCTTCGCCGCTTACAATGCAGGACCGGGGCGGGTCCTTCAGTGGATCGCGGCCTATGGCGATCCGAGAAAGGGGAAGGTTGACCCGGTCGACTGGGTCGAGCGCATCCCTTTCGAAGAGACGCGCGACTACGTCCAGCGGGTGAGCGAGAACCTCGCGGTCTATCGCCAGCGCTTCGCGGAGGACCCGCCGCAGCAGGGCCCGCTCCCTCCGCGCGTGGCGAAGGATTGAGCAGGGCGCGATTGTGCTCGGCTTTTTCTCCCCCGCGTCTGCGCGGGAGGATCGTCTCCGATTGATTTGAGCCCGCGAGCCTGAATTTTGGGCCGCGCTTTGGTCGCGCCAAATCTTTCATTTCAGAACGCAGGCCGCCGTTTTTCAAAACGCGCCGCTGATCCGCCTCGCGAGAGCCTTCGTTACTTGGGCGTTCACGCAACGCGCTAACGAGAGCGCTTCGGAGACCATCCCATGCACTTCATGAAAGCCGCCGCGGCCGGCCTGGCCGCGCTCGTCCTCGTCACGCCGATCGCCAAGGCCGCCGACATCGTGGATACGGCGGTCAAGGCCGGAGACTTCAAGACGTTGGTCGCCGCGGTCAAGGCCGCGGGCCTCGTCGCCACGCTGAAGGGCAAGGGTCCCTTCACCGTCTTTGCGCCCACCGACGAAGCTTTCGCCAAGCTCCCGCCCGGCACGGTGGACGATCTCCTGAAGCCCGCGAATAAAGCGAAGCTCGTCGCGATCCTCACCTATCACGTCGTGCCTGGCAAGGTCACCGCGGAGGAGGTCGCGGGCAAGACCTTGAATGCCAAGACCGTCGAGGGTCAGCCGCTGAAAATCGACGCCATGAACGGCGTCATGGTCGACAACGCCAAGGTGATAAGGCCGGACATCATGGCGTCCAACGGCGTCATTCACGTGATCGACACCGTTCTGATCCCGAACTGATTGACGCGCGCAATTTGAGGGGAGGCCAATCTGATGATTGGCCTTCTTTCACTGCGCCCGCGTGACGGAACGGCCGCGCAGGTTAGCTCAGCAGCGCTTCCGCCGTCGCGACCAGCGTTAAAATGTCCACCGCATAGGCGAACTGAGAATCCTTCACGTGCCGCGGCGTGGCGAGCGCCTCCTCGCTCTGCCGCTGGAAGAGGACGACATGCTCGAGTTCAAGCATCGCGCCGAGATGCGACGACCATGGATCGTGCTGCCCTTCGGCGATGATCTCGATGACCTTAGTCCCAGGCCGGCAGAACATCGCATTGGCGAGCGCCGCGCCGAACTCGCAGACGACGATCTCGGCTTGAGCGAAGAGGAGAACCTGCTCGTCGAAGCTGAGCTTCTCCGGCTGGATCGCCGCGAAGCCGAGGCGCTTCAGAGCTTCGACCATCTCGGAGCGATTGACGAGATTGCGGCTGTTGGCGAGGCCGCGGCAGACGAGGACGCGCGGCGGCGTGGCCGTCGCGCGCGCGCGCTTCAGCACGTTGGCGAGGATCGCGTCGAAAGCCTCCCGGCTGTGCGGATGCGCATTCTGGCAGCCGACGCCGCTGTGCCGGTTGCTGACGATCGCGTGTTTAAGCAAGACCGGCCGCGGACGGATTTCGCGGATGAGACCGGGGGGCACATCGAGGCGCGCGATGAGCGCCCGCTGCCATGGCTTCAATGTCCATGTCAGCATGGGCGCGCGCATGGCCGCCCCGAGGTGAACGAGGGGCACGATGTCGAGCATGTAATGGCCGAAGTTCGGCTGATCGGAATTGGCGATGAGAAGATGCTCGCCCTCAATGACCGGCGCGCGCATCCGGCCCTCGTAGAAGAGATGCTCGCGCGTTCCTTCGGGCCGCTCGCGCTCGGCGATCGCCTTCACGGCGTGGAGAAAGCCCTCCTGGAACGGTCCGAGGAAGGAGTGGCGCCAGACGCGCCCGTCCCTGGAGATGAGAAGGCCGAGCGCCGGATGCCAGTAGTGATCGACAAGATGTTCGAGCGTGAGCGCCGGCGCGTGGACCACGTGCGGCGCGTAGTGCATGCGCTCGGTCGTCGTCGAATTGACGCTGAGCGGATGAAGTTTTGTGCGATATTCGTAAGGCGCGACGACGGTGCATTGGGCGAGCGACGGAGGGAACCGGCCGTCGAAAGGGACGGTCTTGAGTTGCGTCGCCTCGTCCACCGCGACCCGAGCGCCTGCGCCTGAGCGGGCGAGCACCGCATCGCGCAAGCGCTTGCGCAGGTTCTTCCACGGCAGGCGCACCGCCTTGCGCCAGAACGCGTGCAGCGAACGGCTGAGCCGCACGCGCGCTGTGTTCTCGACGCTGTCGCCAGTCGCCGATATCCGCCGGCCGTTCACGAACGAAGGCCCGTCCTCGCTGCAGCGCGGGATTTACCCGCGCAAAAACGCATCCTCATGCCTGAGCGCGGCGGCGCGGACAAGACAAGGGGATTCTGCAGGCCGATCGATGGGGCCCGAGCCCCTCTCCCGATCAGGAAAGGGGCTAGCGGCGAGGTCCTAGCTCTGCACGCCTTTGACGTACCAATCGATGACCTCGAGGTCGGCGTCCTTCATCCGTTCGCCAGCGGCGAGCCGCTCCTTGCCCGACTGGTCGGAGATCGGGCCGGTGAAGACGTCGTAGGAGCCGTCCTTCCAGCCGGCGATGACCTTGTCGGCGGCGGCTTTCACGTTGTCGGGCAGCGCCCTGTTGTAAGGCGACATGACGACTGTGCCCTCCTTGAAGCCCCACCATGCGTCGTCGGACTTCCAGGTCCCGTCGAGCATCGCCTTGGCGCGCGAGATGTAATAGGGGCCCCAGATGTCCTCGATCCCGGTCGCCTGCGTCTTGGGGGCGAAGCGCGACATGTCGGCGCCCTGGCCGAAGCACCAGACCTTGCGCTGCTCGCAGACCTGCAGCCCGGCTGGGCTGTCGGTGTGCTGGGCGACGACGTCGCAGCCGAGGTTGATGAGGGTCTGGACGGCGGCTGCTTCCTTGGCGGGGTCGAACCAAGAGTCGATCATGACGAGCTTGGTCGTGATCTTCGGGTTTTGCGCCTGCGCGGCGAGCGTGAAGGAATTCACGCCGAGCACGACTTCCGGCACCTTGTAGGAGCCGAGATAGCCGATCGTTCCGCTCTTGCTCAACATGCCGGCGATGGTGCCCTCGACCGCGCGGCCCTGGTGGAAGCGCGAGTTGTAGGTCCCGACATTGTCGGCGCGCTTGTAGCCCGTGCAATGCTCGAACTTGACCTCCGGGAACAGCTTGGCGACCTCGATCGTCTGGTCCATGTAGCCGTAGGAGGTCGTGAAGATGAGCTTGTTGCCCTGCTGCGCCAAGTCTTTCAGGATCGGAACGGCGCTCGCGTCCTCCTTCACGTTCTCGACGTAGGCCGAGACAACCTGGCCTTTGAGCGCCGCGTCCATCGCGAGACGTCCCTTGTTGTGCGCCCAGGTCCAGCCGTAGTCGCCGATCGGCCCGAGGAAGATGAAGCCAATCTTCAGCGGCTCGGCGGCGCTGGCCTGTCTCAAGAGCGCCGGGGCCGCCAGCCCGGCGGCGGCGGTCTTCATAAAGTTGCGGCGCGTTACCAAACTCATGTCGTTCTCCTGTTTCGTGACATGTTTCCCCTCAACTGTTGGGAAGGAAGGGCCTGCCCAGACAGGCAGGGGCTTCGCTGCCGGCGACGCCTCGCGACGAGATGATCGCGAGCACGACAACGGCCATGACATAGGGCATCGACGCCCAGAACTGCGAAGGCAGGAACGAGAAGCCGGACGCCTTGGCGTAGAGCTCGAGCGTCATCAGGATCCCGAAGAAATAGGCCCCGGCCAACAGGCGTCCTGCGCGCCAGCCCGAGAAGACTACGAGCGCGAGCGCGATCCAGCCGCGTCCGGCCGTCATCTGCTCGGCCCACATCGGCGTGATGACCATCGAGAAGTAGGCGCCGCCGATTCCCGCCATCGCGCCGCCGAAGGCGATCGCGGCGTAGCGAATGGGAATCACCGGATAGCCGATCGAATGGGCGGAGCCATCGTTCTCGCCGACCGCGCGCAAGACGAGGCCCGCGCGCGTGCGATTGAGGAACCAGCCCACCACGAAGACCATGATGAGCGCGAAATAAACGAGGGGGCTGTAGCCGAAGACGACCCGCAACACGGGATCGGTCGCAAGCGAGTCCGGAAAGATCTGGCTGAAAGGCGGGATGACCATGCCCACATAGCCAGCGCCGATGAGCGACGAGAGGCCGATCCCGAATATCGCAAGCGCAAGGCCAGTCGCGACCTGGTTCGAACCCAGAGTCAGGACGAGAACCGCGAACACCATCGAGGAGGCGGCGGCGGCAAGACCGGC
Source organism: Roseiarcus sp. (assembly GCA_035500275.1). Classification (GTDB taxonomy): domain Bacteria; phylum Pseudomonadota; class Alphaproteobacteria; order Rhizobiales; family Beijerinckiaceae; genus Roseiarcus. The sequence goes on along the minus strand of DATJXI010000227.1, from coordinate 4,312 downwards.
TGCGATTATCCCGGCCCACGGCGCGAAATCGCCGAGATCGGGCCCATAGTTGAACGCGACCGCGAAGCCCGTGACTGCGCCGATCAGCATCATGCCCTCGACGCCAAGGTTGAGGACCCCGCTCTTCTCGACAACGAGCTCGCCGATCGCGGCCAGAAGGATCGGCGTCGTCACGCCGATCACGGTCACGAGCGCGTCGATGAAAAAGCCGACGTTCACGCCGACGCCCCCGCCGCCGCAGCCGCCGGGCTCGGCGCCTCACGGACGATCCGCAAGCGGAATCGAATGAAGATGTCGCTTGCCAGAATGAAGAACAGCATCGTCGCCTGAAAAATCCCTGCCGTCGCTTGCGGCACATGCACCACCGTCTGCGCCACCTGGCCGCCGACATAGGTGACAGCAAGAATGAGGCCAGCGAGGAAGACGCCGACCGGATGCAAACGGCCGAGGAACGAGACGATGATCGCGGTGAAGCCATAGCCCGAGGGAAAGCCGAGATTGATCTGCCCGAGTTGGCTGGACGCTTCGAGAATGCCGGCGAGGCCGGCCATCCCGCCGCTGATCATGAGCGTCGACCAGACGGTGCGCGAGGCGTCGAAGCCGCCGTAGCGCGCGGCTTCAGGCGCAGCGCCGACGGTGCGCACCGAGAAGCCGTAGACCGAGCGCGCCATGATGACCCAGAAGCCGATGGTCAGGAGGACTGCGACCGCCAGCCCGGGCGGAAACGGCGTGCCGGGCAGCGTGTGAGGAAGCTGCTGCGCGGGCGTGAAGGGCGGCGTCTGCGGGAAGTTGTGGCCGTTCGGGTCCTTCCACGGTCCGCCGATCAGGTAATTGAGCACCTGCAGCGCGACATAAACCAGCATCAGGCTCGACAGGACTTCCGACACCCGAAAGCGCGTCTTCAAGAAAGCGGGGATGGCCGCCCAGATCATGCCGCCCACGATCCCCGCCGCGATCATGAGCGGAATGATCCAGAACCCCTGCGCGTTCGGAAATGCCATGGCGACTCCGGCGCCGCAAAGCGCGCCGATGATGTACTGGCCCTCGGCGCCGATGTTCCAGATCTTCGCCTGGTTGCCGAGCGAGAGGCCAAGCGCGATGATGATGAGCGGCGCGGCCTTGGTCGCCACGTCTTGCCACTTGTAGGAGGCGACGATGGGCGTGATGAAGGTCTGGTAGATCGCATTCGGCCCGTCGAAGCCGATGAGTTCGAAGATGACGGCGCCGAGCAGCATGGTCAGCAGCACCGAGGCGATCGGCGTCGCCACCAGCATGAAGCGGCTTGGCGTCAGCCGCTTCTCAAATCGGATGCGCATGCAAGGCCTCCGTCATCTCGATCGTCGCAGTCGGGTCGCCGTGCACCCCTCCCATCAGGAGGCCGATTTCCTCGATCGACGCCTCGCCGACCGTGAGCGGCTTGGACATCCGTCCGAGATTGATGACCGCCATTGTGTCGCAAAGCGTGAGCAGCTCGTCGAGATCCTGCGAGATGACAAGCACCGCAGAGCCCTGCGCCGCGAGGTCCACGAGCGACTGATGAATGGCGGCGGCCGCGCCCGCGTCCACGCCCCAGGTGGGCTGGCATACGACGAGCGCCTCGGGACGCTGCAGGATCTCGCGCCCCATGATGAACTTCTGCAAATTGCCGCCGGAGAGCGAGCCGGCCAAGGCCCCGGGACCGGTCGCCTTGACGGCGAAGGCCTTGATGACTTCGCTGGCGTAGTTTGTCGCTTTTCCCGAGTCGATCAAACCCAACCGCACCATGTCCATGCGGTCGCGTCCGGTCAGCTCCGCGTTGTCGGTGAGGGAGAACTCGCCGACGGCGGCATGGCCGTTGCGCTCCTCCGGAACGGAGCAAAGGCCGAGACTGCGCCGCTCGTTGACGCCGAGACGGCCGATCGGCCTGCCGTCGAGCTGCACGGCTGCGGGCGCTTCCGCCAGCGCTTCGCCGCTCAGCGCGTTCAAAAGCTCGTTCTGGCCGTTGCCCGCGACTCCAGCCACGCCGAAGATTTCGCCCGCGCGGACCGAGAGGGCGACCTCGCGCAAGGCGACGCCGAATTCGCTCGGCTTCGGCAGACTCAAGCTCTCGACCGCCAGTTTCGGCGGCCCGAACGATCGCTCGGGGGGCTTGGAAATCTCCTTGAGGTTGGCGCCGATCATCAACTCGGCCATGGAGCGCGAGGTCTCGCGCTTGGGGTCGCAGGTCGCTACGACCTTGCCGCCGCGCAGGATCGTGGCCGAGTCGCAGAGGGCCACGATCTCGTGCAGCTTGTGCGAGATGTAGAGGATGGAGCACCCGGTCGCGGCCAGATGCTTCAGCGTCTCGAACAATTGCTCGACCTCCTGCGGCGTCAGCACCGAGGTCGGCTCGTCCATAATGAGGAGGCGCGGGTTGAGGAGCAGGGCGCGCACGATCTCGATGCGCTGCCGTTCGCCGACGCTCAAGGTCGAGACGACGCGGCGCGGGTCGAGCTTCAAATGATAGGTTTCGAGGACCCGCAGGAACTCGGCGAGCAGCTCCTTCGAGGACAGCTTGCTGTCGAGGCCGAGCGCGATGTTCTCGAGCACCGTCATCGCCTCGAACAGCGAGAAATGCTGGAACACCATGCCGATGCCGAGGCGCCGCGCCGCGCGCGGATTGGGAATGCGCGCGGCCGAACCGTCGAAGACGATCTGCCCCTCGTCCGGCGCGAGGATGCCATAGATCATCTTGACGAGCGTCGACTTGCCGGCGCCGTTCTCGCCGAGCAGCGCATGGATCTCGCCGGGCTTGACGCTGAGGTTGACGTTGTCGTTGGCGCGCACGCCCGGGAACGACTTGCTGACGCCGACCAGCTTCAGTCTCAAGGGCGTTTCGACATTCACCTTGATTAAGCCTCGCTCCCCACGCTCCCGCCGGGGCAGCCGGCGCGAACTACAGCCAGGCAACATTCGCGCCGCCGCCCGCTCGCTTCCGCGCGAAGCGGCCAAGGGAAGCGATTCCTCCCGGCGTCGGTCAATCGCGAATATTGCCTTTCTTTCCGGACCCTAGCGCGGCGGCGCGGCCTGTCAAATGAATTGCCGGAAAGGCGCCGGACTCAAGGCTCGCGTCGGAGATCTGGTCCGCAGCCCGCCCGCCGTGTTAGTGCCGCCCCAGCCGACAGGGAGGCCTCAGTGACCGTTCGCGCCTACGACGAAGCGCTTTTGCGCAAGGCCTTCGACGCGGCGAGGCGGTCGCGCGAGGCGGGCGACCACCCGTTCGGCTCGGTGCTGGCCGACGCCGACGGCAACCTCCTCATGGAGCAGGGCAACGGCTATTCGAGCGAGGGCGGCGACCGCACCGCCCACGCCGAGCGGCTGCTCGCCTCGCGCGCCGCGAGAGCCTATGGCCTCGACTTCCTTAGGCGCTGCACGCTCTACACCTCAGCCGAGCCGTGCGCGATGTGCGCCGGCGCGATCTATTGGGCCGGGATCGGGCGGGTGGTCTACGGCCAGACCGAGAAGGACTTGAAGGCGCAGACCGGCGCGCATGAGGAGAACCCGACCCTCGACCTGCCGTGCGAGATCGTCTTCAAGGCCGGCCAGCGCCCGACCGAGGTCGTGGGGCCGATGCTCGAGGACGAGGCCGCGGCGCTCCAGGCCGACTTTTGGAGGGCGAAGGGGTAGCGGGAGCGGATTTTCGCATTTTTTCGCCTTCGCTGAGGCGGAAAAAACGCGAGAAAACGCGAAAAAACGCGAAAAAGATGCGAGAAAATGCGGAAAAGTTGCGCCCGAATCGAGCGTTTTCAAATGGTTACGCCGAAATCGGGGGAAAAATCGGTTCTCGGATCCGAAGGTGGAGAGCCGGCGGAAGGGAAACCTTCGAATGCACGGCTTCTCCTTGTCATTAATAGAGACTCCGGCCAACTCGCAAGCAAGCTACCAGACATTTCTGAAAAATGCAAGAGATTGTCGTCGCCCCGGTCGCCCCGCTTGCCCTTTGCGCCGACAGGGAAGGCGCATAGAGTGACGGCAAAAGGGGATCCCGAGCATGGGCGGCGAGCATCCGGGCCGGACCTTCATCTCCTATTCGCGCAAGGACGGCGAAAAATTCGCCGCCTGGCTGCGTGGCTGGCTGAACGAGCGCGATCTCTCCGTCTGGCAGGACATCGTTGCGCTCGAAGGCGGGCGCGACTGGTGGAGCCAGATCGAGGAGGCGCTGAAATCGAAGGCGCTGCAGCATTTCGTGCTTGTCGTGACGCCGGCGTCGCTTGCAAGCCCGGTCGTGCGCCGCGAAATCCGCCTCGCCCGCCAGGAGGGCAAGACCGCGTGCCCGGTCAAGGGACCGGGGCTT
>DATJXI010000226.1:0-2692 GCA_035500275.1 Roseiarcus sp. | reverse complement strand
TGACGGGTCACAAGAGGGTGGCTTTGTAATCGGCAATACATATTTCGTTGCTGGTGCGGGGTTAGGTCATGGGTACTAGAAATCTCGTCGTTCACGCGCGAGCTTATGATTGTGGCCGGTTCGGCGGGGTTTTCGTCCGCGCCGCTCGCCGCCGCTCTTCTTCGGCGCTCGCGCGACCGGGTTTTGCGCCTCGTGAAAGGCCAATCCTTGAGCGACGACGGCGTCGTATCGGCGTTCGATGAGCGCGATCAATCGGGGTTCGAGAGGAAGGCAGCGTTCGCGCGCCAGGCGGGCGGCGTGACAGGCGCGACGCAGCAAGCGCTGCATCTGGCGCGCCCAATCCTCTTTCTCGATTTCGACCAGAGCCTTGAGTTCGCGCAGGTGGTGGGCGTTGCAAAGCGCATGCAACACGCCCTGCATCGTATAGTAGGGCTTCCAGTGATCGTGGACGACGACGCCGACGACATTGGCCAACATCTCGCCGCGCTTGGCGCAAGTGCGATAGAACGTCAGCAAGGTGGTGCAGGCGACATGCAGCCATTGCGTCTTGCCGCCGATGCGGAAGCCGGTTTCGTCCATATGTTTGACCGGCGCTTTGGCGACGAGGTCGCGCAGCGCTTCGGCGAAGCTGCGCAGACGGCCCGCGCAATTGCGGCTCATGGCGGCGATCGTGCCGGCGGCGAGCTTCACGCCGAACAGATCGGCCATCAGTTCGACGAGCCGATCCTCGGGCAACAGCTGATAGTGCAGGAGATAGACCGCGAAGGCGGCGATCCTGACGCCATATTGCGCCGGCGCTCTGACGTCCTCGGGGAACGCCGCCCGCGTCGTCGCCCCGCAAACCTCGCATCGGCACGAAAACGCCCGGTGCTCGGTGACCACGAGAGGTCGCGGTTCGGGCAGATCGAACACCTGACGCGCGGCGTATTCCCCGGACGCGCCGGGCGTCAGCGGCTCCCCGCATCCCGAGCAGACCGGTGGGCGATGCTCAATCACATGGTCGGGTTTGGCGACTTGGCGAAGAGTCTCGCCGTCGTGACCGGGTTGAGCGCCCGACGTCTTGCCCGAACGCTCGCGCAGGCTGCTGACCCGCGCCGGCTTCTTCAAACCATCGCTCGACGGCGGCTTGGAACTGTTCGAGCTGTTCAACCCGAGCCGACGCTCCAACTCGGCGATCCGCGCCTTCAAAGCCGCGTTCTCCGCCGAAAGCCTTTGAATCAGCGCAACAAGCTCTTCCCGAGAGGGCTCGATCGGTGATTCGCGAGTCATCCGATTCTTGAATCGGAACCCGAGTCCCCTGTCGAGAAAAATCTCCCGCAACCAAAAATCGGATCAAAACCGACCTGGGCAGTTACGATACTGGTTGTCAAGGACGATGAAGGGGCCGCCCAGGGCGAAATCCTAAATCGTTAACCCGGCGAAGAGGCGAGTTCGGAAGTTTGGGTCGGCGCAGGCTCTGAGGCGCTTGCGGCGCAGGGAGCCGCGGCTCGTGTCGGCTTTGAGGATGTTGAAGCCGGCATGGCGGATCACCGCGAGATTCAACGGGGAATCATCTTTTCGGGTTCGACAGCGATCTTCGTTGAAGGTTACGTCCATCGTCCAATGCAGATTGTTTTCGATGCCCCAATGGGCGCGCACGGCGGCGAGAATGGCTTTGGGGTCGGGCTCGAGGGACGTGATGTAGAACCTCGTCTCGACGCTTTCCGCGCCGCTTTTCTTGTCGATGCGGCGGGCGGTGACGGCGGCGAGCGAGCGCAGGCCCTTCCACTCGGGGTGGCGCTCGGCGAGCCAGCCCGCCTCGGCGGCGCGACAAGAGCGTTCCTCGACCCGGCCATGGCCGGCGTCGGTCTGCTCCGTGCGCGCGCAATCGGCGGTCAAAGCGGGGTCGGCGAAGAACAGCGCCGCGTCCTCGTGCAGGCTGGTCTGATTGCCCTTCAACGCGAGCACGTAATCCGCCTCCTTCTCGACGATGCGCTCGGCGATCGTCTTTTGCGTCCCCATCGCGTCGATCGACACGATCGCGCCTTTGAGGTTGAACATGTCCAAGAGCTCGGGGATCGCCGTGATCTCGTTCGACTTCCCGTCGACCGCGCGCTGCGCCAGCACCAGCCCCGCCTCAGTGGCGTAAGCCGAAACCAGATGCAGCGCGCCGCTCCCGTCCGGCGAGGTCTTCGAGCCGCGCAGGGTCTTGCCGTCCACGGCCACAACCTGACGCTCGACGCCGCGCGCCGAAGCCGCCCAGGCGGCGAAGCCTTTCGCCAGCGCCTGCGTGTCGATGAGGCGAAACACCTTGCGAAAGGTCTGCGCCGTCGGAACGCCGTTCGTAAACAGCAGAAAGCCGCGCAGCCAGTCGAGCGCCGCTTCGGCGACCTCTTCGATCCCCTCCCAGTCGTCCGCTCCGCAAACCACGCCGACGAGCGTCGCCAGCAAAATCTCGTCCAAAGGATAGGTCACCATCCCCGGAATCCGGTGATCCGGCACAATTCGCATATGATCCAGAAAACCAAGTCCCATGGCGCGGGTCCTCCCACGCCCTTCGAATCGATCTTGGTTAACCAATCGTTAGCGATTTAGGATTCTGCCCTGTGCTGTTTGCCGTGGCAGCTTGACAGAGGCGGCCACGGTGTCACGCAGACAGGCTGAGGGTTAGGGCGTGAGGGTCGCTGGCAAGGGCCTGGAGGATGTTCCAACC
>DATJXI010000225.1:0-4153 GCA_035500275.1 Roseiarcus sp. | reverse complement strand
ACGATGAACTGCCAGAACGCGTCCACGTTGAGCATGACGAGCCCGGTCGTCAGCACCGCGATGATGAGCGCGCCGATCACCGTGCCGATGATTGTGCCCGACCCGCCCGACATGCTGACGCCGCCGATGATGACGGCCGCGATCGAGGAGAGCAGCAGCGCGTCGCCAATGACGGCGGAGCCGGCGGTGAAGCGCAGGGTCGAGAGGAAGCCCGCGACGCCCGAGGTTCCCGCGGACAGCATGTAAAGCAGGATGATGTGCCGGTCGACCGGAATGCCGCTGCGGATCGCCGCGTCCATGTTGCCGCCGATGGCGTAGGTGTGGCGGCCGAACTGCGTGCGGTGCAGGAGGAACATCGCCCAGGCGACAACGAACGCGGTCATGACCACGGGGTAGGGGAGGATGATGTCCATGCGGCGCAGAAGCTCGCCTGTGACGTCAGGCCGATGCAGGAAATAAAGCCCGCCGCCCGGCCCGATGATCGAGTAGATGAGCGCGTCGTTGCCATAAGCGCGCACGCCCGCCGGCAGGCCGATCACGGTCGTGTTCTCGGACATGAGATAGGCGACGCCGCGCACGATGAACGAGGTGCCGAGCGTCACGATGAAGGCTGGCACTTTCAATTTGGCGATGACGACGCCGTTCACGAAGCCGACGAACGCCGCCGCGCCGACGCCGGCTACGAGGCCGGCGAGGACGGACGCGGAGAGCGGCGCGCCGGCGTTGAACGAGCCGCGGATCGCCAGCGCCGAGACGACCGAGGCGAGGCTCATCACCCATCCGACCGAGAGATCGATACCGGCCGTGACGATGACGAAGGTCTGCCCAAGACCCAAGAGCAGCACCGGCACAATGGCGACGAGGATGTTCTGCGAATTGCGAATCGTGAGAAAATTGACCGAACCGCCGGTCGAGAGCGGCACCGCGACGACGAAGAACAGCACCATCAGGACGAGGAACACCCACGCCCAGATGCGGCTCAAGAAAACCGCGGCGCGCTGCGCGGGGGTGAGCAGGCCCGGAGCTGCGACATCCACTCTGAGCGCGACCTTGGAGGCGCTTTCGGTCACGGGGTGGTCCTTCCCCCCCTCCCCGCTCGCGGTTCGCTCGCGAGGAGAGGATTACGCCAACCTTCTCCCCGCCAGCGGGGAGAAGGAACTCACTTCCCCGGAACCTGATAGATGAACCGGGCGACGGCCGGGTCCTTCACGTTCTCCTTGTCTATGATGGCGAAGCCCGTCTCGACCCGGCGCGGCAGGCTCGTGACGCCGGCGGCGTCGGCGGCGGCGAACGCGACCGCGAGATAGCCCATGTCGAACGGCTTCTGCGCCAGGACGAGGGTCACGACGCCCTTATCCATGAGCTCGATCGCCTGCTTGGTCGCGTCATAGGCGACGACCTGGACGCTGCCGCCGAGTCCCGCGTTGACGACCGCGGTTCCGGCGCCCGCCGCGCTGAACACGTTGGTGCCGAACACACCCACCAGATTCGGCTCGCGCGCCAACACCGCCGCGGTCTGCTGCGTCGCCTTGTTTTGATCGTCGAGGTTGAAGTCGGGCCCGAGCACTTTCACGTTCGGAAAGTCCTTAGCCATCTCCTCCTTAAAGCCCTTGGCGCGGCCTTCGACCGAACTCACGTTCGGGTTGGTCGAGTTGATATAGACCGTGCCTTTGCCGCCGATCGCCATGGCGAGGCCGCGGGCGGAAATGCGTCCGCCCTCGACGTTGTCCGAGCCGATGTAGCTGATCGGGAACTTGACCGGGCCGTTGACGTAGTCGCCATCGCCCAGGAAGGTGTCGACCGTGATGACCTTGATGCCGTGATCTACGGCGGCCTTAAGCGGTCCGATCATCTGGTCTTTGTCCACCGGCGCCGTGATGATGTAGTTGAGGTCGCCGCGCGCCGCCATCGCGTCGAGGAGCGGAGTTTGCGCCTCGACGCCCCAGGTCGGCGGGATTTGCGTGACCACGTCGATGTTGAGGTCCTTGGCGGCCTTTTCGACGCCGAGCTGCATCACCTGATAGAACGGATCGACGACGCCGGGCAGAAAGCCGATCTTGAGTTTCTCCGCCGCTTGCGCGCCCGGAGCGGCCAAGCCGGCGGCCAGCGCCGCCGCCATCGCCAGGAACGATCGCCTGCGCATAAAAATTCCTCCCTGATTTTGATGTTGGCGCGTCGCGAGCCTAGTGCGGCGGCCCGCCTCAATCGACGGGCAAAATGCGCTCATGTCAAGGCGTGCGCGTTGCGGCAGAATGTCCAGAAGCTGACGGCAGCTAGGCGGCTTTTGCGAAGCTCGAGGTCAGCCCTCCAGCTCGCCCACGTGCTTTTGCGAGTAAAGCTGCACGCCGAGGTGCTGGATGAGCGTCAGCTGGGTTTCGAGGAAATCGATGTGCTTCTCCTCGTCGGCCGTGAGCTCTTCGAACAGGTTCTTGGATACCCGATCGTTGGCGGATTCGCAGTATTGCGCCGCCTCCAGGTAGAGCGTGCGGGCGTCGATTTCCGCCGCCAGATCGCATTCGATGATTTCCTTCACGTCCCGCCCGATCCGAAGCTGGCCGAGCGACTGCATGTTCGGCTGCCCGTCGAGGAAAAGGATGCGGGCGACCAGCTGGTCCGCATGCCGCATCTCTTCGATCGATTCCCCGCGCCAGGTTTTGGCGAACCCTTTGTAGCCCCAGTTGTCCAGAATTCGGTAGTGGAGCCAGTATTGATTGACCGCCGCCAGTTCGTGGCGAAGGGCCCTGTTGAGATAGTCGAGCACACGGCTGTCGCCGCGCATTGGATGACGCTCCGCAATTTGGGATGGAGCCGGGAGGAGGGCGCCGTCCATCCGCGGGTCGGACGCTAGCACATCGACGAAGAGGCGGCGAGGGCAAGCGGCTTGAGGCGCCGGTGGCGAGCGGGTAAGCCGGCGCCGAACTGGTCCGCGCTTTTCAATGACATTTTTTTGCCCTTTTCCGGAAACGGCGATAGGATTCCGTTCTTTGAAAAAAGGGAATGTCGATGCCGTTAAACCGACCGCCCGGCGTCCGACCCATTCGGGAGCGAGGCAAGCCGGAATGCGCAACCGCGGGCGACCCGCGTACCTCCTAAGCGGCGCGCTGAGTCTAAGCTGAGTGCGAAAACATGCGCGATGGACAGGTTTTAAGTAACCGGGGCAAATTCCCGGGCGAGTGGTTAGCTCGGGGCGGGTCTGATGAGGGTTGCGAGGTTGGGGATGTCGGGGGCTGGAATGGCGAGGCGGGCGCCGAGATAGTGGAAGAACGGGATTTTGGGCTTCCTGCAGGTCTTGGCGAGGCCGAGCATGGCGTCGCGGGCGTCGCGACCTGTGTCGTTGACGGTCCCGCCCGAGATTTTGCGTTTTGTGACGAAGCCGCGGATGTCGTTTTCCGAAGCGTTGGTGTGCAGCGGAATGTCGGGATGGTCGAGGACGCGCAAGAGATCGTCCTTGAGGCGAAAGAGGCGCCTGAGCAGGCTGTCGAGGGTGGCGGAGCCGGTTCTGGAACGATTGAAGATGCGGTCGAACTGCGCCCGCAGGCGCTCGGCCTTCTCGGGGCTCGGGGCGAGCTTGTATTCTTTCAAGGCGCGATAGAACCACCAGATCATGCGCCGCGCGACCTCGACGGCGTTGCGCGGCCTGTCGTTGGCAAGGATCAGCTTGTGGACCAGGCGTTCGGCGTGCACCCAGCACAAGGCGTGTTCGCCGACGCGGAACTGGCCGGCGCTCGTCCAGTCTTCGTGAGAGGCAAACAGCCGCGTCGGATGGCCCGCGAGCTTGTCGATGAGGGCGAGGCTGAGATTGCAAGCCCGCATGGAGACGAGCCCCGCCTCGTTGACCCCGTAAGAGGCCGCGTCGCCCAGAAGATTGCGCAGGAAAGCCAGGCGGGATTTGCTCGGGCCGGTTCGAAACACGGCGAAGGTGTCGGAGCCGATGGGGGTGGTGAAGCCGGGCTTGCCTTGATGGCGGGCGCCGGTGTCGTCGACCGTGACGAAGGAAGCGCTGCTCAATCCGGCCTTCAGAACCTCGGCGTCCTCGGCGCGGAACCTCTCGAGCCTGGCGGTCAGCAGGCGCACGACCTGCCGTTTCGAAATCACCACGCCGACGCCGTTCAGCAGCGTCACAATCCGCTCGCAGGTCATCTGTCCCTGAAAG
>DATJXI010000224.1:0-31207 GCA_035500275.1 Roseiarcus sp. | reverse complement strand
CACGCCCGGAACGTCGAGCCGCCGATGCCGCGACCCGGTCGCCAGAATGAGATGGCCATATCGAATTGCGCCCTCGTTCGTCTCGAGGCGGCGCGCGGCGCGCTCGATGCGCTCGGCGCGGACGCCGAGTTTCAGGTCGATGGCGTTGTCGCGGAAGAACGCCTCGGCCCTAAGCGGCAGGCCGTGGATACCCATCTCGCCCTTGAGGAACGCCTTCGACAGCGGCGGGCGCTGATAAGGGAGTTCCTTCTCGTTCGAAAGGAGGACGATCGGGTCCTCGAAACCTTCCTCGCGCAGGCTGGCGGCGGCCTGGACGCCGGCATGGCCGGCGCCGACGATGACGACCGCGGACGAGGACATCGAATGCTTTCTCTCGCAGGCGTGGGCTCACTCGCTCGCGTAGAGGCGAAAGTCCTTGCGGCCCCCGTCATTGACTTGCGGGCCCGGGTCGTCGGGCGCCATGGAGGCCGGGTCCATCACCATTCCGCGCGAAGCCGCGGCGGCGCGGGCGCGCGCAATGGGGATCGGCGCCTGGGCGGCGGGCGTCTCCGCCGCCAGCGTCTGGGACGCCGGGGCCCGCGCAGGGGCGGCCGGAGCGGGCGGCTCCGCGGCGAGGTCAGGGGGCTCGGCCGCGGGCGCAGGGGCCGCCGCGATCTGCGGCGGTGCGGCGGGAGGCGCCGGCTCGCGCGGCTGATGCTCGACTGGCGGCGGCTCGGCCGGCGCCGCGATGCGCTCGTCCGGCGTGCGCCAGACAAAAACGTCGAGCTCGCCGGAAGGCGACGCGGGCGCCCAGCGGTCGCTGATGAGGCCGTTCGCGACCCAGGCCTTGTCTCGCGGCGCCCTGGCGGCGCGACCGAGCCACTCGCGCGCCGCACCTTCGTCGCCGTCCGCCTCGGCGATATCGGCCCTGAGCAGGCAGACGCGGCGGGTCGGCCGCCCATGCGGGGAGCCGGACTCGAGGAGCGGCGCGATCGCGGCCCGGGCCAAATCCCGGTCGTGCGCCTCGAGCGCCGCCCGCCCGATCGCCAGCATCGATTCCGGGTCATGCGGGGCGACCCGCGCCAGCGTCTTGGCGCGGGCGAGCCGGTCCTCTGTCGAGTCCCCACGGCGCAGCCTCGTATAGATGGCGGAGATCTCGGGGTGGGGCGTCGCCGCATAGGCGGTTTCGAGGATTCTTGTCGCCCGCCGGTAGTCGCCGCCCTCCGCAAGAAGCTTGCCCGAAATGACCGCGGCGGGGACGAGGGTCGGCGCGAGCCGGATGGCTTCTTGCGCGAGCGCAAGCGCGCCCTTCGGGTCGCGGTCCAGCTTTTCCTGCGCCATCGCCGTCTTGATGACGGCGCGCCAGCGGTTGGCGGTCGGGCGGTCGATGAGGCGGGCGGCGGCGTTCAAATCGACCGTCGCCAGCGCCCCCGGCCAGTCGCCGCGCCGGGCGCGGTCGTCCAGCACCGCCTGTCCCGCCCATGCGGCCGGCGCGTCCTCGTTGGCGCGCATCGCATAGTGCAGCGCCGCCTCATGGTCGCCGGCGCGCCGCGCCTCGAGGTGAAGGCCGCGCAGGCCCGCTCCGTGGGTTTCGTGATGCTCCAGCATCGCCTTGTAGGCGGCGCGCGCCCGCTCCCAATCCCCAGCCAGATGCGCCGCCTGGGCGGCAAGCAGCTTCGTCATCGGCTCATGACCGATGAGGCGTTTCGCTTCGGCGGCGTGCCTGGCGGCGGATTGCGCATCGCCCGCGCCGACCGCGATCATGCCGCGCGACAGCGCGCGCAGCCCCTTCTCCCGCCTTCGCGCCCGCGACGCGTACGCGACCAGAGACGGCGCGTTGAAGATGAAGCGCAAGAGCCCGACGACGATCGAGAAGAGGATCGCGAGCGCCGCCACCGCCCCGAACGCCAGCATGAGCGAAACGCGGTACTCGACGCCGCCCCATTCAAGCGTCACGATTCCGGGATTGTCGGCCAGCCACATCAGGCCCCATCCGGCGAGAGCCAGCGCGGCGAGAAAAATCAGAACGCGAAACATTGGCTCTCCGGACTCGGGAGATAGAGCTTCCGGGCGCCGCGACCCGGTCGATTAAAACCGCAGGTCACCCTCTCACGACTTGTCGCCGCCGACCAGTCGCCCGATGGCCGCCTCCCGGATCGACTGTAGCGCCGCGTCCGCCGCCTGCCGCGCGCTCGCCTGCGCCGCCCAGCCCGCCGCCGCCTTGCGCGCCGGCTCGGGGAGCTTGGCGTAGGCGGCGAGCGCCGCGCCGAAGTCGCCGCTTCCGCTGGCGGCCTCGATCTGGGAGACGAGCGCGGCCGGATCGTCGCCCGGCGTTTCGGTCAGGTTGCGCACCTGAACGAGGCCGCGAACATGGGCCATGAAGCGATCCAGCGCGCCGCCGCTTTTGTCGTCGGGTGGCGAAGCGGCCGCCAGCGCCTTGGGCGCGACGGCCTCAAAGGAGGCGGCGAGCGCCCGGCCCGTTGGCGCGCCGTTGACCAAAACCTTGAGCGGCTCGAGCTTGGCCGCATCGACGCCGAGCCGGTCGAGCGCCGCGAGTTCGGCGCCGTACGGCGCGCCGGTCCTCAGCTTGTCGCGCAGCGCCTCCGCGACGATGCCGACCGCAGCGACATTGTCCTCCGCCTTGGCGCGTTCGGCGAGCGCCTGCTTCTGCCCGGCGATCGACGCCTCGAGCTTGGCGATGCGCGACTGGAGCGCCGGAATCGCCTTAGCCGCCGCCTCCGCGTCCGAGCGCAGGTCCTTGACCTCGGCGGCGGCCTGTTTGGCGGCGTCCTCGGCCGCCGCGACCTTCGCCATGCGGACGGTATTCTCGGCCTCGAGCGCGGCGGTCCGCCCCGCGAGCGCAGCCGCGCCGGAAGCGGAGCTGGAAGATTCGAGCGCGGCGATGCGCTTGTCGAGCCCCGCGACGACGTCGCTCTGCCGTTGCAATTGGGCTTTGGCGGAGGCGGCCGCGTCTTTCGCCTGCGCTTCGACCGCGGCCAGGCGGTTCGCGTGGGCCTCCGCCCGCTGCGTTTGCGTTTCCATAGCGGCGAGGCGGTTCGCGTCGGCCTCGGCGAGTTCCGCTTTCGGCGGGTAGAGATAGACGCCGCCCAAAGCCGCCGCGGCGACGATGAGGCCTCCGAGCACGCCGGCAAAGAAAGCGCGGATGGCCCCGCCGCGCGAACGCGGCGGAGGGCTGCGGAGATCGGCGGCGGCCGAGGTCTTTTCAGATGGCGCGGTAGACGGCTCGGACTGGCTCGCGACTTCGCCGTCGATAACGTCGGGATCGGCCGCCCGCTCCCGGTTTGCCGGCGCGCCCTTGGCCGCTTCGGACGCAACGTGCTCGGATTCTTCGTCTGCCATGCTTTCCCGTGCATCCTTAAGCGAGTCGCGTCTTATATATTGGACGCCCGCTGCGAAGGAAACATCGGCCGCATTCCAGTCAGTAGGGCAAAAAGCGAGGCCTCGTGGGGCGACCGCGCGACCTCCGCATCCGCGCCGCGGGCCGCCAGCGGCGCGGCGACGTCCGCCGACAGGCAGATGTGGCGCAGGCGCCGGAAATCTTCGGCGGCGCCTGCCTCATCCGCCAGCCGTGCGGCAAGCTCGGCGGATCGGCGGGAATAATGCAGCGCCGCGCCGCAGGATAAGAGCGCTCGCGCCTCAGCCGGCGACCAGGCGTCGCGCGCCCTCGCCTCGTAAGTTTCAACGACGTCAAGCGCAAAGCGCGGCTCGAGCGCCGCTTCGAGAACGAACTTGCGGTCGCGGCCCGTAAGATAGAGGAGCCGCGCTCCGGGCGACAGGCGCGCCTTCAGCGTCTCGACGAGCCGCGCGACATTGGGCGCTGGCCGGGCGGCGAGCGCCCAGCCGCGAGCCACCGCAGCGCGCGCCGTCCGCGCGCCGACCGCGTAGAGCGGCGCAGCCGGCGGCGCCTTGGCCTCTTGCATGAACGCCTTGGCGCTCGTCGCAACGACGGCGTCGAAGCCCGCCTCCGGCATGTCGAACGGCAGCGCAATGGCCTCGACAGCCGGAAGAACGGCGGCGGAGAAGCCCAGGCGGCGCAGCCGCGCCGCGCTGCGCTCGGCGTCTTCGCGGGCGCGGAAGAGCGCGACGCGAGGAGCTTCGTCTCTCGCCCTGTTCACGGGGCTCCTCATGCGGCCTGCGGCGGAGGCAGGCAAGCGACAAACTTGCCCAAGCGGCGCCGGCGCCTTAACGCCACCCGGCGCCCGCGCCGGACCATGGAGAATTGTTGAACAAGGCCGTCGAAACGCCGGACATCGCCGCCGCGCGCGCCTGGCGGGACCTCGAGTACCGGCCCGACATCAATGGCTTGCGCGCTCTCGCCGTCCTCGGCGTGGTCGCCTTCCACGCCGACCGGGCGCTTGTTCCGGGCGGTTTCGCCGGCGTGGACGTGTTCTTCGTCATCTCCGGCTTTCTCATCTCGCGCATCATCCTCTCGGAATGCGGGGTCGGCCATTTCTCGCTTATGCGTTTTTACGCCAAGCGTGCGAGGCGCATCCTGCCCGCGCTGATCCTCGTTGTCAGCCTCGTCTGGGTCGTCGGCTGGTTCTGGAGCGCGCCGGCGCAGTTCCGCGACATCGGCGGCGGGATGCTCGGCAATTCCTATTTCACGGTGAATTTCTGGCTGCTGCGCCTCGCGGGAGTCGGCGGTTATTTCGGCCCCGACTCGGCTTCGAAGCCCCTCTTGCACTTATGGTCGCTCAGCATCGAGGAGCAGTTCTATCTCGTCTGGGCCGTGCTGCTCATGACGCTCTTCAAGCTAAGGAAGAGCTGGCGCGCCGGCGTCATTGCGGCGATCTTTCTCGCCTCCTTCGCCTATTGCGTCGTCCTCACGCCCGTCGATCCGATCGCGGCCTTCTATCTGCCCTGGACGCGCGCCTGGGAGCTCGCGCTCGGGGCGCTCCTCGCCTACCGCGAGGTGTTTTGGCTGCGCGCGCTCCCCCATCCCGGCCGGACGATGGCCAATTTCGGCGCCGGGTTCGGCGTCGCGCTCATTTTCGCCAGCTATGTGTTGCTGAGCGAGGCGGCGCCGTTTCCCGGCTGGCGGGCGGCGATCCCGACGCTGGGCTGCGCGCTCGTCATCGCGCATCCGGGCTCGGCGCCGGGCGAGTGGTTGCTTGGCAACCGGGTCACTGCATTCTTCGGCCTCATCTCCTATCCGCTCTACCTGTGGCACTGGCCGCTGTTCGCTTTCGCGCATGTCTGGCCGGGAGTGATTCCGACGCCGGCGGTTTTGTTCGCGCTGGCGGGAGCCGCCGTGGCGCTCGCGACGGCGACGTGGCTATTCCTGGAAAAGCCGGTCGCGCGAGAATTTCGCCGCCGGCCTTATGCGGTCGCGCTAACGCTCGTCGCGCTGCTGGCCGTGACCGGCATTGTTGGGCGCGTCACCTACGACGCGAAGGGATTCCCGGGCCGCTTTCCCCCTGAAGTCGTGCGCGTCTTCGACTATGACGTGAACGGCGCCCAAGGCGAGCGCCTGATGAAGTGCTTCTATCAGCACGACACGCGCGCCTATTCGCTTGCAGAGGAGCGCGAGCGCGCAAAGCGCTTCTTCGAGCGCGGCCGCTGCGGCGTCGTCGACGATCCGAAGAAACCGACGATCCTCGTCGTCGGTGACTCGCACGCCGCGCATCTGTTCGCAGGCTTGACGGCGGCGTTTAAGGGCAAGGCCAACATCCTCACGCTGTCGGCCGTCTTTTGCGCGCCGCTCGTCGAGCATGTCGACATGGACGCGGGCGTCGGCGGCACGCCGCGCTGCCGCGCCATCAACGACTACCTGTTCGGCGAGATCAAGCGGATCAAGCCGGACGTGCTCCTCGTCGGCGGCTATTTCGCCTCGTACGACCACGAGGCGAACTGGCGCTATCCCGGCTACCTCGACGCGCTGGTCGTAGGCGCGCGTAAGCTGCATGCGGCGGGCGTTCCCGCCATCGTCATCGCAGGCGAGGTCCCGACCTGGGCGCCAATCCTGCCGATCCTCGTCGGCCGCGACCTTCTGAACGGAGGGAAAGCGGCGGAATTCTCGCGCGTCGGCGTGCGGCCGGATTCGCTTGCGACCGACCAGGCGCTGAAGGCGAAGGACTGGGGCGCGGGCGTGACCTATGTCTCGCAGGCGGACAAGCTGTGCGGGGCGGACGGGTGCCGGCGGCTCGTCGGGCCGAAGCTGCCGGAGGACATGCTGGCGGTGGACTACGGCCACTATAGCGTCAACGGCTCGATCTTCGCGGTGAAGACGATGCTCGGGCCGGTGATCGAGGCGATGATCGGGAAGAGACAGGTCCCGACGGATTCAAGCGTTCCGTAGGCTACGCGACGGGCACGAGCGCCACATCGGCAAAATAGCCGCGATAAAGCCGATGGTCCCGCGTCAGCAGCGGCCATTCCTCCACGCTCGCCTGGGCCCCGAGGAAGAAATCGGCCAGGACGTTCGTCCGAGATCCGCCGCCCGCCCGATATCGACGGAACGCCTGCCCGGCAAGAAACAACGCGGCCCGGCTCATCGACATCAGCCGAAGCTCCATGTCCGAAATCGTCTCATCGAGTTCAGCCTGACCCGCGAAGCCGGCGGCAAGCTCGGCGTAGACCGTCTCGTTGATCGCGAGCGGCCCGCGAGCTCTGCATGCAATCAAAGCTTTCGTCGACCGATCCGCCCAGACAGCGTCCCCGGCAAGGACGTCGATGAGCACGTTGGTGTCGACAAGCGTCAATCGTCGCCTCTAAGCAGGCGCATGATTTGATCGCTCGTCCGATTGGCGAACGGACCCTTTGCGAGCGGACGTCGGTGCGCTATCGCCTCCAAGCGACTACGATAGGCTGCTTCATCCTCGGGTTTCGATTCGCGCTCGACTATGACCCCGCCCTCGGGCCGCGCACGAACGATAACCCGGTCGCCGGGACGAATGCCCGCCGCCTCGCGGACATCTTTTGGCAGGGTGACCTGCCCTTTCACTGTGACTGTCGTCGCCATAGCCAGAAAGTAATACTTAGGCTGAAAAGTATTACTTCCAGCCGTCTGGGTCAAGGGAGCGATGAGGCAGTTGCCTGACCGGCGCCCGCCTCGCCCTACCCCCTGCCCGGCCGCTCCTCCCTCATCGCCGCCGCGAGCTCCGCCTCCTCCTCCGCCGTCAGGGGGGCGGGTGGCCGCTCCGCCGCGCGCCGGCGGTTGACGAAAATCGCAGCGAGTCCGGCGCATAAGGTGAGCGGCGGGGCGAGCCACAAGAGCAGCGTCTCGAGCTTGAGCGGCGGCTTCAACAGAATGAAGTCGCCGTAGCGCGAGACGAGATAGGCGCGCACCTGATCGTTGCTCTCGCCCTCGGCGATGCGCTGGCGGATGAGAACGCGGATGTCGCGCGCGAGCGGCGCGTCGGAATCGTCGATCGACTGGTTCTGGCAGACCATGCAGCGCAGTTCGGCCGACAGTTCGCGCGCTCGCGCTTCCAGGCCCGCGTCCTTCATCACCTCGTCCGGCTGCACGGCGAAGGCCGGCGCCGTCAGCGCCGCGAACAGCATGAGGAACGCGATGCGGAGGCGCGCCATGGTCATTCCGCCGGCGCGGCCGCGTGCGCCGCCTTCGCCCGCGCCGCGACGCCGAAGCGCAAGCGGCGGTCGGCGAGCGAGAGCGCCCCGCCGAGCGCCATGGCGGCGGCGCCGAGCCAGATCAGCGTCACCAGCGGCTTCCAGTAGAGCCGCGCGGGGACGGCGCCGTCGGACGTCGGATCGGCGATCGACACATAGACCTGACCGAAACGCAGCGTCGCAAGCCCCGCCTGCGTCGTCGTCATCTCGCGCGCCGCGAACTGGCGACGCGCCGGCTCGATCGTGGCGACGACCACGCCGCCCGAGCGAACTGTCATTGGGGCGATGGTTTCCTTGTAATTGGGGCCGACCCGCCGCCCGATCGAATCGAGCGTGATCTCATAAGGTCCGACGGCTTGAGCGACGCCCTTGTGCAGCGTGACAATGGCCTCGGCGCCGAAGCCGACGCTGGCGAGCCCGAGCAAGGTCACGCCGACGCCGATATGCGCCAGCGCCGCGCCCCAGAGCGACAGCGGCAGCCCCGCCGCCCGCTTCAGCGATAGGCCCGGCGAAAGGCCGGGCCGCCACGCGCGCGTGACGATCTCGGTCAGCGCGCCGACGATGACAAAGACGCCGAGGCCGGCGACGAGCGACGCGAGAATCGAGCCCCCCTTGAGCCAAGCCAGGCCCGCGATCGCGACGAGCGCGCCCGCAACGAGCGCGACCACGAGCCGCTGGATGACGCCAAGCAGATCGCCGCGCTTCCAGGCTAGCGAGAAGCCGATCGGGCTCACGAAACATGCGGTCAGCAGGAGCACGCCGCAGGTCATGTTGAAGAAGGGCGCCCCGACCGTGATCTTCTCGCCGGTGAGCTGTTCAAGGGCGAGCGGATAGACGGTGCCGAAGAGCACGGTCGCGCAGGACGTCGTCAGCAACAGGTTGTTCAGGACCAGCGCGCCCTCGCGTGAGACGGGCGCAAAGAGGCCTCCTTGCTTCAGGATCGGCGCGCGCCACGCGAACAGCGCAAACGAGCCGAAAATGAAGAGCGCGAGAATGACGAGGATGAAGACGCCGCGGCGCGGGTCGTTGGCGAAGGCGTGCACGGAGGTGAGCACGCCCGAGCGCACCAAAAATGTCCCGAGCAGCGAGAAGGAGAAGGCCAGGATGGCGAGAAAAATCGTCCACACTTTGAGCGCGTCGCGCTTCTCCATCACCGCAACGGAATGGACGAAGGCGGTTCCCGCGAGCCACGGCATGAAGGATGCGTTCTCGACCGGGTCCCAGAACCAGAAGCCGCCCCAGCCGAGCGTGTAATAGGCCCAGAAGGAGCCTGCAGCGATTCCGAGCGTGAGGAAGCTCCAGGCGACGAGCGTGAAGGGGCGCACGAAGCGCGCCCAGGCGGCGTCGATGCGCCCCTCGATCAGCGCCGCCGCCGCGAAGGAATAGACGATCGAGAAGCCGACATAGCCGAGATAGAGCAGCGGCGGATGGATCGCGAGGCCCGGGTCCTGCAGAATTGGATTGAGGTCGCGTCCCTCGAACGGCGCCGGAATGAGCCGTTCGAACGGGTTGGACGTGAGCAGGATGAAGAGCAGGAAGGCGACGCTGACGAGGCCCTGCACGGCGAGCGCATCGGCGCGCAGAATTTTCGGCAGGGAGCGCCCGAACGCGGCGACCAGCGCGCCGAAGATCGCGAGGATGAGGACCCACAAGAGCATCGAGCCTTCGTGGTTCCCCCAGACGCCGGAGATCTTGTAGATCGTCGGGATCGCGCTGTGCGAGTTCTCCGCCACGTTGAGAACGGAGAAGTCGGACGTCAGATGCGCGTGGACGAGCGCCGCAAACGAGATCGCGATGAGGACGAACTGGGTCAGCGCGGCGCTCTGCCCGACCGCCATGAGGTCGGGATCGCGCACGCGCGCGCCCCAGAACGGCACGATCGTCTGCGCGAGGCTCGCGGCGAGCGCGAGGACGAGGGCGAAATGTCCGATCTCGACCGTCATTTTTGCGCGCTCAGCCCTTCCCGCCAGCGCCCCTCTTTCTTCAGTTGCTCCACCACCTCGCGCGGCATGTAGCGCTCGTCGTGCTTGGCGAGAATCTGGTCGCTCACAAGGCGGCCCTGCGCCGCGAGCACGCCGTCGACGACGACGCCCTGGCCTTCGCGGAAGAGGTCGGGGATGTTCGCAAAGCAATTCGCGGCGCAGTCGACGCCCACGCTTTTCGTTCCGTCCGTCACGTTGAACGTGAGCCGGTTTCCGCTCTGCACGACCGAGCCCGTCTCGACGAGCCCGCCGATCCTGAGCCGCGTTCCCGGCTCAACATGCTTCTCGGCGATTTCCGTCGGCGTGAGGAAGAGCGCCAGGCTGTCCCTCATCGCGTAGAGGCCGAGGCCGACGGCGCAGCCGATCACGGCGAGCGCAGCCGCGATGAGGCTCAGGCGTCGATTTCGGCGGGTCAATTGGCGTCTCCGAGGCCGAGGTCGCGGGCGAGCGCGTCGAGGCTCGCGACGGCGTTCGCGTCGGGCGCCAGCGCCTTGCGGGCGTCGGCGAGCGCGGCCTTGGCCTTGTCCGCCTCATGCAGCACGGCATAGGCGCGAATAAGGCGCGCCCATTCGTCGACGCTGCCGCCGCTGCTGGCGAGGCGGTTGGCGAGCCGGCTCACCATGCCCTCGATCATCGGCCGTTGCGCCGACGGAATGGCGGGCGACCCGGCCGCAGCCTCCGACGGCGGCTCGCCCTTGAGCGTGGCGAGGCGGTCCCTGATCGCGCCGGCCCAGCGCGCGTCGGGAGGCGCGTCTTTCAGCAGCGCCTCGTAGTCCCGTATGGCCTCGTCCTTCTTGCCGTCCTGCTCGGCGCCGAGCGCGAGATAGAAGCGCGCCTGCGGCAGCCCCGGCTCGTCCGCCAGCGCCTTATCAAAGGACTGCCTCGCCTTTTCGGTGACGACCCCGCCTGCCGCCGCGACCAGCGCCTCGCCGTAAGCCGCGCGGCGCGAGGCGTCTTCGCCGAGAAGCCGCAACGCCTCGGAATAGGCGTGCGCCGCGTCCTCGTAGCGTTCGAGGCGCATATAGACGGGCGCGATCACCGCCCAGCCCCTGCCGTCGTCGGGCTTGGCCATGAGATGCGCCTCGACTTCCGCGACCGCCGCCTCAATGTCGCTCGCCGCCGCCTTCATCTCATGGCGGCCCGCCAGCGGCTCGTCGGGCATGAGCGGACGCCCGAGCAGTCCGTAGAGGGGGATGGCGATCGCCGGCAGACCGACGGCGATGAGCGCCGCGGCGGCGAGACGATGGCGCGCGCGCGGCGCCGCATCTTGCGGGCTTTCCGGCGTCGCGCGCTTGAGCGCGATGAGGCGGCGCGCCGCTTCGGCGCGCGCCGCCTCCGCCTCGCTTTGCGGCAATTGGCCGCGCTCGACGTCGCGCCCAATCTCCTCGAGCTGCGCCCTGTAGAAGGCCGCCTCCCTCGCCGCCACGTCCGGCTCGCCGGGCTCCGCGGGCCGGCGCAGGATAGGCCAAAGCGCGGCGAGGGCCGCGCCCGCGGCCATTCCCGCCCACAGGAACCAGATCATCAAGATCCTCTGAAGCGGCCTCGCGGACCGCGCATGCTTGCCGTCCTGTTAATGCAAAGCGGCGGCGTGGTCTCCGAAAAAAAACGCGAGCGGCCAGAGCCTGACAGGGGGCGCTCGTTGCGAGCGATTGAACGGCGCGAATCGACGTCTAGCTCTTATGTTCGCGGTCAAGAGGAAAGGCGCGGTTGAGCGGGCGCTCAGCGGAAGGTCCGTCGGCGAGGGAAGCTGGGCTGCACAGAGCTGGGAGCGGAGCTTAAGACGACGGTTGATCCGGCTCCTATCCGCGGGGTTGGTTGCCGCCTTTCGTGCCTTCGTCTCGGGGCTTTCCTCGGTCTAGAGGACGGGCGTCGGGCGCGAGCTCGCCACATAACGAGCGACGGGAGTTCCTCACCTTTCGTGCTCCGCTCCCGGCTCTGGGCAAGCGGAAGCAGAGAGCGTCGCGCCTTACGCCGGGGCCGGACCGAGGTCATCGGCATCTTCCCAACGACGACGCTTGGGAAAGGGGCGGAGAAGGCGACGTTTCCTTGATTTTCAGAAAGTCGTATGCTAGCGTCCTATTTATCTGATGATCGGACATGCGGTCGAGCCAAGTCCATGACGACAACGTCCCACCGCCCGAGGGGTCGAACCCGCGCCGCCATGAACGAGAAAACACGAGTAGGCGCGGAGTTCACGCGGGCGAGCCCATGCTTCGGCCCAACGAATCTTCGGCTAGGGCAGCCAGCCGGGCTTTCGGAAAAAATTCGGGCGGGATTCGTCGATAAGCCCTTGAAAACGCTCAAAACGGGAAAGGAAAAGGAAGGAAAGGGCCCATAACAGGACCATTCCCGAACCCGTTTCGGAACCGATTTGGAAGGATTTGGACGCTCAAGGGAAGGCGTTGCGGCCCGAAGTCCTGATCCGGACTGCGCGTCGCCGGCGGCCCTCGCGCCGTTTGCATTTGGCCCGATGCGGCCTCAGGGCGCGACAAGGAGTCTCAAGCACACGCACCGATTCCCGCCCCCCTTGTGGGGGCGGGCAAGGGTGGGGGGTCGCGCCGAACTAAAGGACCTACCGCGAGACCTGTTTCCTAACCCTTCCCCACACGGGGGAAGGGAATTCTGGCTTCGCCCTGAAGACGCGTTTCGAGCAAATGACAAACGGCTCTAGTAGTCGGTCGGCGCGCCGCCTTCGGCCTTGCGGCGGGCGACGAAGGCTGTCGCGCAGAATAACACAAGGACCGGCTAGAGCGTGATGATATTAGCTTCGCGCGTATCCTGAGTTGACGAAGTAGTTGGCGCACTCTTCGGCGGTGAAGGCGCCGAGAAGCTCGCCGACGGCTGCGGTGAGGGTCTCGATCGTTCGGGTGGCGGCATTCCGCAACAGGTGCTTGAGCTTGGCGAAGACCTGTTCGATTGGGTTCAGGTCTGGGGAGTACTTGGGCAGGAAGATCAGCCTCGCTCCGGCTGCGCGAATGGCCTGACGAACGGCTTTTCCTTTGTGGCTGCTGATTTGTCCATGATGACGAGATCGCCCGGCCACAGCGTCGGCGAGAGGACCTTCTCGACATAGGTCTTGACCGCCTCGCGGTTGATCGCGCCGTCGAGGATCCAAGGGGCCTCCATGCGATCGCAGCGAAGCGCGGCGACGAACGTCGAGGTTTTCCAATGGCCATGGGGAACCTTGGCCACAAGCCTCTCTCCCAGCGGCGCCCATCCTCTGAGCGGCTCCATGTTGGTCTTGATCCAGGTCTCGTCGATGAAGACCAGGCGCGTGGGATTGATCCGGTCCTGCCGGCCAGACCACTGCGCTCGTCGACGGGCGACGTCCGGCCGGTCGCGCTCGCTGGCGGCTACGGTTTTTTTGAAGCTGAGTTTTTCGGCGTGGACGAAGTTCCACACCGACCGGTAATCGACCTTGAGCCCGCGGTCGGCAAGTTCTCGCACAAGCCGCGCAGCGTGAAGCCGCCCTTCCGAACCCGTTCGGTTAAGAACGCCTCATGCTCGTCACGGATCGATTTCGGTTTGTGCCCGCCCATCTGGCCGGGCTCCAGGCTGCCGGTCTCCTGATAGCGTTTGACCCAATCGACGACCGTGCTCACCGCCATCGAGAACTGCGCCGGGGCCTTGTTCCGCGAGAGCCCGCCCTCCAAAACCGAAGCCACCACCCGCTCGCGAAGGTCTGTCGAATACGGCTTTCCCATCCATGCTGGTCCATGCTGGCCTCCTCCCAGCCAGCACCTTGAATCAGAACGAAGCCGATTCGGGAATCCCCACCCGATTCCGACCAAATTCATCCCGCTCTAGTCTAGAGCCGCGCGCCTTTTGATGAGGAGCGATTGAGTCGAACAAGGTCGGCTCAAAAAGCCGTGTACGAAGGCGGCTGCGGATTGATTTGACCCCATTTTCTGAGCCGTCGAGCAACGACCGCTCTTTGTGCAAACCCGCCGTTGCCGCCCGAAGTCGAACGACTGCTTCCCGCCCTTTGGCGACGCCTCGGCTCGGGCGCCTATTGTTAGAATTTGACCTTTAGCTTGTCATCCTCCAGGTCCCGTCCGGCTGTTTGCACGCGACGCCCTGGCCGCGCTTCGGACGACCGGCGATGTAGATGGTCTGGACATAGGCGCGGCAGCCGTCGCCCGTCGCGGCGCCGGGTTCGACGAAGCCGAAAACGCCGCCGGGGCCGCGCCACGAGCGCCGCTGGCCGGAATCGAGCGCGGCGATCTCAGCCTTCCAGGCGGCTGCGCGGTCGGCTTCGCTGAGCGACGCGCCAATGGGCCCGCCGAGGACGCCGCCGAGCGCCGCTCCGGTCGGAACGGCGGGCGCGGCGGGCTGCGCCGGCGCGACGGCTGGGGTGGAGGGTGGAGGCAGCGCAGTGGCGATCACGGGCGCAAGCGGCGCCGCAGCGACGGGCGGCGGGGCTGGAGCGGCTGCGGCCGCGGGCGGCTGCTTTTCGGCGCTAGTGCCGAAGCCGGAGCAGCCTGCGAGCGCGAGCGCGGCGAGGGCGGCCAAGGCCGCGGGGCGGGGGCCCATTTTTGACATGCCCGACGCCGCTAGCGCCTCCCGTCTCTCGCGCAAAACTCCCGGCCCTATATTTCTGTTATGTAGATACATGGCGACAAATACCTGTCAAGAACAGTATGCCTGCCTACAATGGCGCACGTGAGGGAATTGAAACTTCCTGTCGAAGAGGTTGCACGTGGTCTTTGCCGATGCGACTGAGACGCGCGCTGGACGCCCGCTTTTCGCGGGCATGACAAACGCCGCGAAAGTTGCGTAACTCCAAGGGTCACGTATCGCGGCTCCCCGCGAGCGATGCCGGCAGTCTGTTGCATTTTGACAGTTATTGGCGGCTAGACCAACCCGTTGAAAACCCGTGGCGGGGCCCAAAAGTCCCAATTTACCACGCGCGCAATCAAAACCTACGGAAATGGAGCTGGCCCGTCACCGCCCCAGCCGGGCGCTCATTTCTCCGGCCACGTCGCCAGAAGCGCCCTCACCGCGCCCACGAAGGCGAGGGGCTGGTCGATCATCACGTGATGCTCGGCCTCGGGAATCTCAACGTAAGGGGCGCCCGGCGGGATGAGGCTGAGGAGATAAGCCGCGTCCGCCTCCTGAAAGAGCCGCGACTTCTCTCCGCGGATGACGGCCAGCGGCGAGCGCGCCGCCTTGAGGATTGGGACCGGATCGAGGCGCTTCGACTTCTCCCAGAAGCCGGGGTCGAAGCTCAGCGCCCAGCCCGGCCGACCCTCCGCGTCCATGGTTTCGGTCGCCGAGCGGCGGGCGATGAAGTCGAGGACGAAGGGGTTCGCGCACGGCTGCGGCGGCATGAGCCGGAAGCGCGCGACGAGCACCGCGAGCGACGGGTCGACCCGCCGCGTCCGGGCCGCGCGGGGCGGAGGCGGGATCCTCGCGCCCTGCGGCGCGAAGACCGGCGGATCGACCAGGACTGCGCCTCCGATGTCGTCTCCGAAGTCGCAGGCGAGGCCCGCCGCGACGCGCCCGCCGAAGGAATGGCCGACCACCGCCGGCGGCCCGCCATCGAATGCGCCCAAGGCGCGGCCCGCCTCGCGCGCCTCGCGTACGAACTGCTTGAAGTCGTACGCCTCCCGCCAGTCCGAGCGGCCCATGCCCGACAAGGTCGGGGCGACGACCCGGCGCCCAGCCGCGATGAACGGCGCGATGAACGCCCACCAGTCGGCGTGCGCGGCCCCGCCATGCAGAAAGAGGAGCCCTGGCTTCCCCCGTTCGCCCCAGGCGAGCGTCTCGATCCGCGCCCCCTCGACCTCGATGAAGGTCCGCTCCGGCTCGTTCGCTACCGCATCGGCGAACCATGACGGCACCGGCGGCTTATGGCCGTGGTAGGCGGCCAGCGGCGCCATGAAGGACGGATCGTTCAAGGCGCAGTCCAGGCCGGTTCAGGCGACTTCGAAGAGACCGGCCGCGCCCATGCCGCCGCCGACGCACATGGTCACGACGACATAGCGCGCGCCGCGCCGTTTGCCCTCGATCAAAGCGTGGCCGGTGAGGCGCGTTCCGCTCATGCCGTACGGATGGCCGACCGCGATGGCGCCCCCGTCTACGTTGAGCTTGTCGTTGTCGATGCCAAGCTTGTCGCGGCAGTAGAGGACCTGCACGGCGAAGGCTTCGTTGAGCTCCCAGAGGTCGATGTCGTCCAGCTTGAGGCCGCGCGCCTTGAGTAGCTTCGGCACGGCGAAGACGGGGCCGATGCCCATCTCGTCCGGGTCGCAGCCGGCGACCGCGATGCCCCGGTAGATCCCGAGCGGCGCAAGGTTGCGCTGGCTCGCGAGCTTCGCCTCCATGAGGACGCAGGCGCTGGCGCCGTCGGAGAGTTGCGAGGCGTTGCCGGCGGTGATGTATTGGCCCGGCTGCTTCAGGTGAAGTCCTTCGGCGAAGACGGGTTTGAGCGCCGTGAGGCCAGCGAGCGTCGTTTCGGCGCGGATGCCCTCATCGTGTTTCAGCGTGACGGCCTTGTCGGAGACGACGCCGGTGGCCTTGTCGACGACCTTCATGACGGAGGGCAGCGGGACGATCTCGGCGTCGAATCGCCCGGCCGTTTGCGCCGCAGCAGTCCGCGATTGCGATTGCAGAGCGTATTCGTCCTGCCGCTCGCGCGAGATCTTGTAGCGCTCGGCGACGATCTCAGCCGTCTCGAGCATCGTCATGTAGACGTCGTCGCGATGCTCGACGAGCCACGGGTCGAACGTCCGGTAGCGGTTCATCTTGTCGTTCTGTACGAGCGAGATCGATTCGAGCCCGCCGCCTACCGCGATGTTCATGCCGTCGTGGATGATCTCCTTGGCGGCGGTCGCGATCGCCATGAGGCCGGAGGCGCATTGCCGGTCGACCGACATGCCGGCGACGCTCGTCGGCAGGCCCGCACGCAGCGCCGATTGCCGTGCGACATTGCCGCCGGTCGAGCCCTGCTGAAGCGCCGCGCCCATGACGACGTCGTCGACCTCGCCGCCCTCGACATGGGCGCGGTCCAGCGCATGGGCGATGACATGTCCGCCGAGCGTCTGGGCGTGGGTGTCGTTGAATGCGCCGCGATAAGCCTTGCCGATCGGGGTGCGGGCGGTTGAGACGATGACGGCTTCACGCATGGAAAAGCTCCAACTCAGGTGACGGGCAAGGAAGAAGGCGACCTCATCCGGTGAACGCTCCGCCCTCGGCCGCGAGCTTCTCAAGCAGCGGCGCGGGCCTGAAGTCGTCACCGAGCTTCGCCTCGAACTCCTTCAGTTTGTCGAGCACCGTCCTTAGCCCGATCGTATCGGCGTAGAACATCGGGCCGCCGCGATAGACCGGCCAGCCGTAGCCGTAGATCCAGACGACGTCGATGTCGGAGGCGCGCTGCGCCTTGCCCTCCTCCAGGATTTTTGCGCCCTCGTTGATCATCGGATAGGTGCAACGCTCGAGTATCTCGGCGTCGGCGATCTTGCGTTGCGCGACGCCCTTCGCGGCGGCGAAGTCGCGGATGATCTTTTCGACATAGGCCGAGGGCCTGCCGTTGCGCGCCTCGTCGTAGTCGTAGAAGCCGGCGCCGGTCTTCTGGCCGCGCCGCCCCTCCTCGCACAGGATCTCGCGGATGGTCGAGCGCTTCGACGTCTCGGCCGACCAGCCGATGTCGAGGCCGGCGAGGTCGCTCATCGCGAAGGGCCCCATCGGCATGCCGAAGTCGACCTGCACGCGGTCCACATCCCAAGGCGTCGCGCCTTCGAGGATGAGCTTCATCGCCTCGCGCTGGCGCTGCGCCAGCATGCGATTTCCGACGAAGCCATAAGTGACGCCGACGACGACCCCGATCTTGCCGATCTTGGGCGCGAGCTGGACGACCGTCGCCAGGACGGATTTGGACGTCTTCGCCCCGCGCACGATCTCGAGGAGCCGCATCACGTTGGCGGGCGAGAAGAAGTGCATGCCGAGCACGTCCTCGGGGCGCTTCGTTCGGGTCGCGATCTCGTCGATGTCGAGATAGGATGTGTTCGAGGCGAGAATGGCGCCCGGTTTCGCGACGCCGCCGAGCCGCTCGAACACGCTCTTCTTGAGGTCCATGCTCTCGAATACGGCCTCGATGACGAGATCGGCGCCGGCGAGCGCGCCGAAGTCGAGCGTGGGCGTGAGCCGCGCCATCCGCTCCTCGACCTCGCCCATGGTCATGCGGCCCTTCTTGGCCGTGTTCTCGTAATTGAGGCGCATGATCGCGACGCCCCGGTCGAGCGCTTCCCTCGAAGTTTCGACGATCGTAACGGGGATGCCGGCCGAGAGGAAATTCATGGCGATGCCGCCGCCCATCGTGCCGGCGCCGATGACGCCGACGCTGCGGATCGTCATGGTTGGAGTGTCGGGGCCGATATCGGGGACCTTGGCCGCCTGTCGCTCGGCGAAGAAGACGTAGCGCTGCGCCTTGGACCGGGTGGTCCCGAGCAGCGCCATGAACATATCCCGCTCCTTCGTCATGGCCTCGTCGAAGGGCAGATCGACGGCGTTCCTGACCGACTCGATCGCCTTCTCCCAGGCTTCGAAGCCGCGGAACCTGCGGGCGTTCGCTCTCCGGATCGTCTCGAAAATTTCGGGGTGGTCGCGCGCGGGCGCGAGCTTCTCCGGGCGGTCCCGCACTTTCTTGAGCGGCGCATTCTTGGCGATGAGGCGGCGGACGAAGGCGACAGCCGATTCGCGCAGATTGCCTTCCTCGGCAAGCTCGTCGACGACGCCCCATTCCTTGGCCTCCCGGGCGCCGAACGGCGTCCCTGAAAGGATGACCTCGAGCGCCTTCTCGACGCCGATGAGACGGGGCAGGCGTTGCGTGCCGCCCGCGCCCGGAATAAGCCCGAGCTTGATCTCCGGCAGGCCGCATTTCGCCGAGGGAACGGCGATGCGATAATGCGCTGTCAGCGCGACCTCGAAGCCGCCGCCGAGCGCGGTCCCATGCAGCGCGGCGATGACCGGCTTCGGCGCGTTCTCGATGACGTCGAGGACCTCGGGCAGATAGGGCCGAGTCGGCGGCTTGCCGAACTCGGTGATGTCGGCGCCGGCCAGGAAGGTGCGCCCGGCGCAGATGAGGACGATCGCCTTGACGGCGGGGTCGGCGATAGCCGCCTCGACGCCGCGCTTGATCCCGTCGCGAACTCCTTGCGACAGCGCGTTGACAGGCGGCGAGTTGATCGTGACGATTCCGACGTTCCCATCAATCTCGAGTCCCGTGACAGGATTGATCAACCTCACGCTACCAACTCCCAAAAGCCAGCCAGATGCTTATGCTATCCGCCGCCCCGCGCAAAGAGGCGGTGGCGCATGTAACGCGGGCGCGACACGCTGCGTAGATATCGGCGAACTGCGTTCGCTAACGAGGGCGCGATTCAGGGAGAAGGCGATGAACACAGCATTCAAGCCCGGCCCAGGCATGGCCACTCTTCTCGTCGCCGTCGCGTTCGCCGTGGCAGGCTTCGCCATTTCGGCCTCCACCGCCGAGGAGGCGCGAGTCGTTCCCCCACCCGCACCGGACGAGGCCGCGGGGAGCTCGGGGTCGGAAACCACCGTCCTAGCGGGCGGCTGCTTCTGGGGCGTGCAGGGCGTGTTCGAGCACGTTGACGGGGTGAAGAGCGCAGTTTCGGGCTACGCCGGCGGCGCCGCCACCACGGCGCATTACAACATGACGACCCGCGGCGACACCGGCCACGCGGAATCCGTTCGGATCACGTTCGACCCGAAGCGGATCACTTATGGCAAGATTTTGCAGATCTTCTTTTCGGTCGCGCACGACCCGACAGAACTGGACTACCAGGGGCCGGACAGGGGAACGCAATACCGTTCGGCGATCTTCCCACAGAGCGACCAGCAGGCGCGCGTCGCGAGAGCCTACATCGGGCAACTGGATGCGGCGCACATTTTCGCCGCGCCGATCGTCACGACCATCGAGCCCGGCAAGCCCTTCTATCGCGCGGAGGCCTATCACCAGGACTATCTTGCCCACAATCCGAACCAGCCGTACATCGCCTACTACGACATGCCGAAGGTCAAGAACCTCGAGCGGCTCTTCCCCGACCTCTACCACGCCACGCCGGTTCTGGTAGGCTCGCTGACGAACTGAGCGTTCAGGCGAGCGCCGCCGGCTTCGGGCCGCCCCAGGCCCAGTCCAGAAGCTCGACTGTATGGACGACCGGTTTCGCGGTCCCGCGCCCGATCTGGGTCATGCAGCCGATATTGCCGGCGGCGACGATGTCGGCGCCGGTCGCCTCGATGTTGCGAACCTTGCGCTCGCGCAGACGCTCGGCGATGTCGGACTGCAGGATGTTGTAGGTTCCGGCCGAGCCGCAGCACAAATGCCCCTCGCGCGGCTCCCGCACTGTGAAACCCGCCTTGGCGAGCAGCTCTCTCGGCTCGCGCGTGATCTTCTGCCCATGCTGCATCGAGCAGGCGGAGTGATACGCGACAGTGAGCCCAGAGGCATGGGCGGGCGGCGGCAGGTCGAGCGTCGCGAGATATTCGGTCACGTCCTTGGCGAGCGAAGCGACGCGCTTCGCCTTCGCGGCATAGGCCGGGTCGAGCCGCAACATGAATTCATAGTCCTTGACGGTCGTGCCGCAGCCCGAGGTCGTGATGAGGATCGCGTCGAGCCCGCCATTTTCGATGAGCTTCATCCAGGCATCGATGTTGGCCCTCGCGAAATCGAGCGCGTCGTCCTCGCGGCCCATATGATGCGCGAGCGCGCCGCAGCAGCCCTCGCCCTTTGCTTCTGCGACCTCGAGGCCAAAGCGAGCGAGGAGGTGAGTCGCCGCCATGTTGATTCCCGGATCGAGCACGGACTGGGCGCATCCGGCGAGAATGGCGACCCTGCCGCGCTTTGCGCCTGCCAGCGCCGTCCCGGCGTTCGCCTGCAAAGGCGCGACTCGCAGCGAAGCCGGCGCGAGGTCGAGCATGGCGCCCAGCGGCTTCAAAGCCTGCACGCTCTTCAAAAGCCGCGCGAACGGGCGGCCGAGCTTGGCGAGCTTGAGCGCCGCCCGGAACCGCGCGGGATAAGGCAGCACCGCCGCCAGCAGCGCGCGCGTCGCCCGGTCCGCGAAGGAACGCTTATAGGTCTTCTCGATGTGCGCACGGGCGTGGTCGACGAGGTGCATGTAGTGGACGCCGGACGGGCAGGTCGTCATGCAGCTCAGGCATGAGAGGCAGCGGTCGATATGCGTGACGGTTTCCTCGTCCGCAGGCCGGCCGTTCTCCAGCATGTCCTTGATCAGGTAGATGCGGCCGCGCGGACTGTCGAGCTCGTTGCCAAGCGTCAGATAGGTTGGGCAAGTTGCGGTGCAAAAGCCGCAGTGCACACAGGTCCGTAAGATTTTCTCGGATTCCGCGACATGCGGATCGGCCAATTGCTCAGGGGAGAAGGTCGTCTGCATGACTATTTCGCCGCCGCCTCGCCCGCCGCATTCGCCGTCGCGGTGACTCCCATGCGGCCCGGATTGAGAATGCCGTTCGGGTCGAACCCCTGCTTGAAGCGCGCGCTGAGCGCCGCGAGCGCCGGCGGCTGCGGCTCGAACACGGCCGTCGCGGCGCGCTGGGCGAGCGACGCGCGCACCAGCATCGCATGCCCGCCGCCAAAGGCGCGCAGGAGACGGCGCACCTCTTGGGCGTCTGGGTCGGCCTGCATGCGAAGCCACACGAGGCCGCCCTGGCAGTCGTAGAACGCCTCAGCGCCGGCGGACTTGCGCAATTCCCTGGTCAACTTCCAGCCTTCCGACGGCGTCATCGACACCCGCCACACCGGCCGCTCGCTGCCGTCCGCGAACGGAATGCAGTCACGGACGTCACGCCATATGCGCTTCGACTCCTCGGCGGGTAGTTCCTCCTGGACCGGCGCCGTCGCGTTGAGAAGATCCCGCAGCCGCTCGAGCCGGTAAGCGACCGAGGGCGCGACCCCCTCAATCCGGATCGCGGTCGCAGCTCGATCGCCAAGCGCCCCGCCAAGGACGCGAGCTACGGACGGCGCCGGCAGATGCGCCGCGCCGGAAGCCTCAGCGCTCGAGCCGAGCGCCGCCGCCATTGCAGCCGCAGCCTGCTCGTCAGTGAGTCCGCGCAGTAGCAGCGTCTGCTCCGTCTCGGCCGCGGGCAGCACCTTGAACGTGACGCTCGTAAAAACGGCGAGCGTGCCCCATGATCCGGCCATGCCTTTCGAAAGGTCGTAACCCGTGACGTTCTTCACCACGCGCCCGCCGGACTTGAACGCCTCGCCGCGGCCGGACACGGCCTCGACGCCGAGCACGTGGTCGCGCGCCGCCCCCGCCTTTAGACGTCGCGGCCCCGAGACATTGGCGGCGAGAACGCCGCCGATCGTGCCCTGGCCCGGCGTCCCGCCCAAGAGCTGGCCATAGTCCATCGGCTCGAAAGCGAGCTCTTGATGGTTGGCCTCGAGCAGCCGCTCAATCTCGGAAAGCGCCGTCCCCGCCCGCGCCGACAAGACCAGCTCCGCGGGCTCGTACAGGGTGACGCCGGTCAGGCGCGAGAGATCGAGCGTGTGCGAGGCGTTGATTGGCCGTCCGATTCCCCGCTTTGATCCGTGCCCAACGATCTCAAGCGGAAGCTCTTCCGCCGCCGCCCATTGCAGCGTCGAAACGACGTCCTCCGGCGTGTCGGGGGTAAAGGTCGTCATTCCATGCGCCCTGCAGGCCAAGAGACGCGCACGTTAGAATCTCGGAATGCCGAGAAACGGCAGCTGCCCCCGATGGATGTGCATCCTGCCAAGTTCCGCGCATCGGTGCAATTGCGGGAACACCTTGCCAGGGTTGAGCAGGGACTGCGGATCGAACGCGCATTTGACGCGCTGCTGATGGTTGAGGTCCGTTTCGTTGAACATCTCGGGCATGAGGTCGCGCTTCTCGACGCCGACGCCATGTTCGCCGGTCAGCACTCCGCCGACCTCAACGCAGAGCCGAAGGATATCCGCGCCGAATTCTTCGGCGGCCTCCAGCGCGCCCGGCTTGTTGGCGTCGTAAAGGATGAGCGGATGCAGGTTGCCGTCGCCGGCGTGGAAGACGTTGGCGACCTCGAGGCCGTGCTTCTTCGACAAGTCTCGCATGCCCGCGAGCACCCGGGGCAATTCTTTCCTCGGGATGGTGCCGTCCATGCAGTAGTAGTCGGGGGAAATGCGCCCCACCGCCGGGAACGCCGCCTTGCGGCCGGCCCAAAAGCGCAAGCGCTCCTCATTGGACCGCGAAATTCGGCAGGTCGTTGCGCCGTTGCGGTCGGCGATCGCCTCGACGCGTTCGATGAGGTGATCGACCTCCGCCGCCGGCCCGTCGAGTTCGACGATCAGCAGCGCCTCGACGTCGAGCGGATAGCCGGCGTGGACGAAGGCCTCGGCCGCGTGAATGGCGGGGCGGTCCATCATCTCCATGCCGCCCGGAATGATCCCGGCGCCGATGATTTCCGCAACGCACTTGCCGGCCTCCTCGGAGGAAGGGAACCCCACCAGCATCGCGCGCGCCGTCTCGGGGCGCTTCAAGATGCGCACGGTCACCTCGGTGACGACGCCGAGCAGGCCCTCCGAGCCGGTCATCACGCCGAGCAGATCGTAGCCCTCGGAATCGAGGTGCTTGCCGCCGAGCCGAACGACCTCGCCGTTCATCAGCACCATCTCGATCCCGAGCACGTTGTTGGCGGTGAGGCCGTATTTGAGGCAATGTACCCCGCCGGAATTCTCCGCGACATTGCCGCCGATCGAGCAGGCGATCTGCGAGGATGGGTCGGGCGCATAATAGAAGTCGGCCTCCTCGACCGCATTGGTGATGCCGAGATTGGTCACGCCGGGCTGCGCGACGACGACTCGGTTCGGGTAATCGATCTCGAGAATCTTGTTGAAGCGGCTCATCACCAGGAGGACCGCGTCCTGCAACGGCAACGCCCCGCCGGAGAGCGACGTGCCTGAGCCGCGCGGCACGACGCGGATCTTGTTGTCGTTGCAGTATGAGAGGACGCGCGACACTTGCGCGACCGTCTCCGGCAACACGACGACGAGGGGCAAGGAGCGGTAGGCGGTGAGGCCGTCGGTCTCGAAGGCGCGCATCGCGGTCACTGCGTCCACGACCCCTTCGCCGGGCACAATCGACTTCAGGGCGGCGATAATCTCGCCGCGGCGAGCCAGCGTCGATGAGTCGGGTTCCGGCATGAGCGGATGCGACATGGCGCTCCCCCGCTTTCCTTTTTCAGGCGATCCAAAGCTTCGCCGACGATGACCCGACCGCGATAGCCAGTCAACGGAATACCGGCGCCGACGAGCTCGCTATTGCTCAAAGCGAGCGCGTGCTAAGCGGGGTCTTACAAAAACGCCAAACTTGGAGAGCGATATATGGGCCAGTGGATCGAACTGAAGCCTGAGGGCGCAGGACCGATCGCCGCCTGGCGCGCCGATCCCGACGGCAAACCTCGCGCCGGGATTGTCGTCATTCAGGAGATTTTTGGCGTCAACTCCCATGTCCGCGCCGTGGCGGACCGCTTCGCCTCCGTCGGCTATCTCGGGATCGCGCCCGCCGTATTCGATCACGTCGAGAAAGGCTTCGACGTTGGCTATGATCCCGATTCCCGCGGGTGCGGCATGTCGATCGTCGGCAAGCTCGATTTCGAGCAGACGCTGCGCGACGTCGCCGCCGCCATCGAGGTCGCGAAAGAGGCCGGCAAGGTCGGGATCGTCGGCTATTGCTTCGGCGGATCGGTTGTTTGGGCGGCCGCGGCGCGGCTGTCAGGCTTGGACGCCGCTGTCGGCTACTACGGCGGGCGGATCCTCGCCACGAAAGACCTGAAGCCGCAGGTTCCAACCGAGCTGCATTTCGGCGAGAAGGATCAGCACATTCCCATCAAGGAGGTGCGCGCTTTCGCGGCCGAGCATCCCGAGGTTGCGGTCTTCACCTATCCCGCCGAGCACGGGTTCAACTGCGACCAGCGGGAGTCGTACGAGGCCGGCAGCGCGGCGCTCGCGTCGTCGCGCACGCTCGAGTTCTTCCGCAGGCATTTGGGGTAGGCCGCCGTAGGTCGCGCCTGCGGCGGCTAGCTTTGCTACTTCTTGACCAGCGGGCAGGCGGAATCGGCGAGATTGCCGAACGCCTCGTCGCCCTTCATGGTCTTGATGAGCTTGTAATAGTCCCACTCGCCCTTTGATTCCGACGGCTTCTTCACCTCCATAATGTACATGTCGTGCTCGAGGAGGCCGTCCGGGCGGATCGTCGCGTTCTGGACGAACGCGTCGCTGATCTTCATCTTGTGCAGTTCGTCCATGACCTTCTCGGTGTCGGTCGCACCCGCCGCCTTGACGGCGTTAAGATAGGCGAGCGTCGCCGAATAGAACGCCGCCTGGGGGAAGGTCGGCTCCTTCTTGACTTTGTCGTAGAAGCGCTTGGCGAAAGCGCGCGTCCGGTCGTCGAGATCCCAGTACCAGGCCGTCGTGAGGACAAGCCCCTGCGCGTTGTCGAGGCCGATGGCGTGAACGTCTGTGAGGAACACGAGCAGCGCCGCCGGGCGCATCGTCTTGGTCAGGCCGAACTCGGACGCGGCCTTCAGCGAATTGGACGTGTCGGTCCCCGCGTTCGCAAGTCCCAGCACCTGCGCGCCGGACCCCTGCGCCTGCAATAGATACGAGGCGAAGTCCGAGGTCCCGAGCGGCACCCGAACGTCTCCGAGCACCTTGCCGCCGCCGGCCTTCACGACGGAGGCCGCGCCGTTCTCGAGCTGGGTGCCGAAGGCGTAGTCGGCGGTGAGGAAGAACCAGCTCTTGCCGCCCTGCTCGAGAATGGTCTTGGCCGTGCCGTTGGCGAGCGCCGTCGTGTCGTAGCCATAGTGGATCGTGTAGGGGGTGCAGTCCTTGCCGGTGAGCGAAGCGCCGGCCGCCCCGATAGCGAAGAACGGAATCTTCTTCGCCTTGTCGGCCGACGAGATGGCAAGGCTGACCCCGGTGTTCGACCCGCCGAGCTGCATCGTCAGCCCCTGGGTGTCGGCCCATTCGCGGAACTTCTGCACCCCAAGGTCGGGCTTGTTCTGATGATCGGCGGTGAGGAGCTCGATCGGCTGCCCGAGGACCGAGCCGCCGAAGTCCGCGATCGCCATCTTGATCGCCTCGATCCCGCCCGCGCCCAGAATGTCGGCATAGGGGCCGGACATATCGTCGAGGTCGCCGATCACCACTTTGTCCGAGGCTGCATTCGCTGCGCCGGCGACGAGATACGCGCCGAGCGCTCCGGCCAAGAGCAGGCTGTGCTGGGCCTTCATCGACTTCCTCCCTCAAGTTTGCGTTGAGGCCCGATGGCCTCGGGATAATCCCCACCAAGTTCGGCCATAATGCGTGCTGCGGCGCCGCAAAGCAAGACGCCCATCCCGACTCCGGCGGCTTGGCCTCCACGAACGCGGACCCCTATAAAGGCGAAATGAAAGGAGGGCGTTCCCTGAAGAAGCGGGTGGCGCAGGCCGAGCTTGTGTTCGAGCGGCTGTCGGCCGTCGAGCCGGCGCCGAAAGGGGAGCTCGAGTATGTCAATCCCTACACGCTTCTCGTGGCGGTGGTCCTGTCGGCGCAGGCGACGGACGCGGGGGTGAACAAGGCGACGGGGGCGCTCTTCAAGATCGCCGACACGCCGGACAAAATGGTCGCGCTGGGGGAAGAGGCGCTTTCCGAGAAGATCAAGACGATCGGCCTCTACCGCACCAAGGCGAAGAATGTGACCGCGCTGTCGCGGGCGCTGATCGACACATACGGCGGCAAGGTCCCGCGCGACCGCGAGGCGCTGGAGTCCCTGCCCGGGGTTGGCCGCAAGACCGCCAATGTGGTGCTCAACACCGCGTTCGGCGAGCCGACGATCGCGGTCGACACGCATGTCTTTCGCGTCGCGAACCGCCTCGGGATCGCGCCCGGCAAGACGCCGCGGGAGGTTGAGGACGAGCTCATGCGCGTTGTCCCGGCGCGCTTCCTGCCGCACGCGCATCACTGGCTCATTCTGCACGGCCGCTATGTCTGCACGGCGCGCAAGCCGCTCTGCGGCTCCTGCGCGCTGCGCGACATTTGCCCCTACGAACCGAAGACGGCGGTGACGAACCGATAGCCCTCGCCGAGGATGAAGCGCGGCCGGCTCTCAGGGCTGCAGTTTTGGTCGCGACTTCGCCTTTTCAAAAGGTTAGAGCGACGTCTCCCCGGCACGACTTGCGGCTCGCCGAACCGCTGGATTGAGCCCTGATGCATGGCAATCGCGCGGCTGGGAAGACGGCTGCTCCACATCATGCGTCGGACGGAATTGACACCTTGCGGCCTGGTTGAAAAAATGGCGCAAAACGGGATTTCGGTTGGCGCGCTAACGGACGGAGCGGATTCACAATGAAGCGATCGGATGAACTCGTCATCACGCGGCGCAAGGCGCTCAGGTCAGGGCTTGCCGCGCTGGCCGCCTCAGGGGGCTTCGTCGCCGCCACGCGCTGCGCCTTCGCCGAGGACACGCTCGCCGAGATCAAAAAGCGCGGCGAGCTCGTGATCGCGACCGAGATGCAGTTTCCACCCTTCGACATCTCCGACAACGGCGTCTACAAGGGCCTCGATCGCGACCTCATCGACGCCGTCGGCAAGGAGCTCGGCGTCAAAGTTTCCTATCTCGACCTGCCGTGGACCAGCGTGCTGCCCGGCCTGGAAGCGAAGAAATTCGACCTTTGCATCGCGCCCGTAACCATCACCAAGGAGCGCATGAAGCGCTACGCCTTCACCGTGCCGATCGCGGACGCGACCGCCGCGCTCATGAAGCGCGCCGACGACAAGAGCATCGTGAAGCCCGGGGACATCGCCGGCAAAACGGTCGGGGGGCAGAAGGGCACCTCTCAGGTCGAGCAGCTCAAGGCCTTCGCCGCCAAGCTGCCGAAGCCGGTCGAGATCAAGGAATACGTCGACAACAACCAATCATACGCCGACCTTGCGGCCGGGCGCGTCGACGCGTCGGTGAACTCGCTGCCGAACCTCGCCTATGCGGCGTCGAAGCGCCCCGACAC
This sequence comes from Roseiarcus sp., assembly GCA_035500275.1. Classification (GTDB taxonomy): domain Bacteria; phylum Pseudomonadota; class Alphaproteobacteria; order Rhizobiales; family Beijerinckiaceae; genus Roseiarcus. The sequence goes on along the minus strand of DATJXI010000224.1, from coordinate 3,638 downwards.
GTTCGCGCTGGTCCTGCCGCCGTTCGGGCAGCCGACCTATTTCTCCTGGGTGGCGCGGCTCGACGACAAGTCGCTCGTCGATGCGATCAATGCCGCCATCCTCAAGGTCGAGGCGGACGGCACGATGGCCAAGCTCCAGAAGACCTGGTTCGGCCAGACGATGGACCTGCCGAAGACCGTTCCCGAGCCGACGATCTGACGAACTGCTGTCGGCGCGATCGCCGATCGCGCCTCATCCGCGCTCGATCCAAGCGCGGCTAGAGCTGATGAAGCCCGAGGTCATCCTCCACTCGTTCGGCTACCTGACCGAGGCGGCCGGCGTCACGATCGCCGTCTCGTTTGCCGGGATTGTCATCGGCTTCGCCATCGGCGCCCTTGTTTGCGCCGCGCGTGTGTCGCATCGGCTCTGGCTCAGGCGAATCGGCGCAACCTACGTCAGCGTTTTCCGTGGCGTGCCGCTGCTCGTCCAACTGCTCTTCCTCTACTATTTCCTCGCCGAGTTCGGCCTCGACGTGCCGGCCGTCGTCGCCGCGGTCGGCGGCCTCGCGCTCTCGTCAGCTGCGTATCAGACCGAGATCCTTCGCGGAGCGCTCAACGCCGTCCCGCGCGGTCAGAGCGAAGCAGCCGTCGCGCTCGGCTTCGCCGGCGCGGACGTGTGGCGCCGCATCCTTCTGCCGCAGGCGCTGCGCATCTCGATCCCGCCGCTCATCAGCGAATTCATCCTGCTCTTGAAGGCCTCGTCGCTCGTGTCGGTCGTCGGCATTGCGGAATTGACGCGGGTCAGCATGAATATCGCCTCGCTCACCTATCGGCCGCTCGAAGCCTATGTGGGCGGCGGGCTCTTCTACCTCGCCATTAATCTGGCCTTGGCGGGCTTCGGCGCGCTCGCTGAGCGTCGCCTCGCAATTGGCGGGGTTCGATGAACCCCGACCTCCTCTGGCGCTATCTGCCTTCGCTAATCAGCGGCTTCGGCGTCACCGTCTTCTGCTGGAGCGTCGGCGGCGCGCTTGGCCTCATCCTCGGTTTTGCGATCGCGCTCGCACGCCGCTTTCCGTTCCAGCCGTTGCGCTGGGGCTTGCGCGCCTTCGTTGAGGTCTTTCGCGGGACGCCCTTTCTCATGCAGCTTTTCCTGCTCTACTCGGGCGGCCCTTATATCGGACTCAGGCTCAGCGCGACGGCCGCCGGCGTGCTCGGCCTCGCGCTCTATTCCTCGGCTTATTTCGCCGAGATATTCCGCGCCGGCTTCGGCGCGGTGCCGGCCGGACAGATCGAGGCGGCGACCAGCGTCGGCATGGCACCCTTCGACATTCTCATGCGCGTCACCTTGCCGGCGGCTTTGATCGCCGCCGCGCCCCCGATCGTCAACATGCTGATCATCTTGTCGAAGGAGACGGTTGTTCTCTCGATCATCACGGTGCCCGAGCTCATGTATCAGGTGCAGACGATGGCGGCCGAGACCTTCACCGCCTTCGACGCCATTTTCGCGATGGCCGTTTTCTACTGGCTCTTGGTCGAAAGCGTCTCGCGCCTCGGCGCCCGCGTCGAAAACCGGATGACGGCTTTCCTTTCGCCGTCAGGAGCGCGCGCGTGAACGCGCCGATGATCGAGCTTGTCGGCGTCGGCAAGAGTTTTGGCGCGCACGAGGTTTTGTGCGGGGTCGATCTTAGCGTGGGGCGTTCGGAGGTCGTTTGCCTGATCGGACCGAGCGGATCGGGCAAGAGCACCTTATTGCGCTGCGTGAATTTTCTTGAATCCTACGATTCTGGCGACGTGCGCATCGACGGGCGGCTGATCGGCTACCAGGACCTGCCCGGAGGCGTTCGAAAGCCGATGAGCGCGCGCCGCCTGCGTGAGATGCGGCGCGAGATTGGCATGGTCTTCCAGCATTTCAATCTCTGGCCGCATATGACGGCGATCAGCAATGTCGCCGAGCCGCTGCGCAGGGTGCGCGGCCTGACGGCCGGCGAAGCGGCGGATCGCGCGACGGCGATGCTGTCGAGAGTCGGACTTGGGGGCAGGGCGCACGCCTATCCCTCGCAATTGTCGGGCGGCCAGCAGCAGCGCGTCGCAATCGCGCGGGCGCTCGCCATGCAGCCCCAGCTCATGCTGTTCGACGAGCCCACGTCGGCTCTCGATCCGGAGCTCGTCGGCGAGGTGCTCGAGGTGATGCGGAGCCTCGCCGCCGAGGGCATGACGATGCTCATCGTCACGCACGAGATGGGCTTCGCGGCGCACGTCGCGGACCGCATCGCCTTCATCGACGGCGGGCGCATCATTGACGAGGGGCCGCCGCGTCACGTCTTCCATCACAGCCAGGAGCCGCGGGTGCGCCAGTTCCTGCAGACCTACCACGATCGCAACAGCTTCTGAAGAGCGCGGCCCTGTTCCCACGCGGGCTCACGCGGTGTGGCGTGAGCCCTGAACCGATCGACGAAGGAGCGCGTAGAGGCTGCCGCCGGTCGCCGCCCCGAGCACGTAAACGATGAAGACCACCAGCGCGAGCGGCGCGCTGACGCCGGACTGCAAAAACGTCACCGTGATGATCTGAGTGTTCTGCGCCGCGAAAACGACCGTCGCCGCGACGAACACAACAATGAGCGCGATGTAAAACCAGCGCACGGACGACTCCTGGCTCGAAACGGACCGTCGGGCTCTCGACTTTCCGTCAAGCCGCGTTCTTCAGCCCAAACCCGAGGCCGATCCAGCTCGCGCCGGCGAACACGAGATCGACGCCCAGGAAGATGCCCAGCGTGTAGAACCCGGAGATGGGCCAATGGGCCAGGATGATGACCCCGAGCAGTAGCGTAATCAGGCCCGACACGACCACCCAGATCCACGGCGATCCCGCCTTCATGTTGAACCCGAGGAACACGCGTACGATGCCGGAGGCGACGAGCGCTGCGCCGAGGATGAGCGTGACCCAGATGGCGGTCAGCAACGGATTCTCGAAGGCGATGAAGCCCGCGACGATGTAGAGGACGCCCAGAATGAGCCAGAAAATGAACCTTCCCCAAGTCTTGATCTGAAACGCGTTGATGATCTCTGCTACGCCCGCAATCATCATCATGATGCCGACGACCCAAGCACTCGCCAGGGTGGCGATGACGATGCTGTACAGCGCGACGAACCCCGCAATGAGGTAGACGACGCCGAGCGCGACGATCCATCCCCATTTGGCGCGCAAGGGCGCAAGCCCCTGAGCGGACCCCATCGGGGAAGCCGACAATATATTTGTCATGGTTGATGCCTCATTTTTGGCTGCGTCGAGCCTCCGTGAGCTGCTCGACGGCCCTTCAATCTAACACATTCGTCGTCCAGGAAAGAAGCCGCTAGGATTGGCGATCCGGCGCCTCAAGTCCCGAGTGTCTTCCAATCCCGAAGACGGTTAACGAGCACGTAAGCGTCGGCCTCTTTGGTCTCGGCGAGATAGTCGCGCGCCGCTCCCGACAGCTTGTCGACAAGGGACCTCTTGTAATTTCTGTGACCAGGGTTGAGTGCGATCGTCGTCACGATCACCAGCGTCGGCTGATCCCGGTTGTCAAGAGTCTTGGCGACCCAGACCTGAGCCCCCCTCGCCAAAGGATGTTTGAACGCCATTCGAATTTGCCCCTGCGCGGCTAACCGGCTATGGTCTTTTG
>DATJXI010000223.1:0-8310 GCA_035500275.1 Roseiarcus sp. | reverse complement strand
CCGGAGCATAGTTGTCATTCGCAACTATAGGTTTGACCCGATAACGGCGGTATCATGCCGGGCGAAAGGTCATCCTTTGAGTCCCCCGTCGAACCTATTTCGCCCCCGCCAAAGCCCGTCTCATTGAACGCGGGCTTGGGTGGAGGCGCCGGGTACCGCCCCCGGGTCCGAAAGACCTATTGCGACGCCAATTTATCGCCATAGCCGACCTTGCGGCCGACAGAGCAAATATAGGCGCCCGAAGCGCCGGAGGGAAGAGGCTGTTCGGGGTCAAGAGATCTTGGGCGGGCGGGCCGCGAGCCGATCGAAGACCCCGGGCCGCGCGATCGGCGGTCGGTCCTTGGCGAATCGTTTTTCTTAGCCAAATTCCTCCGAGACGAGACCAAGCCCGACCAAGAAAAGAGCCTTGGATTTTCTTGGATTCTCTCGTCCGAAACGCGCCTTATCAATGGGTTACGCGGGAGTTTGGCCGGAAAAAAAATGTCTTGCCCCCTCGGCCCGGCAAATCGCGCCAGAAGGCGGTCCGCAGCCCGCAAGCTCGATTCCGACGTCTGCGCGTTTTCACCCGTCGCTCGACATTGCCATGTAGGCGCCGGCCGGCCCAAGGGGCCGGCGCGCGCGGGTCAGCCGCCGACCGTTGGGATCACCCAGGGGATGACGAACTGCTGCACGATCACCAGCGCCGAGAGCAGCAGCGTCAGGATGATCGAGTGCCAGAAGGTCCGCGCGAAAACGACGCCTTCATGGCCCCTCAGGTTGGTCACCGACACGCCGGTTGCGATGTTCTGCGGCGAGATCATCTTGCCCATCACGCCGCCCGAGGAGTTGGTCGCTGCGAACAGGATCGGGTTCAGGTTGAGCTGCTTCGCGGCCACGACCTGCAAATTGCCGAAGAGCGCGTTGCCCGAGGTGTCGCTGCCCGAGAGCATCACCGCGACCCAGCCGAGGAACGGCGAGAGCAGGACGAACAGGTAACCGGTCGAGGCGACGCCCTTGCCGAGCGTGTAGGCCAGGCCCGAATAGTTCATGAGATAGGCGAGGCCGATGATCAGCATCACGGTGACCACGGCGAGCCAGGCCTGACGAATCGTCTTGCCGATGCAGCCGAAGAATTCCCCGGGCGTGAGGCGCACGACGAGCGCGGTGATCACGCAGGCGATCAGGATCGCCGTCCCGGTGCCAAGCGGCTGGAAAGCCCACACCGCGCTATAGGGCTTGCCGCCGTAGAGCGTGATCGCAATCGCGTTGTGCAGGCCCGGCCATGGGATCGCCTGCTGGCCGATTGCGGCCCACTTGAAGTGGGTCCACACGATCACGAGCGCCGAGACGATCAGCCAAGGCAGCCAGCCCTGCCACGGGGCGACATGCGCCCTGGCGCCGACCTGCGTCAACTCGCGCTCGACTTCGAGCGTCTCCTCGCGGATGGCGAACTCCGGGTCCGGCGCCGGCTTCCAGACCAGCAGGAACAGGAGCGTGGCGAGCAGCGATCCGAGCGAAGCGAGGACGTCGGTCAGCGAATAGTCGAGCAGATTCGAGGCGACGAACTGGCTGATCGCGAAGCTGCCGCCGGCGACAAGCAGGACGGGCCAGAGCGCCTTGATCGAGCGCATGCCGCCATAGACCGCCATGACGTAGAACGGCAGGAACAGCGCGATCACTGGCAACTGGCGCCCGATCATCGCGCCGAGCGCGGTCGCCGGCAGCCCGGTCACCGCTCCGAGCACCGTCACCGGCACGCCGAGGGCGCCAAACGCCACCGGGGCGGTGTTGAAGATGAGCACGTAGACCAGCGCTTCGAGCGGCGCGAACCCGACGAGGATCAGGAGCGATGAGGTGATCGCCACCGGCGTGCCGAAGCCCGATACGCCCTCGAGCAGCGCCCCGAAGCAGAAGCCGATCACCACCAGCACCACCCGCGGGTCGTTCGGCAGATGGTTGATCACCCAGACCCGAAAGGCGTCGAACCGCCCCGATTTCACCGCGATGTTGTAGAGCAAGAGCGCATTGATCACGATCCACATCACCGGCCAGAGCGCGAAGACGGCCCCGGCGAAAACCGAATTCGCGGCGAGAGTCACCGGCATTTCCCACGCCGTGACCGCGATGACGAAGGCGACGATGAGCCCCGCCGCCGCGGCCTGCCACGCGGGCCGGCGAAGGAGGCCAAGGAGCACGAGAACGGCGGCCACGGGGAGGACGGCCACGAGAAACGACAGCCCGAGGCTGCCGCCTATCGGCGTGAGGAGTTGTTGGAACATCGCTGGGTCTCTAGGTCTAGGGTTGGGGGTTGGAGGGGCCGACGAAAATGACGTGCAGGCTGGCGGGGCCATGCGCGCCGCGCACCAGCGCGCCTTCAATGTCGGTGGTTCCCCACGCGCCGGTGATCAGGTTGAGATTGCGCGGCGCCGGGCGCGTGGCCTCGATTGCGGCGCAATCTTCCAGCCACGCCACGACGCTCGCCGCCTCGACGACGACCAGACAGTGGAGCGGCAGGAAGGCGAACAGCACCGGCATGTCCGGGCCGGAGCGAAACCCGAGCGACCCGGTCTCGGCGACCGCGTAAGGGGCGAACAGGACCGAAGCTGTTTCGTAGACCGCGATCGCATCGCGCGTTTCGACGCCGGACCAGTCGAGCGCCACGAGCTTTGAATGCGGCTGAAGCGCGACGCTGGCCGGCAGGTTGCGGGCGTCGAGATAGGCTCGAACCGCGGCGGGCGCTTCGGCGAGCGAGGCGACGCGGGTGGCGGTCGCGCCGATCGCCGGGCCGGCGACGCGAGAAAGAAACGCCTCCGCCGGGTCGCCGGTCACGCGGTCTGGACGCAGGGCAGGGACCCGATCGAGCAAGGCGGCGGCTTCGCGCGCGACGTCGGCGGCGGGGCGGGGAGGGCCGCCGACGGCGGCGAGGATGGCGTCGCGGGCGTTCATCGCCGAGTCCTTTTGATCTGATCCATGAAGCTTCGGCGCGCCGGTGCCGGGAAATCCCGGTATGCGTCCAGCCGCCGGCAAGCGGCATCGACGCGATCCAGCCCTGCCGGGCGAAGAGGCGCATCATCGGCAGCGCCAGGCGCGTCGCGAGCCGGTAGAGCCGGGGACGCAGCGCAAAGAAGCGCCACGCCCCGAGGCCGGCGCGCGAGACCGCCGGTTCGAGCCCCTCGCGCCACGCCCGGTCGCGCCATCCGCGCAGAAGCGTCGGCAGCGGGATCTTCACCGGGCAGACCTCCTGGCGCTGCCCGTTCAGCGTGCAGGCGCGCGGCAGGTCCTGTGACTCCGCGAGTCCTTCGAGCACCGGCGTGAGGACGGCGCCCATCGGTCCCGGATAGGCGCCGCCGTAGGCGTCGCCGCCGATCTGGCGATAGACGACGCAACAGTTGAGACAGGCCCCGCAGCGCAGGCAGAGCATCTCGGCGAGCCCGTCGGCGAGCGTGCGGGTGCGGCCGTTGTCGACCAGCACGATGTGGAAAGCCTTCGAGCCATCGGCGTCGCCGGGCCGGCGCGGGCCGCAATGGAAGGTCGTGTATTGCGTCAGCTCCGCGCCGGTGGCCGAGCGACCGAGCAGGCGCAGCAAGGTCATCGCATGCGCGAGCGACGGGACGAGCTTCTCGATCCCCGCGGTCACGATGTGAACGCGCGGCGGCGTCGTGGTCAGTTCCGCGTTGCCTTCGTTTGTGACCGTGCAGACCGCGCCCGTGTCGGCGATCAAGAAATTCGCCCCCGAGATCCCGACGTCCGCGCACATGAATTTCTGGCGCAATTGTCGCCGGGCGCTCCCGACCATGGCCTCGACGCTGTCGAGCGCGCCCGGATCGGCATGCAGACGGCGGAACAGCTCGCCGACCTGCTCGCGCGTCTTGTGCATCAAGCGCGACGCGCTCCGGTCGCCAGCGGCGCCCTTCGGCGAGATAGGCAAAGAGCTCGAAGGTCTTTGCCGCCAGAGCGTTGGCGCGGCGGCGCCGCTCGGAGCCGGTGGGAAACAATTCGGGATAATGCGTGCCGATCGTTCCGGCGCAGGACCCCGACGGAACGACGACGGCGTCGTACCCTTCGAGCGGCGAGATCGTACGCTCAGCCACCGCGGCCGCGCCGCCATGATCGCCGAAATTGAGCGCCGGCTGGCCGCAGCAGGTCTGATCGCGGGGGATGTCCACCACGCAGCCGGCGTCCTCCAGCAGGGCTACCGCGGCGAAGCCCACGCGGGGCCGCATCGCATCAACCAGACAGGTGACGAACAGAGCTACGCGCGGCGCGGAAGGATGGGGCGCAGACACTCGTTTCTTCCCTCTCCCCGTGGCCGGGAGCGGCTAATTCTGGTCTGACCAGCTCAGGTCACTGTGGTTTGAGCATGTATCACGACCAACACGAAGTTGGGCATAACGGTGACACATGGCATAATGGGGCATAACGGTGGCATAACGGTGACACATGCAGTATTTCCCAGTTTCTGCAGTTTCTGAGCCTCTCTGCTCACCGCGGCCTTGGAGATTACAGTGACACGCGCATATTTTTCCTTTTTCCGGCAATCGCCGGCGGCGGTCCCCTTCTCCGAGGCGCGGGCGCTTTGACCGGGGGTCGTTCCCATTCTGCCATATCACATCAGCTGAGAACCTGCGTCGATGGATTTTTTAGCAAATAAGCAAGTGTCACCGTAATCGAAGTGTCACCGTAATCGTAATCCCAAAATAAGCAAGTGTCACCGTAATCCCACCACCGTAATCCCACCCGCGTAATCCGTAACAAGTGTCACCGTAATCCGTAATCCCCCAGTTTCTGCAGTTTCTGAGCCTCCGTGCTCCCTGCAGCCTGGGGAAAGCCGTCGCCGCATGGCGCTGATCGCAGAAACATAATAGGGAAAATTGTCAGTGTCACCGTAATTCGCGTAATTCGCGCCGTAGTTCGCGTAATTCGCGTCCACCCCGTCACCGTAATCTCCGTAATTCCCTCACCGTAATTCCCCGAGGGGGGCTCGCGCAGGCGTCGGCTATTCCGCCGGGGAGACGATGAGCGAAATCTCGCTGTCCCTGACGCCGCTCACCTGCACGTCGAGCGCGCGGGCCGGCAAGTCGAATTTCACACTCTTCCGCGCGCCCTCGCAGCCGGTCACGCCGGAAATCCCGCGCGGACGCAAGAACTCGCCATTGTCGAGGACGTCGATCCAGGCCGGCGCGGCGACGGTGATCTTGTAGATCCCCGGTTTCGCCGGCTTCGCCAAAGTGAAATGCCCGGCGTAGGACGGCGTATATTTCGGCGCGCGCTCCGGCGGCTGCGGCAGACCGGCATCCGCGAACAGGGCGAGCTTCAGGACGCTGGCGACGTCATAGGAGAGCGCGCCGCCATTGGCGACCGGCGCCTTTTGCGACGCCAGCAATGCGGCGCGCTCGTGTTCGAGCGGCCACTTGAACGCGGCGCAGCCGGACGGCTCCGCAGCAGCCGCAATCCCCGGCGCGAATGCGAGCGCCAAGCCGACGAGCCGGCGGACGTGAGTTTTCGCAATCATCTCTGAGATCCCCCTCGAGTCCCTCCCCTCTCGTACGTACAAAAAAACGAGCGCGAAGCAAGCGCTTCGCGCATTGCCTCGCGCTCGTTTCGGTCGATAACGCCCGATCAGCCAGCGCTCATTTCGCCGTTACCGTCGCCGACGGATACTGGCTCCTCAGAGCGTCGATCTTGGTCCCGTGCAGGAGGCGGATCGCCGCCTGCAGCTGAGTGTCTTTGTCCCTGTCCGGCGGCACATAGGCGTCGGACCCTTTCTCCTCTTCCGAGCCGTTCTTGAGATGGCCGAACAGCGAGGCCTCGCCGAGGCTCGACACCTTGCCCTTGAGGTCGTCGGGAATGTTCTCAAGCACGGTCAGGTCGGGCTCGATCCCGCGGGCCTGGATCGAGCGGCCGGACGGCGTGTAGTAGCGCGCGGTCGTGAGCTTGAGCGCGCCGTTTTCGCCGAGCGGCAGGATGGTCTGCACCGAGCCCTTGCCGAACGAGCGGGTCCCGATGAGGGTCGCGCGCTTCAGGTCCTGCAGGGCGCCGGACACGATCTCGGAGGCCGACGCGGAGCCGCCGTTGATGAGCACGACCAACGGCTTGCTTTGGGAGAGGTTGACCCCGGGACGCGCGCTGTAGCGTTGCTCCTGGTCGGCGTTGCGGCCGCGCGTCGATACGATCTGGCCGCTGTCGACGAAAGCGTTGGTGATCTCGACCGCCTGATTGAGAAGGCCGCCAGGGTTGTTGCGCAGATCGAGGATATAGCCCTTAAGCTTGGCTGAGCCCGGATCGCTTCGGAAGTGTTCAAGGGCCTTGCGGACGCCGTCGTACGCCTCCTGGTTGAATTGAGTGACGCGGATGTAGCCGATGTCGCCGCCTTCGACGCGCGAGCGCACCGACTGGACGTGAATGATCTCGCGAACGATCGTATATTCCTTCACGTCCTTGTTGGCGCCGCGCTCGACCGTGAGTCGGACGCTCGACTTGGCCGGCCCCCGCATCTTGTCGACGGCCTCTTTCAGAGTGAGGCCCTTAACCGGGGTGTCGTCGATGCGGGTGACGAGGTCGCCCGACATAAGCCCGGCGCGCGCGGCCGGAGTGTCGTCGATGGGGCTCACCACCTTGACGAGCCCTTCCTCCATCATGACTTCGAGCCCGAGACCGCCGAATTCCTCGCCCTTCATGCTGGTCTGGAATTCCTGCAACGCCTTGGGATCGAAGTAGGTCGAGTGCGGATCGAGCGATGCGAGCATGCCGTCGATCGCCGCCTTGACCATTTTGTCGTCGTCCGGCTTCTCGGCGTAGTTGTCGCGGACTTTGTTGAAGATCTCGGCGAAAAACGTGAGCCGGTCGTTCGCGCTCGCCGCGGCGGCGTGGAGGACGCCCTCGGAGACGCCCATCAAAGCAACGCCGGCCGCGACTCCGACCGCCAGGTAGCAGAAACCCTTTTTCATCGAATGCCGCTCGGCCTCATCGGTTGGGCGTGACGATCAGTTCGGCTTGGAAGCGCCGGCGTCGGACGGGGAGGCCGCCGCTGCGGGCGCATCGCCCTTGGCGTCCTTGGCGTCCTTCTTCGGCGACGCCGCCGCCATCTTGGCCTCGATCTCGGACGGCTTCGCTCCGTTCAAGAGGTCGATCGCAGCCGCAAGCTGCTTGTCGTCCTTCTGGTCCGGCGGCACGTAGGCCTGCGACCCCGTCGTGTCCTCCTGGCCGTTGGTCAGGTGGCCCTTGAGCGAAGCCTCGCCCTTCATGTCGTCCTTGCCTTTGATGTCGTCGGGGACATCCTCGAGCACCTTGATGTCGGGCTCGATTCCCTTGGCCTGAATAGAGCGGCCCGAGGGCGTGTAGTAGCGCGCCGTCGTCAGGCGCAGCGCCCCTTGGCTCCCGAGCGGCATGATCGTCTGCACCGACCCCTTGCCAAACGAGCGAGTGCCGATGAGCGTCGCCCGCTTGTGGTCCTGCAGCGCGCCGGACACGATTTCGGACGCGGAGGCCGAACCGCCGTTGATGAGCACCACCAGCGGCTTGCCGCCCGAGAGGTCGCCGCCCGGCTTGGCGTCGAAGCGCTGCGTTTCGTCCGGCGTGCGGCCGCGGGTCGAGACGATCTCGCCCTTGTCAACGAAGGAGTTGACCACGTCGATTGACTGGTCGAGCAGCCCCCCCGGATTGTTGCGCAGGTCGAGGATGTAGCCCTTGAACTTGTCGTTGGGTATCTCCGTGTGGAGCTTCTCCATCGCTTCTTTCAGGCCCTCCGCCGTCTGCTCGGTGAATTGGGTGATGCGGATGTAGGCGATGTCGCCGTCCTCGACGCGCGAGCGCACCGACTGGACGTGAATGAGGTCGCGGACGATGGTGAAGTCCTTGACCTCCTTCTTCGACCCGCGGACAACCTTGAGCTTGACCGGCGAGTTGATCGCCCCGCGCATCTTCTCGACCGCCTGATCGAGGGTGAGGCCCTGCGTCGGCTGGTCGTCGATCGCGGTTATGATGTCTCCCGACAGGATGCCCGCCTTGGCGGCCGGCGTGTCGTCGATCGGCGTGACAACCTTAATGAGGCCGTCCTCCTGCGTCACCTCGATCCCGAGACCGCCGAACTCGCCCTTGGTCTGGACCTGCATGTCCTTGAACGCCTTGGCGTCCATGTAGCTCGAATGCGGGTCGAGCGAGGCGAGCATCCCGTTGATGGCCGCCTCGATGAGCTTGGCCTCATCGGGCTTCTCGACGTAGTCGTTGCGGATTTTATCGAAAACGTCGCCAAACAGATTGAGCTGGCGGTAAGTGTCGGCCGCCGCCGCGTAAGCCGCCGGGCTCACATACATCAGCGCCTGCGGCGCAGCC
>DATJXI010000222.1:0-3127 GCA_035500275.1 Roseiarcus sp. | reverse complement strand
GTCGGCGCCTTTCCCGCGCTCAACGCGCGGCCGATCTCGCAGCTCGACGAGTGGCTCAACGAGATCAGCGAGGCGCTCGCCGCGCACGACCGCGACCATCCCGATCAGCCCGCCGCGCCGTTCGCCGTCAACCAGATCGTGCACAAGTCGAACGCGCGCCTCGAAGAGGACATGGCGCTCACCGTCAAATGGAAGGCGCCCATCGTCATCACCTCACTCGGCGCGCGCGAGGACGTGAACGCCGCCGTCCACGCCTATGGCGGCATGACGCTGCACGACATCATCAACGACCGCTTCGCCCACAAGGCGGTCGAGAAGGGCGCGGACGGGCTCATCGCGGTCGCGGCGGGGGCCGGGGGACACGCCGGCTCCCTCTCGCCCTTCGCGCTCGTCCAGGACATCCGCGCCTGGTTCGATGGGCCGCTTCTGCTCTCGGGCGCGATCGCCACGGGGCGGGCTATCCTGGCGGCGCAGGCGATTGGCGCGGACTTGGCCTATATCGGCTCGGCCTTCATCGCGACCGAGGAGGCCCGGGCGATCGACGACTACAAGAAGGCGATCGTCGAGGGCGACGCCTCGCATATCGTCGGCTCGACCCTCTTCACCGGCATTTTCGGCAATTACCTCCGGCCCTCGGTCATGAGGGCCGGATTCGATCCCGACAATCTGCCGACCGGCGATCCGAAGGCGATGAGTTTCGCCTCGCGCAGCGCGTCCGAGGCCAAGGCCTGGCGCGACATCTGGGGCAGCGGCCAGGGCATCGGCGCGGTCAAAACGGTGCAGCCGGTCGCCGAGCTGGTGGCGCGGCTTGAGCGCGAATACGCCGAGGCGAAGAAGCGGCTGTGCGGTTGAGGACGCAGATCATGCGCTGATGGACATTCTGGTATGACTACGAAATGGTGGAACGTTATTGTTTTCACGTCAAATGTTATTGGTAATACCTTGCATATTATTTATTATACGTTGGTCCTCGTCGCCCCCGGCGAGGCGACGGGTCGGAACCAAAAGGCGCCCGAATCCATTGAAAAGGCGCGATTCGCGACCCAAAACAGCGCGACCGGCCGGGCCCGATCTCAGACCGCCGCGGGCGGCAGCGGCGGCTTGCCCAAGATGATGTCCGACCCTTTCTCGGCCACCATGATGGTCGGGGCGTTGGTGTTGCAGGACGGCACGAACGGCATCACCGAGGCGTCCACGACCCTTAAGCCCTCGAGGCCGCGTACTTTCAGGTCGGGCGTCACGACCGCGCGGTCGCCAATGCCCATCGCGCAGGTCCCGGCCGGGTGATGGTCGGTCTTGCACGAGCGGTAGGCGTATTCGGTCAAGTCGGCCTCGCTCTCGACCTTGGGCCCGGGCAGCCGTTCGGCCAAGATGAAGGGCGTCAGCGCCGGCTGTCGGAAAATCTCGCGCGCGATCCTGAGCCCTTCAAGAGCGCATGCGCGGTCATAAGGATCCTCCCAGTAGTTGGGGTCGATGAGCGGCGCGGCGTTCGGGTCGGCGCTCGCAAGCCGCACCGTGCCGCGCGAGCGCGGGCGTAAGAAAGCGGAGTTGAGCGTGACGCCCGGATTGCGCATCTGGTCGACCCCGGCCTCGATGCCCGAGCCTAAGCCCAGATGGAACTGGATGTCGGGCGAGCGGGCGCTTTTGTCTGCGTACCAGAAGCCGCCCGTCTCGAAGAGGGTCGACGTCACGGGACCGGTCTTGAACAGAATGTACTGGACGCCGGCCCAGATCGTGCGGTCGAGCCGGGCCACCCGGTCGTAGGTGTGGTCGCCGGTGCATTCGCAGATGGCGTAGAGGTCGAGGTGGTCCTGGAAGTTGCCGCCCACTCCCGGCAGGTCGTGCACGACGGCGACGCCGGCGCTGCGCAGCGCCTCCGCCGGGCCGACGCCCGAGAGATGGAGGAGCCGCGGCGAGCCGATCGCGCCGCAGCTCACGATGACCTCGCGCTCGGCGCGCACCGTCTCGACGCCGCCGGCCCCGGCCACGGTGACGCCGACGGCCCGGCCGTTCTCGACCTCGACCTTCAGCGTCGCCGTGTTGAGCCGGACGGTCAAGTTCGGCCGGCCGCGCGCAGGCTTGAGATATGCGCTCGCGGCCGACGAGCGCTCGGCGTTGCGGGTGGTGAGCTGGTAGTGGCCGATGCCCTCCTGCACCGCGCCGTTGAAGTCGGCGTTGAACGGGATGCCGGCCTCCTGCGCCGCGCGCAGGAAGGCGAAGCTGATCGGCGGCGGATTGACGGGATAGGAGACGCCGAGCGGCCCGCCATAGCCGTGATAGGCGTTGACGAGGCGCTGATTGTCCTCAGAGCGGATGAAATAGGGCAGTACCTCGCGGTAGCTCCAGCCCTTGGCGCCGGCCTCGCTCGCCCAGGCGTCATAATCCTTGGCGGCGCCGCGCGTGTAGAGCTGGGCGTTGATGGTCGATCCGCCGCCGATGATCTTGGCCTGGGTGAAGCGGAGTACGCGGCCGTTGAGGTGCTTCTGCGGGACAGTGCTCCAGCCCCAGCTTGCGATGCCCTTCGTCATCCGCGCGAAGCCGGCCGGCATGCGGAAGAGCGGGTTCGAATCGCCGCCGCCGGCCTCCAGTAGCAGCACCTTGATCGAGGGGTCGGCGCTCAACCGGTTGGCCAGGACGCAGCCCGCGGGGCCGCCGCCGACGATGACGTAGTCAAAGGCCATCGACTTTCTTGTCCTTCATTGAGATCGGTTTCGGCAATGTGGCGCGCAACGCGCAAAGCCTGCGCGGCGATGGTCAGCGCCGGGTTGACCGCGGCCGACGTCGGCAGGAACGACGCGTCCACCACAAAGAGATTGGGGACGTCCCAGGCGCGGCAGAACGGGTCGAGTGGCGCCGCGGCCGGATCGGCGCCGATGCGCACCGTCCCGCATTGGTGCGAGGGCGTCCGCCGATCGAATGCACGCGAGAGGACGATCGGGTAGCCGGCGGCTTTGAGGCGCTCGCGCAGCCGGGCGACGAGCTTGAGGTGCGAGCTCCAGTTGCTGCGCCGCCAGTCGAGCCGGATGCGCGCGCCGTCGATGGTGACGCGGCTCTCCGGGTTCGGCAGGTCCTCGCTCATGGCGTACCAGTCGACCGAGCGGCTGCTCATGAGTCCGAGCGCCCATTC
>DATJXI010000221.1:0-2788 GCA_035500275.1 Roseiarcus sp. | reverse complement strand
GAGTTTTTCGAGGAGACCGGCGCCGCGATCGACGGCGAATTCGTCGAGCTTGGCGCCTTCAAGGCGAGCGGCAAGACGATCGTCGCCTTCGCCTGCGAGGGCGAGTTCGACCCAGCCGCGCTGAAAAGCAACACGTTTGCGATGGAATGGCCGCTCCGATCCGGCAGAAAAGCCGAATTCCCGGAAGCCGATAGAGCCGCCTGGTTTTCTCTGGACGAGGCGATGGAGAAGGCGACCAAGGGTCAGAAGCCAATCATCGCGGCTTTGGCCGAGCGGCTGGGCGAGAAGATTGGCGTCCCTTCTCCCTCCCCGACGCGGACCAGGGGATCGCGGCGAGACGGCTAGCCCGCATTTCTCAAACTGTGTAGCGCATCGGGCCTCCGAATCAGGCAAAAGTTGTTTTGCGATAGCAACTTGCGCCCGTTCGGAGAGGAGGCCCGATGCAGACGGAGTGTAGCGCAGAACGGAGCCTGTTTGGATGGGTTCAAGGCCGCCGCGTGACGGCGGCGTTCGACGGCGGAAGGCTGACGTCCGACGCGGGCGGCCTGTTGCTCGGCGCCGCCGACCAAAGGCTCAATCTCATCGGGCGGCTCGCCGGATGCTTCCGCGACGCCCGAGACCCGCGGTTTGTCGAGCACGCGGTCGCCACGCTCGTCGGCCAGCGCGTGTTCGGCATCGCGCTCGGCTACGAGGACCTGAACGATCACGACGACCTCCGTCACGACCCTCTCATGGCGGTTCTGGCCGGCAAGCTTGAGGCCTCGCGCGCCGACTGCGCGCCCGTGGCGGGCAAATCGACGCTCAACCGGCTGGAGCTGTCGCGCGCGGCGCCGACGAAGTACCGCAAGATCAGCCACGATCGCGCGGCGATCGAGGCCTTGTTCGTCACCCTGTTCCTGGAGGCGCACGCCAAGGCGCCCAAGCAGATCATCCTCGACCTTGACGCGACCGACGATCCCCTGCACGGCCACCAGGAAGGCCGGTTCTTTCACGGCTACTACGATTGCTACTGCTATCTGCCGCTCTACGTGTTCTGCGGCCGGCATCTTTTGGCGGCGAAGCTGAGGCCATCGAACATCGACGCCAGCGCCGGGGCGATGGAAGAGATCGCGCGGATCGTTGGCCAGATCCGGGCGCGCTGGCCGAGAACGCGCATCCTTCTGCGCGCCGACTCCGGCTTCGCCCGCGAGGCGCTCATGGCCTGGTGCGAAAAGAACCGGGTCGACTTCGTGTTCGGGCTTGCCCGCAACGCCCGGCTCGTTGAGGAGATCGAAGCCGAACTCGCCGAGGCCGCGGCGCAGACGGCATCGGCCGGCAAGCCCGCCCGCCGCTTCAAGGACTTCCGCTACGCGACGCGCGACAGCTGGTCCTGCCGGCGCCGAGTGATCGGCAAGGCGGAGTGGACGAAGGGCGAGGCCAATCCGCGCTTCGTCGTCACCTCGCTCAAAGCCGCCGAGACCGACGGCCGCTTTCTCTACGAAAAGGTCTACTGCGCCCGCGGCGACATGGAGAACCGCATTAAGGAGTGCCAGCTCGACATGTTCGCCGACCGCACCTCGACGGCCACGTTGCACGCCAATCAGCTGAGACTCTGGCTCGCCTCGTTCGCCTACCTCCTCGTCGGCGCGCTCCGACGGGTCGGCCTCGCCCACACGCAATTCGCCGAAGCCACCTGCGGCACGATCCGGCTCAAGCTCCTCAAGCTCGCCGGCCTCGTCCGCGTCAGCGCGCGCCGCATCACCTTCGCCTTCGCCTCGGCCTGCCCTTATGCCGACGAATGGCGGCTCGCCGCCGCCCGGCTCGCCTGAGGCGTCGCCGCGACGCCGACCCATCGCGGCAATTTCCCCTCGACCCCCGGAGACCCGAAACAGCCCGACCAAACCCAGCGCAACCGGCGCCGAGAGCCCGTTCGCCTCAAGAGCAAAACGCTACGGGCCTCGCGCCGGAGTGCGCATGACGGTCGCCTCTATGAGAAATGCGGGCTAGGGGTCGATAGGATCGCGAACGCGCTGGACGACCCCCCGCCCCCCGATCGCCCGTCGAGAGACGGGCCTTCTCGACGCCCTATGGCGGGTGGGGTGGGGGGTCTCGCTGTCCTTCGAAGGAAAACTCTAGCCGGGTATCCCGGCGGCAAAAACGCGCCAAGCGCATAGCGCGACCCCCTCCTTCATCCTCCCCCACAAGGGGGGAGGAGAGCGGCCTCCGCACTGGCCGCGCGCTTCGACAGGAAACGCAGAATGCAATAGGCGTGTAGCGATGCAGAGCGTCGCGTCTCGAAGGACGTTCAAGCAGGCGTCCGTTGCTGCACAGCCGGCGGGTGGACGGCGGAAATTCGGGCGCTGCGCAGCCGAATGCCCGCTTCCGCAATGGGTTCGACCAGTTGGAGGCGTCGAAATACGCCGAGCCGCGGGTCCTCGCGCATTGATTCGCCGCAATGACGGGAGAACCCGCGCCTACTGCCGATGTCGGAGTCCTGTGCGGCCATGATCGCCCTCTTCACCGACTTCGGCCTGGCCGGCCCCTACACGGGGCAGATGAAGGCGGTTCTGTACGAAATGGCGCCGGGCGTTCCCGTCATCGACCTTTTTGCCGACGCGCCGGCCGGGAATCCGAGGGCGTCGGCCTATCTTCTCGCGGCCTACTCCGCGTGGTTTCCCGAAAACACCGTCTTTCTCTGCGTCGTCGATCCGGGCGTGGGCGGCGAGCGGCCCGCAATCATCGTCAAGGCGGACGGGCGTTTCTTTGTCGGGCCGGGCAACGGGCTCTTCGAGCTCGTCCTGCGCCGCGC
>DATJXI010000220.1:0-28583 GCA_035500275.1 Roseiarcus sp. | reverse complement strand
CCAGCGGCGCGCCGACGCAGAAGTGGATGCCCGCCCCGAACGCGACATGCGGATTGGGGTCGCGGCCGGGATTGAAGGCGTCCGGGTCGGAGAAGCGCTCGGGATCGCGATTCGCGGCGCCGAGCAGGAGGCCGATCTTCTCGCCCCGCTTCAAATTCACCCCACCGAATTCCACGTCTTCCAGCGCGTATCTGTTGAAAAGGTGCAGCGGCGCGTCGAGCCTGAGCAGTTCTTCGACCGTCGCATCCCGGGCCGCGACGGTCGCGAAGGCGCGGGCGGGATCGACCTCGTGCTCCAGCATGGCCTTCACGCCGTTGCCGATCGCGTGCACGGTCGCCTCGTGGCCGGCGTTGAGGAGGAGGATCGAGGTCGCGACAAGCTCATCCTCGCTCAAGCTGCCGCCCTCGCTCTCGGCGACAAGGAGCTGGCTGATGAGGTCGTCGCGCAATTTCGCGCGCCGCTCGCGGGCGTAAGCGCGGATGAAGTCGGCGAACTTGCTCGCCGCCCGAGCTGCGCTCTCCTCGCCGGCCCGCGTCACGCCGAACTGGTACATCGCGACCATCCGGTGCGACCAGTCGAGGAGTTGTGGCGCCATCGCGCGCGGGACGCCGAGCAGGTCGGCGATGAGCGCGACCGGAATGGGCGTGGCGAACGCCTCGATGAGTTCGGCCTCGCCCGTCCGCTCGAAGGCGTCGATCCGCTCGTTAGCCAGAGCCGCGACGCAGGGCGCAAGTCGCTCGATGCGCCGCGAGACGAAGGCGCGATTGACGAGGTTGCGAAGCCGGGTGTGCTCGGGCGGCTCGAGCTCCAGGATCGAATGGCGCTCGAGCGCGTCGAACGGCGCAAGATGGGCTTTAAGCGCCGGCCAGCCGAGCGCCTCGCGGCTCATCACATGCAGGATCTGCCGGCCGAAGCGCCGATCGCGCAGGAGGGCCGACACATCCGCGTGTCGCGCGAAGCACCAGTAGCCGTAGTCCTCCCAGAAGAAGACGGGCGCAGCCTCGCGGATCGCGTGATAGGCCGGATAGGGGTCGTTGAAGAAGGCGGGATCACGCGGATCGAGGCGAACGCGGCTGGCGGCGCGGTCGATCACCAGGCTCACGGCATCGCTCAAATTCATGAAATTCGACGGCTCCGGGTTCGCAGTGTCGGCTTGGGCGAATTCAACACGGATTCAGGGTTCTTGTGGGTTTACGCGCGTCCCGCTATCGTAGTTGACGTTGTCGGGAGAGATCAGAACGTGTTGGGGGAACATACCATGAAAGGCTTGATGACTGCGCTCTTGATAGCGGCGTCGGCGGCGGTGGCCACTCCGGCGCCTGCGGCGATCGTAGACTACTACATCTCTGGCTCGGGGTCCGGGAGCCTGGACGGAACCGACTGGTCCGGTTCGTTCCTGATCACGATCGTCGTCGACAACTCGACTGCCGTGTGCTGCAGCGAAAGCGATCCGTTGGTGAGCGCGAGCGTGGATATCCCAGGGGATGGAACAGCGACCTTGCTAATTCCCACCCGCCTTGGGATCAGCGGCGCCGTCATCTACTTCAGCCGGGGCACAAGCATCGGCGGCTTCGATCTGTTCGATTTCAACCTCTCCCCAGCCGACGCCGCCGCGTTCAACTTTCAGGCAGGGTACGGTCCAGTGACCGGCACGGGTGTTTTTGCCTTGAACCAGTTTCAAGACATACCGACGTCGTTGGGCTCGTTGAGCGTCAATACCTCAAGCGACGTGCAGTTCTGGTCCGCCGCCGGCGTCGTTCCGGAAGCCTCGACTTGGGTGATGATGCTTGCCGGCTTCGCCGGGCTCGCCCTGTCGGGCTACAAAGCGTCGAGGAGGTCGTCGGCCGCCGCTTAGGCTGTCGCGCGCCGAAGGCGGCTACGAAGCCGCCTAAGGATAGGCTCTTGAGGCGGCTTTCGCTTTGCGACGACGCAGGCGCGTCCGCTATTCCAGCGGGTAGGCCGCCTCGACCAAATAGGGGCTACCGCCGCCATCCTTTGACGAATAGAGGACGAAGCGCTCGGCCGTGAAGGCTTCGACCTCGAGTCGGCCGCGCGAACTCAAGAAATCCGCGACCGCCGCCGGGCCGACGCCGCGCACGCGCGCCAGCGTCACATGCGGCTTGAACTTGCGCGTCTCGGGGGACAAGCCGATGCGGCGCATGCGCCGCTCGTGCTCGGCCTGGAGTTCGACGAGCGCCGGCTCAGCCTTGACGTGCGCCACGAGCGCGCGCGGCTTGTCGCCGCCGAACCAGCCAAGGCCGTCGAACCGCACGACGACCGGCGACCGGCGGACGTCGTTCAGCGTCTCGGCGATTTCATGCGCGGTGCGCGCGTCCACCTCGCCCATGAACCGAAGCGTGATGTGGTAGTCCTCAGGCTCGATCCAGCGCGCGCCGGGGACGCCGCCGCGGGCAAGCGCGACCGCGCCCGCGACGCTTTCCGACAATTCGAGTCCCGTGAACAAGCGCGGCATGTTTGGGCTCCCTGACTGCGCTCCATGATGATAATCGCGAACACGGGCACGGTCACACGTCCAACACGCCTCCACGCGGCGCGCAGATCCGCGACTCGGATATCGGCTCTTGCACCGCTGGAGCGCTTCAAGAAGACTCCCCCGACGATGGGAGGGACGCTCCATGACCACGACGACGGTCCAACTTCGCAGCATTCCCGATACGGAGGCCGCTGTTGGCTGGTCGGGTGCGCATACGATTGTGGTCGACCGGCCGGACGGCAAAGCGGGCGGGAAAGGCCTCGGGTTCAACGGCGGCCAGTTGCTTGGGTTGGCGATCGGGGGCTGCTTTTGCAACGACCTGCAATATGTCGCGCATGAAATGGGGCATACGCCTCGCGTCACTGCAGGCGGAAGTCGCCGTGACTTCGAGGGGACTCCCCTCATCGCCACTCAAGCCGTGATGCGCGTGAATGTGACGGCCTCGGAGAAGGACGCCGGCATTGCCGCGCTCATCAAGCGAGCCAGAGACATTTCCGCCGTCGCCAATACCCTCAAGCGGGGTCTCTCCGTCGAAACCATAGTCAACAAGGACGGTTAGGCAGTCCCCAGCCAACGCTGCGGCTTATCGACGGCGAACGGTAATCCTCCTGGGACAAATCGCCGCTGGGGCTTGCGCACGCCGTCCGAGGGTCGTTCAATCCTTTGGGGAGACCCAAGATGCGCGCCGAGTCTATGCGCAGACGCGTTCATCGCCTCTTGGAGGCGGACGGCGATTTGTGGACCGGGCGCATCGTCACGCGCGGCATCCTCATCGTCATCCTCATCAATTTGACAGCGGTGTGCCTCGAATCGTCGCCGTCTTTGGCCGCACGCTGGGCGCCGCAATTCCTCGTCATCGAGTTCGCCTCGCTCTTGATCTTTACCGTCGAGTACGGCCTCAGACTCTGGACCGCGGTCGATTCGACGCCGCATCATAAGCTCGGCCCGGCGCGCGCGAGCCTCAAATTTGCGTTGAGCCCAGCCGGCCTGATCGATCTCGTCGCGGTCCTGCCCTTCTGGCTGGCCTACGTCATTCCCGCCGACCTCCGGGTCCTGCTCGTGCTTCGGATCGTGCGCTTCCTCAAGCTCGCGCGCTATTCGCCGGCGATGCAGTCGCTGTTCGAGGCTTTGTTCGCCGAGCGGCGCGCGCTCATCGGCTGCGTCGTCATCATGTTCGGCGCGGCGCTCTTCTCGGGCGCGGCCATGCACATGGTCGAGGGACGTGTGCAGCCCGACAAGCTCGGCACCATCCCCGACGCGATGTGGTGGGCGATCGTCACGCTGTCGACGGTCGGCTACGGCGACATCGTGCCGGTGACCGCGCTCGGGCGGGCAGTCGCGACCGCCACTATCCTCACCGGCATCATCACAATCGCGCTTCCGATCGGCATCATCGCCAATGCCTTCTCCCAGCAGGTGCACAGGCGCGACTTCGTCGTCACCTGGAGCATGGTGTCGCGCGTGCCGGTGTTCGCGGGCTTGAGCGCCAGCGAAATCGGCGACATCTTGAAACTGTTGACCGCGCGCCGCGTCGAACCGGGCGAGGTCATCGTGCGGCGGGGCGAGCGCGCCGATTCGATGTTCTTCGTCGTCAAGGGCGAGGTCGAAATCTGGATTGGCCGCAAGAAGGTGCGGCTTGGCCCGGGGCACTTTTTCGGGGAGGTCGCGCTCTTGCAGCGCGCGCGCCGCTCGGCGACGTCCGTCGCAGCGATGCGCTCCGATTTGCTCATCTTACAGGCGCGCGACCTGCACACGCTGATGGAGCGGAACGAGAACATCGGCGCGCATATCCGGGCCATCGCCGAGGAGCGCCTCGGCCACGAAATCGTGGCGCCCAAGGGCGACATGATCCCGGAGGAATTGACGGAGACAGAGGAGGACGGCGCGCCGCTGGACTTGGGCCAGCCGGGACAGAACCGGGCTTGAGGCGAGCGCCCGTCGCTCCTTTCTCGCGGGGAGCAACGGACGCTCGCTCGTGGCCACTCAGGCTCGCTTCCGGCCCGTGATCATGGCCCGCACAAGGTTCTCGCCGTGCTCGACGCTGGCGAGGATGACGCCCGCCACATGGACGAAGACGAGCGCAACCAAGGTGTATGCGCTCGCCTCGTGGACCCCCTTGACGGCTTCGGACCCCCAATAGGCG
The DNA here is from genome assembly GCA_035500275.1 of Roseiarcus sp. GTDB lineage: Bacteria > Pseudomonadota > Alphaproteobacteria > Rhizobiales > Beijerinckiaceae > Roseiarcus. Next base: position 23,946 of record DATJXI010000220.1, on the reverse strand, counting down.
TCAGTGATCAGCATGAAGCCGGTCACCGAAATGAAGGCGATCAGGACCAGCATTGCGAGGATCATCGCGCCACCGGCGGGATTGTGCCCGAGATAGCGCGAGGCTTTCAGTTGCAGGCTTTCGCGAAGGAAGCGCGCGATTTGGAATGGCGGGTTCACGAAGTCGGCGAACCGCGCATGCTTCGAGCCAACAAAGCCCCAAAGGATGCGAAGACCCACCAGCGCCGCGATCGCATAACCTGCCCAGACATGGAGCCATTCCACCTCGTCCCCCGTCGCCAGGGCGAAAGCGACGAGCGCCACAAGGCTCCAATGGAAGATCCGAACGAAGGGGTCCCACACCCGGACCGTCCCTGGCGGCGCGCGGCCGCCCGCGCTCTGGACAATAGTCGCGCCGCTCATCAGTCGTTGTCCTCCTCGCTCGCCTCGTTCTCATCCCCCTCCTTTTCGGCCTTGCCGATCGTCTCCCCGCCCTTCTCAGCCTTGCCGACCGTCTCGCCCTTGGCCTCGCTCTTGGCGGGCTCGCCTGAGATGATGACGCCGGAGGTCGGATCGAGGAAGAGTTCGGCCCGCCTGCCGCCCTTGTCGAGAACGTAGAACTCCGCACACGCGTTCTTGATTTCGCCGTTTCGGATTTCGAAGCCCTGCTCGGCGAGTTTCGCTTTGAGCGCGTCGACGGAAAGATAGGCGCTTTCCGGCTTGTCGGTGCACGGACGGCCGAGGCTTTCAGCATGGGCCGCGGACGCGGCGACGGTTGTTGCGATAAGGCCGGAGACGATGAACCTGTGCATGGGCGTGATCCTGTTGCATCCGCCGGACCCCAGTGGCCGGCGCGCACGTCATGCCAAATTGCCGATGACAGGCCGCTTGATGGCTCTGTCAGCATTTTGTCATCATCGCTATGACATGCACCACGCCCAAAGAGCGGCCTTACCATGTCGTTCCCGCGTTTCGGCGTTCTCCTACTCCTCGCCGCTCTCGCGGCGGGCCCGTCTGCGGTTCGCGCCGACGGGGATGCCCATGAGCAGGACGAGGCGCACGGCGCGGTCCAGCGTGGCGCGATCCGGCCCCTGAGCGAAATCTTCGCCAAGCTCCCACGCGGATCGGCCGCCGACGTCGTTCGCGTCAAACTTAAGCGGGCGGACGGACGATGGGTCTACGAGCTTCGCCTCATGGATGCTCAGGGACGCCTGCGCGATATCGTCGTGGACGCATCCACGGGAACTGAACGCGACGAAAGGGGCGACTGATGCGCGTTCTCCTGGCCGAAGACGACGACCGCATCGCCCATGACGTCACGCGCGCCCTCGCGGCTTCCGGCTATGTGATCGAGCGCGTCAAGGACGGTGAAGAAGCCTGGCTGCGCGGCGACGTCGAAGACTACGTAGCCATCGTCCTCGACCTTGGCCTCCCGCGCATGGATGGGCTTGCCATCCTCAAGCGCTGGCGAGAGAACGGACGCAACACGCCGGTTCTGGTGCTGACGGCGCGAGGGTCCTGGAGCGAAAAGGTTGAGGGGATCGACAGCGGCGCCGACGATTACCTCGCCAAGCCGTTCCGGATGGAGGAATTGCTGGCGCGGCTACGCTCCGTGATACGCCGCTCGGCCGGCCACGCCTCATCGATCGCGACGATAGGGGACCTGACGCTCGATGAACGGGCGATGAAGGTGCGGCTAGCCGGCGTCCCGGTCGACCTCTCGCCGCTCGAATACCGGCTCGTCGCCTATTTGATGTTGCGCCGCGGCCAGGTCGTGTCCCTTCAGGAACTCGTGGAGAATGTCCACGGCGACGAAGATCAGCGATCGAACGCAATCGAGGTTCTCGTCGGCCGCGTGCGCCGCAAGCTCGGCGCCCACTGGATCGAGACGCGCCGCGGCTTCGGCTATCTGATGCCCGAGCAGCCTCCGTGACGCGTCTTTCGCTGCGCCTTCGGCTCGCGCTGGCGGGGGCGGTGGCGATTGCTTTCGCACTCGCGGTCGCGGATTACGGGCTCACGCTCCTCTTCGAGCGCCATGTCTACCGAACGCTTGCGGACACGCTCGACGCCTATGTCCGCGACATCGCCGGGAGCCTCGAGATCGACGCTTCAGGTCAGGCGACGCTGCCGCGTCCGCCGTCGGACCCGCGCTTCGATGCGCCGTTGTCTGGCCTCTACTGGGAGGTCGTTGGGGACGAACGGAGCTTGCGTTCGCGCTCTCTTTGGGACTCGGACCTGAATCTGCCCGGCGACGCTCTTAGCAACGGCCAGACGCATTATCACCAGATCGTAGGTTCCGATGGAAAGCTGCTCCTCGTCGCCGAACGCCGGATCATGCCGGCGCGCGGACGGGATCGGAGCGTGCGGATCATTGTGGCGAGCGACCTCACTCGGCTCAAGGCGGCGCGCGACGCTTTCGCGGCGGATCTCGCCCTCAGCCTCGTAATCCTTGCGCTCGTTCTGGCCGCCGCGATGTTCGTGCAGCTCGGGCTCGGCCTGCGGCCACTGAATGCGCTGCGCGATGAGGTGGCCGCAATCGCGAGCGGGCGGCGGAAGCGGCTTTCGGACCCGGCGCCGCTCGAAGTCCGGCCGCTCGTCGGGGAACTCAACGCCCTACTCGACTCAAGGGACGCCGAGCTCGAACGCGCCCGCGGCCGTGCCGCCGATCTCACGCACGGGCTAAAGACGCCGCTCGCCGCGCTTGCGGCGGACGCTGCGCAACTGCGCGAACTGGGGCAGAAAGACATCGCGGATTCGATCGACTCCGTCGGCGAGGCAATGTGGCGCCATGTGGAGCGAGAGCTGGCGCGCGCCCGAATGCGAGGCGGAGCGCAACGCGGTGTTTACTCGACCCCGATCGCCCCGGTCGTGGAGGCTCTGTTCAGGACGCTCGCCCACACCGAGAAGGGCTCGGCGCTCTCCCTTGTCAACGCCGCGCCAGCCGAGGCGATCGCGCCCTTCGAGCGATCCGACCTTACGGAGGTCCTCGGCAACATTCTCGACAACGCAGTGCGGTACGCCTCGACCGAGGTTCGCGTCTCCTGCGAACGAAAAAAGGAGAATTGGAGCCTCGTGATCGAAGATGACGGGCCGGGAATCGCCGCGGAGGCCGAGGCGATCGTCCGCCTGCGCGGCGGCCGCCTCGACATGAGCGGCGGCGCCGGCCTCGGACTGGCGCTTGTGGAGGACATTCTCGACGCCTACCGCTGGCGCATGGCTCTCCGCCGCTCACCGCTCGGTGGGCTTAGGGTCGAGATCGCGCCGCAGTCGCTGTGAAAGCGCTACCCCCTCTCCTTCCAGATGACTGCCGGAAGCGCTCTGACGTCGCGCCGGAATACAGCTCCTCCGGCGGCCCCTCCGCCTCGATCAGCCCCTGATGCCGGAACATAACGCGCGTCGAGACGTCGCGCGCAAAGCTGATCTCGTGCGTGACGAGCGCGGAGCCTCACCTGATCCCGGCCATCTTAGCCGGATCGATGAGCCGGTCGAAATCCTCTTCCGAGACGTAGCCGAGCTCCTGCGCCGATTCTTTCAGCGTCAGGTCGCACTCGGCGGCGTGGTGGGCGATCTCGGCCGCTTTGTCGTAGCCGATCGCCGGCGAGAGCGCGGTGACCAGCATGAGCGAGCGGTTCACAAGCTCCTCGATCCGCTTCAGATTCGGACGCGCGCCTTCGACGAGATATTTGCGGAAGCTTTCGCAGCCGTCGCTCAAGAGATCGATCGACTGCATGAGGTTGTAGATGATGAGCGGCTTATAGGCGTTCATCTCGAAGTGGCCGCCCGCCCCGCCGAGCGAAACCGCGACGTCGTTCGCCATCACCTGCATGCAGAGCATGGTCATAGCCTCGACCTGGGTCGGGTTGACCTTGCCGGGCATGATCGAGGAGCCGGGCTCGTTCTCGGGCAGCGAGATTTCCGCCAGCCCCGCGCGCGGCCCGCACGCCATCAGGCGGATGTCGTCGGCAATCTTGACGAGCGAGACGGCGAGCGCTTTCAGCGCGCCCGAGAGCCGCACGAGCGCGTCATGCGACCCTTGCGCGGCGAAGCGGTTGGGCGAGGGCGTGAAGGGCAGGGAGATGAGCAGGGCGATCTCGGCGATCGCCCTGCTCCCGAATTCGGGCGGGGCGTTGACGCCGTTGCCGACCGCGGTGCCGCCGAGCGGCAGCCGATACACTTCCTTCAGAGTCGCCTCGATGTACTCGAGGCCGTCGGTCAGCATGGCGGCGTAGCCCGACCATTCCTGGCCGAGGGTGACGGGCGTCGCGTCCTGAAGATGGGTGCGGCCGATCTTGACGATTGGCTCCCATTGCGTCGCCTTGGCGGCGATGGAGTCGCGCAAGGCCGAGACCGCAGGCAAGAGGCGCGACGCGACGCCGGTCGCCGCCGCGATATGCATGGCGGTCGGGAAGGCGTCGTTGGTCGACTGCGACATGTTGACGTGGTCGTTGGGATGGGCGGGCGTCTTGCCGCCGACGCGATGGCCCGCGAGCTGAGACACCCGGTTCGCGATCACCTCGTTCACGTTCATGTTGAACTGGGTGCCGCTGCCGCTGATCCACACATGCAAGGGAAACATGTCCTCGTGTTCGCCGGCGAGGAGCTCGTCGCAGGCCCTGGCGATCAAGCGGCGCTCGTTTTCGGAGAGACGCCCGAGGGCGTGGTTGGCGGTCGCGGCGGCCTTCTTCACGATCGCGAAAGCGGCGATCATTTCGCGCGGCATGCGCTCGCGCCCGATGCGGAAGTGCTCGACCGCGCGCTGAGTCTGGGCGCCCCAAAGCTTGTCGGCCGGGATCTGGACGGGGCCGAGGCTGTCGGATTCGGTGCGATGGGCCGGCATCATGGCTCCATGGGTGCTCTCGGCTCACGCCTGGGTCTAAGTCAGGCTCGCCGCCGGGCCAGAGGCTCGCCTTAAACCCGTTGGCGCACAAATGGGCTTCGCCTACTCCGCCGCCTGGACGACCGGGAACGCGATCTCGATCAGCGTGCCCTGCTCCCGTCGGCTCTTGATCGAGAACTCGGCCTTGTTCGCCTCGACCAGCGCTTTCGTCAGCGGCAGGCCGAGTCCGGCGCCCGCCTTGTGGCCGGACCTGCCGATGCGGCCGAAGGGTGCGAGGGCGACGCCGACTTCGCTCTCGTTCATGCCCACGCCTGTGTCGCGCACGCGGATGACTGCCTGGCCGGTCGCGTCTACCGCCGTCGAGACGATGACCTGTCCGCCGGGCTCGTTGAACTTCACCGCATTCGACATGAGGTTGAGCATGATCTGCCTCAGCGAGCGCTCGTCGGCGATCACCCGCGGCAACTGATCGAAGAGCGAGACGCGCATGATGATGCGCTCGCGCGCCGCCTGCGGCTGCATGAGCGACACGCATTCGCGAATGACGTTGTTGGCGTCGACCGGCGCGAAAGCCAGCTCGAGCTTGCCGGTCTCGATCTTGCTGAGGTCGAGGAGATCGTCGGCCAGGCTCATCACGTGTCGGCCTGAGGCGTGGATGTCCTTGAGGTAGTCGCTATAGCGCTCGTTGCCGATCGGGCCGAACCGCTCCTCCATCATCACCTCGGCGAAGCCCAGTATGGCATGCAGCGGCGTGCGGATTTCATGGCTCACGTGCGCGAGAAAGTCCGTCTTGGCCGCGCTTGCGGCGAGCGCCGCGTCGCGGGCGACGATGAGCCGCCGCTCGGCCTCGCGCTCCGCGCTGAGATTCCGGAACAGCGCGCAGAACTGCGGCGCCTCGGCCGGGCCGATGCGCGCGAGCGTCAGCGCGAGCTCGATCGCGTCGCCATTCCTGGCCCGGCCGGCGACTGCGACCGCCCGGCTCGCCCGGGCGCTCTCCGCGAACTGGCTGAGATGCTCCAGCCTCGCCGTCGCGTCGGGATGGCTCTGCGGCGCGAGCAGCATGAGGAGGCTCTCGCCGTCAACCTCCGCCTCGGCGTAGCCGAAGAGCCGTTCGGCGGGCGCGTTGAGGGACTGGATCCGTCCGGCCAGGTCGAGCGTTGCAGCGCCGTCGGCCGCATGGTCGAGCATCTCCTGGAGTTCTTCGGCGGCGGCGCCATTGCGCGCCTGCGCCTGCGGCTTGGCGGCGCCGTTCGCATTTGCCTGCTCGCCCGCGCGGCGCAAGGCGATGAGCGTCGCCGGCGCGTCATCCCAGGCTATCGCCTGCGCGCGCCCGTCTACGGCCACCGGCCGCCCGTCCGAGCGGACCACCGCCAGCGCAGCGTCTTGCGAGAAGTCGTTCGGGTCCCGGCCGCGGAACATGGCGGTCAAGCCGCCGGCGCTTTCGAAATGCGCAAAATCGCGATAACCGACGAGCGCAAGCAGCGTGTGATTGGCGTAGAGCGCGCGCGCGTCGCGCACGACCAGCACGCCGATCGGCAACCGGTCGAGGATCGCCGACGCGTTGCGGTGGAGCGCGGGGGCGGGCTCGGCGGCCGCGGTCGCTTTTTCTGAAAGCGGCGGCGAGGACGAAAAAGCCTTCGCAGCTGCGGCGGGCTGCGGAGCAGCGCGAGCGTCGGCCGTCTTCTCGTCGCGAGACAGCGGCGACCGGCCGATGAGCGCGCGCGCGATCTCGCGGAACGCCTCGCGCTCGCTCCTGTTGAGTTCGACGCCGTCGCTGGCGGCCTGCGCCCCGTCCGGCGGCGCGCCGTCAAGCGCGCCGGGACGGATCGGAACGACCTTTGCGGCGGACAGGGAAGATTGGCGCAGAACGTAGATCTCCGCGGTTCGTTCGAGCGAAGGCGCCGGCGGGGGTGGTTCAACTGCCGAAGGCTCGTCGGCCTTGGCGCTTTCTTCGGGCGATGCTCGGACGGACCCCGTTCCGTTGGTCTGCGATTCGCCTGACGGCGCCATGGGCGCTCCTGATTCCGGCGGCTGCGAAGAGGTCGGTGACGTCGTCTCCGCGACTTCGACTTCGGTGACAGGCGGCTCCTGGATCGCCGATTCGGCGGCCGCGGTCGTCTCCCCGACGCAGCCAAAACCGCAGTAGCCGGCGAAGGCGCGCTCCCGGTCGAAGACGGGCGACCCGGAGAGCGTGATGCGCGCGCGAGCGCCGAACTCGGCGGCAGGCCAAAGCACGGCGAGGTTGGCGAAGGTCTCGCGCGTCGAAAGGGCGCGGGCGAGGCCGGCGCCGTTCCCGATGTCGGCGCGGAGCATGAGATCGGCGACGGTTTCGCCTTGCAGCGGCGCGTTGGCGCCAAGCGCTGATTCGATGAGCGGGTCGGCGGGGCCAAAGGCGCCACCCGCGTCGAGCGTCCAGAAGAAGCGGGTCTGGCGCGTCGCCGGCAGAGGCGAAGGCGTGGCTTCGGCGAACGCGACGGCGGGAGGGTCCCCCACGCGCGCAGGGCCGGGCGCGGATAGAACCAGATAAGTCCCGCCCTGCCCCGTGAGACCCGTGCAGCGCAGGTTGAGCGTGACCGCCCGGCGGCCGATGGCGAAGCGGAATTGCTCCAGCCGAGGCGCGCCCACGGGCGCCTCGGCTGCAAGACGCCGAAGACGCCGCGCGGTCGGCCCGTGCCCGGCCAGCAGGCGGGACTGGATGGCGTGCGAGCTTTCAGCCTCAAAAACGCGTTCCGCCGCCTCGCTTGCGTAAACGACGCGGCCGGCCGCGTCGACGATTGCGAGCGCCGTGTCTTCGCCTTCCGAGAGGCGCCGCGCGGCCTGAAATATGTCGCCTGCCGCAGCCGGCGTCAGCGCCAAGGCCACTTCTTCCGGATTGGACGGCGAAACGGTCAAAAGCCTGCCTGCAGAATGACGCACATCAAGGAAGCCGCAATGAGGGACGGCTAAGGTTAGTAAGAGTTTAACGCTGTTGCGCCGTTTTCTCCATGGCCGCCAGAGGGGGCGTCGAGCGTAGGGTTAAAAAGATTGGGTGCACTGCAAAATGATGTTGCACTGCAGCAAAAGTTGCGGTATATGGTGATTGTATCAATCGGGTGCGCCGCACCCGCCAAAACCGTCCGGAAGGGATGAAAATGTCCAGTTCTCCATTTGAAGTGCCGGCCGAGCTTCGCGACTTCGCCGAGCGCAGCGTCGAACAGGCGCGCAAGGCGTTCGAGGGTTTTCTTTCCGTCGCGCAGCGCGCGGCAGGCGCAGCGGGCGACGCCGCCACGACGACACAGGGCAGCGCCAAATCGGTCGGCGCCCAAGTCCTTTCCTACACCGAGCAGAACGTGAACGCCGCCTTCGATCTTGCGCACAAACTTGTGCGCGCCAAGGACCCGCAGGAGGCGATCGCGCTTCAGAGCGACTACCTGAAGGCTCAGCTCGCCGCCTTGCAGGAGCAGGCGAAGGAGCTCGGCGCGGTCGTGCAGAAGACCGTCATTCCGGGCTCGAAGTAGGCATCTGTCCTTAACGCGTTGAATTCACTCTCACTCCAAAGGAATACGTGAATGGCCACCGCACCTAAGAAAGCCATCGTCCCGCAGGCCGAGCCGCCGGCAGAAGCGCCGGTCGAGCAAACCCTCCCGTCCATCGTTGAGAGCGTGGCTGAGACCGCGCCGCCGTCCGCCTCCCCGCCGATGGCTGAGACCGCGCCGCCGCCCGCCTCCCCGCCGGTGGCCGAGATCCAGGAGAAGGTCCGGGCCGCTCTCGAGAAGGGGGTTTCTGAGTCCAGAGCCGCATTCGCCAAGGCCAAGGCCTCCGCCGACGAGGCCGCGAACGCCTTCGAGCAGAGTTTCGCCGCAGCGAAGAACGGCGTCGTCGCAATCAACGCTAAGGCGCTCGAAGCGCTGCGCGCCAACGCAGAAGCGAACTTCGATCTCATGAAGGCGACATTTCGAGTGAAGTCGCTGTCGGACCTCGTTGCGCTGCAGAGCGAATTCGCCCGCAAGCAGGTTGAAGCCATGACCGGCCAGGCCAAGGACATCGGCGCGCTCACGCAGAAGACCGTTGCTGAGGCCTACGCCCCGATCAAGGATCAGGTCGCCAAGTCCTTCAAGATCGCGGTCTGACCTTAAGAGTTGCGGCGCGTCTCCTCCCACGCGCCGCAATGGACGCCGCCCGCTGTTTTTCGGGCGGCGTTCCTTTTTTCCACCCTGTTTTCGCGTTGATTGGGGTGGTCCCCTACGAGGCCGGACCTGTCGAGGCCGGACCTTGCGCGCATCCGGCTTTGGCACTAGTTTCCCCGCCGATCCTCGGGCCGCCATAGCTCAGCTGGTTAGAGCGCTAGATTGTGGATCTAGAGGTCCCCCGTTCGATCCGGGGTGGCGGTACCATCTTCCCGAAATCGCGCAAACCGCACCTCTTCTTCGTTACGCCAGAGTCACACAGGGGCGTGCAACATCGTGTCCTTCGAATTTGACGGAGGCACGCATGCTCGCGCTGGCCTTTTCGCTCGTTTCGTCGTCCTCACTCTCGCGGCTCTGCTTGCGGTCTGGTTTGCCGCCTTCATTGCGGCGGGCGTCGCGCCGGCCGCAAACTGGGCGTTCGGCGCTCTGGTGATTGTGTTCGGGACTTTGAGCGCCCTGGGCGTCTACGACCTGCTTCAGACGCGTCACGCGGTGTTGAGGAACTATCCGATCTCGGCGCACCTGCGCTTCATCCTTGAGCACATCCGCCCCGAGATGCGGCCCTCAACAAGGCCGCGGCGCTCGGCGGATTTGCCCACGATACCGGAGAGGGAGGAATCAGCCCGTACCATCGCGCCGGCGGTGGCGCAACGCGCTCATTGGAATCGACGCGCGCGACCGCATCCGCATCGGCTGTTCAGGCAAGATCATCAACGCCTTCGACATGGCCCGCGCCATGGCCCTCGGCGCTGACTGGTGCAACGCCGCCCGGGGATTCATGTTCGCGCCCGGATGGATCCAATCCATGAGCTGCCACACGGACCGTTGTCCGACCGGCGTCACAACCCAGGACCGCACGCGAGCGCGCGCGCTCGTGATCGCGGACAAGACGGAGCGCGTGCGCAACTATCACGCGTCGATGCTCCATGCGCTCGCCGAGCTCACGGCCGCCGCCGGACTAAGTCATCCTCACGAATTCAAGCCCGAGCATTTTTCGCGCAGAGTGAATGCGTATGAGTCGATGAACTTCGCCGAGATCTACCCTTCGCTGAAAAGGGGCGAGCTCATTGCGGGCTCGCACGACAGACGCTGGCGAGAAGCGTGGGCAGGGGCGCGGGCGGATTCGTTCCCTCCCGCAACGTAGCGACCGGGCGGGCTTCGTCGGTGAAAATGAGCGTCGCAGAAGAACGAGCTTGCTTATGCGCAAGCCTCGCTTTGCAGACTTGCGCACGCTACGCCCCGATCCGGCGCTTATTCTCCAAGGGGGCGGGGAGCGGAAAACTTCGGTTGGCTTGCATGCTCAATTCGGTCCAAACGGCGGGAATCATTTTTGTCGGCATTGTTCTCGTTTACGTCGTCTGGCGCCTGGAGAGGGTGATGATCGTGGCGCTCGCCACGCTGCGGAGCATGAGCAAGACCCAGCAGGAGCTGATCAGAACTCAGGACGCGATTGAGGACTCGATCGCTGACGTCTGGAGGCGGATCGAGAGGATCGAGTCCCGTCAGGAGCGACTCCAACAGTGGCTCAGGAGCGACACCAATAGTGGCTAAGGAGTCGCGAAGCCGAGCCGCCCCGGCGGGGTTGTGCTCTCAGCGATAAGGCCAGCGCGGCGCTTCCGCCTGCTTCATGAGATCGCAGTCGCGGACGCGAGCGGTGAACGGCGCAAGACTCCCGGAATTGAGGGAATAGAGCCAAACCCAGTCGCTCCAGGCGCCGAGCACCTTGCAGTCATCGCGGATGTCGCCGCAGCGCACGATGTCGCCTTCCTGCAAGGGGCGAACGTAGTCGGCGTCGTCATAGATAGCGGCGGTAGCGTCGTACGGAACGGTGGTCGTCATAATCGCAATCCAGAGCCTGCGAACCGCACTCACGCCACAACGGCGACCGAACAGGTCCTTCCAGTCGGATATTCGGGGCCCCGCGCCTGCCTGAAGCAGACGCGGGGCGAGACCGAGTGCCCTACGGAGATGCGGAGAAGCGTAGCGCACGAGGCCCGGATACGATGCGGCAGCGTCGCGTCGGGGTCAATTCGGCCAAAATCGGTACAGGTAGCCGCGGACCTACGCCATCCGTTGAAACTTGCCGCGGCGCAGACGATTCAAAATGAGCGATCGCCTGCACTTGTGGCCGGTTCGCCCGGCTGCTTGCCGAGTCGCGGCCGAGAAACAAATTTACACGGCGCGGGTTGTCAGGCCGCCCGCATCGGGCGGGACTTCATCATCGAGGCCGAGGCTCCCTCCCGTTTCGCTCAGTTTGCGGGCAACGATCGCGGCCACCGCCCTCCACTGCCTGGCGGTGGCGCCGGAACCAGCGACATGGGCGCGCCAGCGCGCCTCGGCGTAAGCCTCCGCGCCGCGCCCGCTGATCAGCGCGTCCGCCAAACCTTCGACGCGCGCGCGCCGCTCCCGAAACCATTTGAGCATGAGAAGGCCTCCTTGCATGGCGGCTTTCTTCGAGGCGCAAACGCGCATCGAAAGCCGCAAAAGGCCCCCCCAAAACGCACGCGCGGCCCAAGAGCGAATCACGCGCGCGACTTTCCGAGATTGCCCGGCGAGGGCGCTCGACGCAACAACAGAAAAGGGGAGTTTGGAACATCGCTCGGTCTTTCCGCGCGGGAGCTTTTTAGGCGCCGCCGTCCCCTCGGCGGCGCGACGCAGCACACCCAAAGTCCGGCGACGAACGCGCTCAGCGAGCGTCTGGCGATTTTGTCCGCTCCGAGACGGGCGGCTTGCCGAACGTCTCGTCGAAAGCGTAGCCCGTCCCGCGCACGGTTCGGATTGGATCCCGTTCGCGCCCACGCGACAGGGCCTTGCGAAGGCGACCGACATGCACGTCGACCGTGCGCTCGTCGATCTCGGCCGCCTGTCCCCAGACGCCGTCGAGGAGCTGAGCGCGCGAAAACACGCGGCCCGGCTTCTCGAGCAGGTATTCGAGCAGGCGAAATTCGGTGGGTCCGAGATGGATGTCGCGCGAGCCGCGGCGCACGCGTCGGGTTTCGCGGTCGAGGTCGAGATCGCCGGCGTTGAGCCGGTCGGCGATCCGCTCGGGGCGGCTGCGGCGCAGGAGCGCGCGCACACGGGCCATGAGTTCCGGGACAGAAAAGGGTTTCACCACGTAGTCGTCGGCGCCAACCGACAGGCCCCTGACCCGTTCGGCCTCCTCCCCGCGCGCGGTCACCATGATTACAGGGAGAGTCCGCGTGCTTTCCCGCGCCCTCACGCGCCGGCAGATTTCCAGGCCGGACACCCCCGGCAGCATCCAATCGAGAATGACAAGGTCCGGCGGGCGCTCGGCGAGGCGGAGTTCGGCCTCGTCTCCCCGCTCCACGCATTCGACCACATAGCCTTCCGCTTCGAGGTTGTAGGCAAGCATCAGCGCCAGATCCGATTCATCCTCGACAATGAGAATGCGTGGCGCCGATCCGGCGTCCTGGCGGATGTCCCTACGGACTTGACTCGTCATGCAGCCCCTCCAGATCATACCCGACGTCTTCGCGCCCGTGCGGGCGTTCTGCGGGCAGGGTCTCGCCAGTGGTCACATAGATCACTGTCTCGGCGATGTTGGTCGCATGGTCGCCGATGCGTTCGATGTTCTTCGAGCAGAAGAGGAGGTGGGCGCAGAAGGAGATGTTGCGTGGGTCCTCCATCATATGGGTGAGAAGATCGCGGAAAACCGAATCCTCGAGCGCGTCGAGGTCCACGTCCCGCGCCCACACGTCCCGCGCGCGCTCCACGTCGCGCTGCGCGTAAGCGTCGAGCACATCCTTGAGGAGCTCGGTCGCCACTTCGTTCATGTGCTTGATGCCGACGATCGCGCGCGGGATGCGCGCTTCGCCCGAGATCTTCACCGCACGCTTGGCGATATTCTTGGCGAGATCGCCGATCCGCTCAAGGTCGCCGGTCACCCGAATGGCGCCGATGAGCTCGCGCAAGTCGACCGCGACGGGCTGGCGCAGCGCGATCGTCATGACCGCGAGGTCCTCGATCTCACGCTGCAGGGCGTCAAGGCGGGGATCGGTCGCAATGACCTGCTGCGCGAGCGCGGCGTCGGCGTTGGCGAGCGCATCCATCGCGTCGATCACCATTTTTTCGGCGATGCCGCCCATTTCCGCAATGCGCCGCTCGAGCGTGTCGAGCTCCCTATCGTAGGATTTGACGGTGTGATCGACCACAGAAGATGCTCCCTCAGCCGAAGCGGCCGGTGACGTAGTCCTGCGTGCGCTTGTCGCGCGGCGACGTGAAAACAGTCTTCGTCTCGTTAAATTCGATCAACTCGCCAAGATACATGAAGGCCGTGTAGTGGGAAACCCGCGCCGCCTGCTGCATGTTGTGGGTGACGATGGCGATCGTGTAATCGCCCGACAACTCGTCGATAAGCTCCTCGATCTTGGCCGTCGAGATCGGGTCGAGCGCGGAGCACGGCTCGTCGAACAGGATCACTTCCGGTTTGATCGCGACAGTCCGGGCGATGCAAAGGCGCTGTTGCTGGCCGCCGGAAAGGCTTAGGCCGCTGGCGTTCAGTTTGTCCTTCACCTCGCTCCAGAGCGCGGATTCCTTCAGCGCCGATTCGACGCGGCCGTCCATTTCGGACCTGGGCAGCTTTTCGTAGAGGCGGACCCCGAAGGCGATGTTGTCGTAGATCGTCATCGGGAACGGCGTCGGCTTCTGGAACACCATGCCGACGCGCGCGCGCAGCAGATTGAGGTCGAGGTCCGGTGACAGGATGTTCTCGCCGTCGAGCATCACCTCCCCCTCCGCCCGCTGACCCGGATAGAGGTCGTACATGCGGTTGAGGACGCGCAGCAAAGTGGATTTGCCGCAGCCCGAAGGGCCAATGAAGGCGGTGACCTGACCCTCCTGCAGGCCGAGCGAGACGTTCTTCAGCGCGTGCGTCTCGCTGTAGTAGAAGTCGAGGCCGCGGACCGCGACTTTGTCCTTGCTTGCGCGCGGCGGTTTGGCCGATTTCGGGGCCGTGACTTCACCCGTCATAAGCGACACCTTCCAAATCCTACTTCTGTTGTGTTTGGGCGGAGAGCGCGCGAGCCGTGATGCTCAGCGCCAGGACAGCCAGCGTTATGATCAATGCGCCGGTCCAAGCCAATTGTTGCCATTCCTTGTAAGGGCTCAGCGCAAATTGAAAGATCACAGTCGGCAGGCTCGACATCGGTTTGAGAAGCTGCGTGCTGAAGAACTGATTGTTCAGTGCGGTGAACAAGAGCGGCGCGGTCTCGCCGCTCACTCGCGCTACGGCGAGCAGCACGCCGGTGATCAGACCGGCCCTAACGGCGCGATAGCCGATGCGCTGGATTACCAGCGAACGCGGCATGCCGAGCGCGGAGCCGGCTTCGCGCAATGCGTTGGGAACCAGGTTCAACATGTCTTCGGTCGTCCGAACCACGACCGGAACCACCAGGACCGCCAGCGCCATGGCGCCGGCGATGGCCGAGAAGTGACCCATCGGCGCGACGATGATCTCATAGATGAAAAGGCCGATCACGATCGACGGGGCGCTGAGCAGGATGTCGTTGATGAAGCGAACGACAAAGGCGAGTCTCGAATATTTTCCGTATTCCGCTAGGTAAGTGCCCGCCAGCATGCCGAGCGGCGTACCGAGGGCGACACCGATGGCGGTCAGGATCAGGCTGCCGACGATCGCATTCAAAAGACCGCCGCTGCTGCCGGGCGGCGGCGTCATCTCGGTGAAAACCGCAAGCGACAGCCCCGAGAATCCCTTCCAGAAGAGCACGGCGAGAATCACGAACAACCACGCCAGTCCGAAGACGGCGGCCGCCAAGCTCAGGCCCATCCACATCGCGTTTCGGCGACGTCGCCTGGAGTAGAAGGAGGAGGACATGGCGCTTATCTCCCCGCCTTGACTTCGAGGCGCATCAACATGATTCTGGCGATCGCAAGGACGACGAAAGTGATCATGAACAGGATCAAACCAAGGGCGATCAGCGACGAGGTGTAGAGATCGCCAACCGCCTCGGTGAACTCGTTGGCGATGCTCGCGGAGATGGTCGTTCCCGGCGCAAGCAGCGACGCATTGATCTTATGGGCGTTGCCGATCACGAAGGTGACCGCCATCGTTTCGCCGAGCGCGCGGCCAAGTCCGAGCATGCAGCCGCCGATGACCCCGACGCGGGTGTAGGGAATGACGATATTCCTCACCACCTCCCAAGTGGTGCAACCGATCCCGTAAGCCGATTCCTTCAGCATCGGCGGCACCGTGTCGAACACGTCGCGGGATATCGAGGTGACGAACGGCAGGACCATGATCGCCAGGATCAGCGACGCGGTCAGCATCCCGATGCCGTAAGGTGGCCCGGCGAAGAGGGAGTTCAGCGCCGGAACGTTGGCGAAGAGCGCGATGAGGCCGGGCTGCACGTATTGCTGGAGAAACGGCGCGAATATGAACAGGCCCCAAATTCCGTAGATGATGCTGGGAATTCCGGCCAGCAGTTCGACGGCGATGCCGATCGGCCGGCGCAAAGAGGGAGGACACAGTTCGGTGAGAAAAATGGCGATGCCGATGCCCACCGGAACGGCGATCGCCATGGCGATTGCGGACGTGACGAGAGTTCCGAAAATCGGCGCGGCGGCGCCAAATTTCTCGGTGACCGGATTCCAAATTTGATCGGTGAAGAAGCCGAGGCCGAAAGCCTGAAACGCGGGGATAGAGCCGTTGATCAGCGACAGGATCGCCCCGCCAAGAATCAACAGCACGACGAGCGCGGAGCCTTGCGTCACGAGGCGAAAAAACTTGTCGCCCACCGCGAAGCGCCTGATCGCGCGCGTCCGGATCTGAGCTGTAGCGCCCGCCGTCTTGATGTACGGCATCACGGTCTCAGTCATGGCCTCGAAACTCCAGCGGAGCCCCGCCTTGGCGACCGGGGCGCCGCGCCGAAACGCGAATCGGGAGATCCGAGGACCTCCCGACGATCCGTCGAATTCGACGTCACTTCGAATATACAGGCTTGCCGTCGGGGCCCTTGATATCCGTCGCCCAGGTCTTTTCGATCTGAGCGATGACCGAGCCGGGCAATGGCACATAGTCGAGGGCTTCGGCGGCCTGCTTGCCATTGGTGTAGGCCCAGTCGAAAAACTTGAGGGCCTCGGCCGAGGCGGCGGGATCCACGGGCTGCTTATACATCAGGATGAAGGTCGCGCCCGCGATTGGCCAGGTTTCAGCGCCCGGTTCGTTCGTCAGAATGACATGGTAATGATCAGAGTTCGCCCAGTCGGCGTTCGCCGCGGCCGCCTGGAAGGAAGCGGAGTTTGGCGCGACGGCTTTGCCGTCCTTGTTGATCATCCGCACGGACGCCATCTTGTTCTCTAGGGCGTAGGCGTATTCGACGTAGCCGATCGCGCCTTTCGTCTGGGTCACGTTGTTCGAAACGCCCTCGTTGCCCTTGGCGCCGATGCCGGTCGGCCACTCGACGGCGGTGCTGGCGCCGACCTTCTCCTTCCACTCCGGCGAGACTTTGGACAGGTAGTCGGTGAAGATGAAGGTCGTCCCGGAACCGTCCGAGCGATGCACAACCACAATCGCGCTCGAGGGAAGCTTAGCGTTCGGATTGAGCTTCTTGATCGCCGGATCATCCCACTTGGTGATCTTGCCGAGGAAAATGTCGGCGAGCGTCGGACCGTCGAGGACGAGGTCGTTCGGGCCGATGCCGTCGAGATTGACGACCGGCACGTCGCCGCCGACCACCGTCGGGAATTGAACCAAACCGGAAGCCGCCAAGTCTTTGGGCTCGAGCGGCATGTCCGAGGCGCCGAAGGTGACGGTCTTCGCCTTGATCTGCTTGATCCCGCCGCCCGATCCGATCGACTGATAGTTAAGCTTGAAGCCGGTTTCCTTGTTATACATGTCGGCCCATTTGGCGTAGATCGGATAGGGGAAGGTCGCGCCGGCGCCCGAAACGCCGGCGGCCGACGCAAGGTTGACGCTGACGACAAGCGCAACCGCGCCTATGATCGTTCTCATGTTCATGGGAAACTCTCCGGAGGATATGGCCGCGGTTCGTTGCGCCCCCCGCTTTGGGCGACGCCCTTCACCCATACCGCCCCGACAGCAGGGTTCTATGACGAACCAGCAAACCTTTTATGACAGCGCAAATATCTGTAATTTAAGCTTTCTTGCTCACGTGGAGGGGGACGCTAGCGACAAAGCAGGAGCCTTGGTTAATGCGGCTCGCGATGGTCAGCTTGCCGCGATGGCGGGTGAGGATGTGCTTGACGATCGCAAGGCCGAGGCCGGTTCCGTTCTTGGCCCGGCTCTGGCCGGCGTCGATGCGGTAGAATCGTTCCGTCAGTCTCGGCAGGTGCTCGGGCGCGACGCCGTGCCCATGATCGCGGACGGACAGGGTCGCGTTCTTGTCCGTCGCGGCGACCGCGACCTCGACGATTTGGCCGTTTTCGGCGTCGGGGCGGACTCCGTACTTGATCGCGTTCTCAATGAGATTCTCGGCGACGCGCACGAGTTCGTCCCGGTCCCCCGGCACGAGCACGGGCTGCGCGGCGCTGACTCGGATTTCAACCCCGAGGTCCGCGGCCATCGGCGAGAGGGAATCCACAACGCTGCGGGTCGCCTGCGCGAGGTCGACGACGTCCGCCGGTCGGACGTGCTCCTTCTGCTCGATGCGCGAGAGCGACAGCAAGTCCTCGATGAGGCGCGCCATCCGCCGGCCCTGCTCCCGCATGATCTGAAGAAAGCGGTCGCGCGCTCTCGGATCCTCGCGCGCCGAACCCTGAAGCGTCTCGATGAATCCGAGCAGCGAAGCGAGCGGCGTGCGCAGCTCGTGGCTCGCGTTGGCCACGAAATCGACGCGCATCCGCTCCGCGCGCCTGAGCTCCGTGAAGTCGCGCAAGGTGAGCAGCGTGGCCACGACATTTCCGGCCGAGGTTGAGAGCGGAGCGACCGTCACGTCGAACAGACGCTCCACCGGCACGCGCTCGCTCCACTGCACCGTCTCCGTCTCGCCGCTCGCCATCACCCGCCGCCTTGCGTCCACGATGTCCGGCGCGCGCAGGGCGAGAACGAGCGGATCGCCCACCCTCAGTCCCGGCAGCAGGCGAAGCGCCGGGGCGTTGGCGGCGGCCACACGGTCATCGGCGGCGACCAAAACGGCCGGCTCGGGCATGGCCTCGATGAGCTGCGCTGCGAAGGCGGATCGGACGAGATCAGCAAGCTCGTTAGCTTCGGATGCGGTCATCGGGCGGCTCTGCTACTCGTCCGATGGGGCCGACATGGCCTCGCGGATCGACCGCCAGCGCCGCACCGCCTCGACGCCGCCGAGAAGCGCCATCGCCCCGATGAAAGGCACGACATAATAAATGCCGCGGAACATCAGCAGGGAGGCGAGGAGCTCGCCGCCCGGCGCGTCCACGCCTTGCAAAATGGTCGCCTCGAACACCCCCAAGCCCCCGGGCGAGTGGCTGGCGATGCCGAGCATGGCCGCAAGCGAATAGAGCGTTGCGAAAGTCGGATAGCCGATCGCCGCGTCTTTCGGCAGCAGAACGTAGAGCGCCGCGGAAGCCGAGCAGACGTCGGCCACGCCGAGCGCCATCTGTCCGAGGGTCAGCGTCGGGCCTGGCAGCTTTAGATTGCCGAAAGCCGAGGCGCCGCGCCAGCGCATGCTGGCGACCCAGCCAAGATAGGCAATCAGCGTCCCGATCGCGACGACGCCAATCAACCGGTTGGCGAGAGGATGGAGGTGGTCGATCTCGGCGACGGCGTCGGAGGCGAACATGAACCCGACGCCGACGATGAAGCCCATTCCCAGCCAGAAGGTGACGCCCGCCACGATGGTCAGACCCGCCACCTTGCCGGCGGTGAGACCCGCCGGCGCATAGAGCCAGTAGCGCACCGCCCCGCCCGTCACCAATGGAAAGCCGAGCGTGAAGGACACTGCGTAGCTCGCAAACGAGGCGAGCGCGGTCAGCCAGTAGGGAACTTTGACCTTGAGGTGTCGTAGCGCCAGCCCGTCGTAACCCGTCAGCGCCAGATAGCTCAGCGCGGTGAAGCCGAAGGCGAGCATGATCTGGTCGGCGCTCGTCGCCGCGAACGCCGCTTTGAACTTGTTGACGTCGACCCGCAGGAGCGCCCGCACGAACAACGCGGCCGAGACGGCGATGATGAGAATGCTCGCGGCGGCGCCGAGCCGCCTGATTGCGCTCCGATGGCGGGCGACAAATCGGATGAGGCGTGAAGCGAGGGAATGCGGTTCCGCCGGGCGCGGCCGACCCTCCGGCGCCCGGTTCGAGGCCGGGCGTCGTTCGTGCGCCTGCGCCATGGCCGGCTCCTGTTCCCCGGGCGCCGGCTATAAAACCAGAGCTTTTGAGTCGCAAGCGCTGGGGCGGGCTTAGCCGGCGCGACGCCTCACTATTCGATCGCGACGCGCTGCTTTGTCTTCCACGCCTGATAGGCGGCGTCCGCCAGGATATTGGCCTTCAGCCCATCGTCACCGTCGGGTCGGGGTTTCGCGCCGGACTTCGCCGCGCCTACGAAGGCGTCCAGCTCGATCTTGTAGGCCGCGTCGTAGCGGTCGAGGAAGAAGTTGAGCGTCTTGTCGCTCGTGAACCCTTGCGAACTTGCCATCTCGACCGTCGTCTCGCGAACGTTGTCTACGTGAATCATGCCCTTTTCCCCGTGCGCCTCGACCCGCTGGTCGTAGCCGTAGGACGCGCGGCGCGAGTTCGAAATCTGCGCGACCTTGCCCGACTTCGTCTCCATGATGACGACGGCGGTGTCGATGTCGCCGGCCTGGCCGATGCCCTTGTCCACCAGCGCGGACCCCATCGCGCTGACCGCGACCGGCTCCTCGCCAAGGATGAACCGCGCCATGTCGAAATCGTGAATCATCATGTCGCGGAAGAGCCCGCCCGAGCGCGCGATGTAGGAGAGCGGCGGCGGACCTGGGTCGCGGGACGTGATGGAGACGATCTCCAGCTCGCCGATCGCGCCTTCGGCGACGCGCTCGCGCAGGGCGGCGAAATTCGGATCGAATCTCCGGTTGAAGCCGATCATCAGTGTCGCGCCTGCGCTCCGGACGACTTCGAGGCACTTTCGGATCCGGCCGACGTCGAGGTCAATCGGCTTCTCGCAGAAGATTGCCTTGCCGGCGCGGGCGGCGCGCTCGATGAGGTCGGCGTGGGTGTCGGTCGGGGAGCAGATGGCGACGGCTTCGACGTCTTTGGAGGCGATGATCTCGTCGACGGACGCGACTTGGGCCCCGGTCGAATCCGCGAGCGCCCTGGCGGCGCCGGCGTCGGCGTCAGCGACGTAGACGACCTCGCTATCGCGCCGGGCGGCGACATTCCCGCCGTGAATCTTGCCGAT
Source organism: Roseiarcus sp. (assembly GCA_035500275.1). GTDB lineage: Bacteria > Pseudomonadota > Alphaproteobacteria > Rhizobiales > Beijerinckiaceae > Roseiarcus. The sequence continues at coordinate 3,621 of DATJXI010000220.1, read as the reverse complement.
CCGCCCTGCCCCAATGACGCCGAACTTCATGCCATCCTCCCTTAGGTTGACTGCCCTGGGCCCGTGCGGCCCAGGTTCCAATAAAAAAGAATATACATTCCATCTTGACTTGGGAATAGAATTTTTGTTTCATTCTCGCCGACAGCGTCCCGAGACCCGCTTGGGCCGCCAGAAATCTCTGGGAGAGAAGCGCCAATGAGTGACACCTCCGCCTCCCAGGCCGCAACGGCGCCGCGCGTCCCCTATAGAGGGCCGGCCAATCTCAACGGCAGGATCGCGGTCGTGACCGGCGGCACGCAGGGCCTTGGCGAAGCCATCGCGCGTCTGTTCGCTGAGCGGGGCGCCGAAGGCCTCGTCATCTGCGGCCGGAACGCGGAGAACGGCGTGCGGGTCGCCAAGGAGATTTCCGCCGCCGGCTGCCCGATCCTGTTCGTCAAGGCCGATCTCGCCAAGGTCGCCGACTGCCGCGCGGTCATCGCCGAGGCGGAGCGGCGCTTCGGCCGGGTGGACGCGCTCGTCAACGCGGCCGCGCTGACCGACCGGGGCGACATCTTCAACACGACCGAGGAGCGTTACAACGAGATCTTCGACGTCAACGTCCGGGCGCCCTTCTTCCTCATCCAAGAAGCGGGGCGCCTCATGCGCAAGACGAAGACCGCGGGCGCCATCGTCAATATCCAGTCGATGTCGGCGCACGGCGGCCAGCCTCACATCACCGCCTACTGCGCCTCCAAGGGCGCCCTCGCTGCACTCACGAAGAACGTCGCGCATTCGCTCGTGAAGTTCCGCATTCGGGTCAACGGCCTCAACATCGGCTGGATGTCAACGCCCGGCGAAGACCGCATCATGAAGACCTATCACGGCGCCAAGGACGGATGGCTCGAGGAAGCGGTCAAGACCAAGCCGTTCGGACGGCTCATCGACCCCAAGGAGGTGGCGCGCGCCTGCGCCTATCTCTGCTCGGACGAGTCGGGGCTCATAACCGGCTCGAACATTGATTTCGACCAGAACGTGCTCGGCGCGGGCGACGAGCCCATCGAGCCTTGACGATACGGGAGCAACCATCCGTGTCCGAACCCCGTCTCGACGTCATCACCATCGGCCGTTCGTCCGTCGATCTCTATGGCGTGCAGGTCGGCGGACGCCTCGAGGACATGGCGACCTTCTCGAAAGCGGTCGGCGGCTGCCCGACCAACATCGCCATCGGCACCGCGCGGCTCGGGCTCAAGAGCGGCCTCATCACGCGCGTCGGCGACGAGCATATGGGCCGCTTCATCCGCGAGCAATGCGCACGCGAGGGCGTCGATGTCGCCGGCGTCCGCACCGATCCCGCCCGCCTCACTTCGCTCGTCCTGCTTGGCATCCGCGACGAGAAGACGTTTCCGCTCATCTTCTACCGCGATAATTGCGCCGACAGCGCGCTCGACGAGGGCGACATCGACCCGGCCTATGTCGAGAGCGCGAAAGCGGTTCTTGTCAGCGGCACGCATTTCGCCCGCGCCAACGCCGCGGCGGCCCAGCTCAAAGCCATGCGCATCGCCCGCGCCGCGGGGCGCAAGGTCGTGTTCGACATCGATTTCCGGCCGAACCTCTGGGGCCTCGCCGGACATGGCGCCGGCGAGGAGCGCTACATCAGGTCGGGCGAGGTGACGAAGAACCTGAGTCCCATCCTGCCGCAGTGCGACCTCATCGTCGGCACAGAAGAGGAGATGATGATCGCAGGCGGCGCCGACGACCCGCTTTCCGCGCTCAAGGCCGTCCGCGCGTTGAGCGGCGCGACGCTGGTCCTGAAGCGCGGGCCTATGGGCTGCGTCGTGTTTCCTGGGCCCATCCCGGCGTCGATCGAGGAAGGCGTCAAGGGACCGGGCTTTCCCGTCGAGGTCTACAACGTCCTTGGCGCCGGCGACGCGTTCATGTCCGGCTTCTTGCGCGGGTGGTTGCGCGACGAGCCGCTCGAGACCTGCTGCGCTTACGCCAACGCCAACGGCGCCTTCGCCGTCTCCCGCCTTCTCTGTTCGGCGGAATATCCGACCTGGTCGGAACTCAGCCGGTTCCTCAAATACGGGTCGCCGCATCGAGCGCTCAGGCGCGACGCGGACTTGAATCACCTGCATTGGGCGACGACCCGACGGCCGCAGCCGCCGACGATCATGGCGTTCGCCATCGACCATCGCGCGCAATTGGAGAAAATCGCCGACGACGCGGGCGCGCCGCGTGAACGGATCAGCGCGTTCAAGCTGCTCGCGGTTGAGGCGGCGGCGAAAGTGGCGGCGGGGCGGCCAGGCTACGGCATGCTGCTCGACGGAAAATATGGCCGCAAAGCGCTGTTTCGCGCCGCCGACCACGACTTCTGGATCGGCAGGCCGGTCGAGGAGCCGGGCTCCCGGCCGCTCGACTTCGAGTTCGGCGGGTCGCTCGCCGCCAAGCTCGAGGAGTGGCCACTCGCCCACACGATCAAGTGCCTCTGCTTCTACCACCCGGACGATCCGCCGGAGATGAAGGCGCGCCAGGAGCGCGAACTTCTGCGACTTTACGATGCGGCCAGGACGCTTGGGCGCGAGCTTTTGATCGAGATCATCGCGAGCAAGAACGGCTCCGTTCAAGAGGACACGGTCGCGCGCGTTCTGGAGCGGCTCTACACGATAGGGATCAAACCGGATTGGTGGAAGCTCGAAGGCCAGCCCAACTTGGCCGCCTGGGACGAGGTCGCTTCCGTCGTGAGAGCGGGCGATCCTCTGTGTCGCGGGATCGTGCTTCTTGGTCTCGAGGCGCCCGAGGAGGACCTTGCGCAGGCCTTTGCGGTCGCGCGAAAATGCGATCTCGTGAAGGGTTTCGCCGTGGGGCGGACGATATTCGTTGAGTCGGCGACGGAATGGGTCGCCGGGCGCATCGACGACGCTCAAGCAATCGAGCGCATGGCGGACGCCTTCGAGCGCCTGTGCGGTCTATGGCGCAAGGCCGGCGGCGAAGCCCCATGACGCAGGTCGTAGATAGAACTTATCAATTGAGCGCGCGGTCTCCCTGACACGCGCGCCTCGCCCGTGAGGAAAACCCCATGAAGACGATCCGACTGACGGCCGCGCAAGCGATGGTCCGGTTCCTCGCCGCCCAGAAAGTGGAGATCGACGGCCGCAGGCAGCGCCTCTTCGAGGGCGTATTCGCCATCTTCGGGCACGGCAACGTGGCCGGAATCGGCGAGGCGCTGTACGCCGCGCGCGACTCGCTCCCGACCTACCGCGCGCACAATGAGCAGGCGATGGCGCATGCGGCGGTCGCCTTCGCCAAGGCCTCGCGCCGCAAGCGCATGATGGCCTGCACGAGCTCGATCGGCCCCGGCGCGACCAACATGGTCACCGCCGCGGCCATGGCGCATGTCAACCGCCTGCCGGTGCTGCTCGTCCCCGGCGACGTCTTCGCCAACCGCAAGCCCGATCCCGTCCTGCAGCAGGTCGAGGGCTTCGCCGACGGGACGGTGAGCGCCAACGACTGCTTCCGTCCGGTGTCGCGCTACTTCGACCGGATCACGCGCGCCGAGCATCTCGTTCCGGCGCTGAACCGAGCGATCGCGGTTCTGACCGACCCCGCCGATTGCGGGCCGGTGACGCTCGGCTTCTGCCAGGA
>DATJXI010000219.1:0-3723 GCA_035500275.1 Roseiarcus sp. | reverse complement strand
ACGTTCGACGCGGTGCATGGCGGCCAGCAGTTGCGGTTGTTCAACGCGCATTATGACGAGTATGGCTTTCAGCCAATCGTCGTGTTCGACGGCGAGGGCCGCTTCATCACCGCCGTCCTTCGGCCCGCCAAACGGCCCGGCGGCAAGGAAATCAAGGCCTTGCCTCACGCCGTCTGTTGCGCGCGATCCGCGCCAACTGGCCCAACACTGAGATCCTGCTGCGGGCCGACAGCCATTACTGCAGCCCCGAGGTTCTCGACTGGTGTCGAGCCAACGGCCTCGATTACATCCTCGGCGTCGCGCCAACCGCGGCATTGCGCCGACACATCGAAGTCCTGGAGGCCGGCACGAAGGCGCGCTTCGAGGCCGCGCCAAGAGACGGCAAAATGCGCCGCTTCAAGGAGTTCTTCGACGGCGCCAAAAGCTGGAGCCGCGTCGAGCGCATCATCGCCCGCGTCGAGGCCGGGGCCGAAGGGCCCGACACGCGCTTCATTGTCACCAATCTGAACAAGAGAAACGCTCGCCTGCTCTACGAAGATGTCTATTGCCGGCGTGGCCAGGCCGAAAACCACATCAAATCCTTCAAGACGCATCTGGCGGCGGATCGCACCTCATGCACCAAGGCCACGGCCAATCAGCTTCGGCTGTTCCTCCACGCCGGCGCGTACTGGCTGATGTGGGCCTGCGCGTGTCGATGCCGAAACGTTCGATTTGGCGCGTCGCCCAGTTCGATACGCTGCGCCTGCGCCTCATCAAGATCGCCGCCCGCGTCGTCGAGATGAAGACGATGATCCGAGTGCACTTGCCGACCTCCTGCCCCGCGCAGGATATTCTGCGCTTCGCTCTCGGACGCATACCGCGCCTCGTCACCTGACGGGCGGGGCTCGAGCGCCCCGAATATTCACAAACGTCCCATCAACCCGCAAACCCTCCCCCCCAAACTCTGGCACCAACCCGGAGCCGACGCGGTGCGTCCAAGCGCAGGCGAAATCCAAACAAATCATCCAAAAACACCGCCCATGACGGCGGTATCGTCAAAGCGCTGCATTAAGCGGGCTAGGTTTAGCCCCGCTATCGAAAAGGTGGACCGGATATACGACAGCTTACTTGGCTCCGCCTCCCGCTCAACTATCCTTTGCGCGCTGAAAAGCTCAAATCCTGTCGACACCGAAAACCGTAGGTCGAACCGGGTCGGCGGTAAGCGACTATCGCATCAGTTTCACCATTTGAGCGAGACGAAACACCATGTTGATCGATGCTTCTGAAGCGGCGACCGCCGCCGGCATTCCCAGCCAATACCGCGCCAAAGGCTCAGAAGGGCGCTCCCAGGACTGCGAAGGTTTCCGAGTGGCCGCTGGTCGCGAGGCGAGCCAAGGGCGCGCCACAAGAACCACGCGCTCGTCTGCGCTGTGCATCGACGGTGATTGCGAAAGAGGCGCCGCGCTCGCGGCAGCGCTGACCAACCTTGGCTATGACGTTGAGCTTGCTTCAAACGGAGAAGAGGGCGGCAAGAAAATTCTCGCGAGCCGCCCAAATCTCGTCTTCTACGACGCCTCGACGCTCCGCATGGGTGGGATCGAAGGCTGCCTTGAATTGCTCGAAAAGCTTTCGCAGCCGTTCCATCAGAATAACGCACTGCCGCTTGTTGTGCTGACAAATCAGCATGACCGCGAGAGCAACCTTCACGACGGCCAGCCAGACAAGGACGGGCGTCTATCAGGGACGTCCACGCTGGACGGGGCCCTGAAGGGCGGGTCTCACCGCGCCGAGCCGCCGAAAAAAGGTCTCACCGCCCGCGAGAGGGATGTCCTCACCTGGGCGGCGCGTGGAAAGACCTCAGCCGAGATTGGCGTGATCCTCAGTCTTAGCGAACGGACGATAAACTTTCACTGCGACAACGCCATGCGGCGCCTCGACGTGATCAACCGCACGCAGGCGGTCGCGAAGGCGGTCGCCACGGGTATTATCGCACTCTAACCCCACTTGAACACCTGAGTTTTGCAAGTGGTTGATTATCGTTCCGGCGAAATTCAAGTTGACGTGGCACTACGCCTGGGGCGGCCGCGGCGTTTTCGGGCGCGTTTGGACGGGGGGCCGCGGCGGACGGGCCTGACGGGTGCGCGGCGGCAGGGCGACATGGGCGCATTTGAATAGCCTGGTCGCGTCTGGCGCGGCGTCGGTGCGCACCAGCCAATCGGCGCCGCGATGGCGGACGCGCACCTGGACGAGTCGGTCGAGATCGTGCAAGAGGTCCTTCCATTCCGGCGCGAGGCCGGCCTGGCGCGAGAGATCGTCGAGCTGCTACTGGATCGACAGCGCCAGGAAGGAACAGAAGACATGCCCGCGGGTGGCGGCGTCGGAGGAATGGAAGATCGGCCGCGTGCGCATGATCGCCTTGGTTCGGCGGAAGAGGTCCTCGACAAGAAGAAGATCGCGATAGCGCAGCACCGCCTCAAGCGGGGTGATTTTGGCGTTGGTGCGCAGGACGAAGATCCCGTCGAACCGCGCCTCCTCGGCGAGCTTGCCGGCGTCGATCTCGAATGAGCGAGCGCCCTTGGCGCCGACTTTGCGCAGATAGCGCCGATAGGCGGAGTTGCCGATCAGCGCCTTGTCGCCCTTCTTCAGTTGCGCGTCGACCGCGGCGACGATCGCCTCGCGGTCCTTGCGGTCGTTCTCGGCCTCTTGCTCGTTGCGGCAGACGACATAGCGAACGCCTTCGACCTTGACCTGCTTGACGAAGAGCTGGGTCTCTCCCGCCTTGCGCTTGACGAGGAGGGGGACGAAGGGATCGTCGTTGTCGAGCACGATCCTGCGCACGATCGCCTCGGAGCGCTCGCGCGTGCCCAAAATGTATTCCAGCCCGCGCTCCTCGAGCCCGGCGAGGGTTGCCGCCGAGATCATGCCGCGGTCGGCGACGACGCACACCCGGCCGATGGAAAAGCGCTGTCGCAAGCGGTCGCCGAGCGTCTCGCCGCCCTCGCCGTAGAAGGAGAGGCCGGTGGTGTCCATGAACACGGCGGACAGGTCGGTGAACAGGTCGCGGAGGCGGTCGAACAGTTTCTCCTCGATCAGGTCCTTGACGCAGCGCGGCGCCAGCGCCCCGGCCGGCTTCTCCTCCAATTTCTCACCGAGCCAAGCCATGGTCCGATAGAAGTGATGCAACACCAAACCTTGCGCGCCGGGGATGTCGTAATCTTCCATCCACGACGAACAGTCGCGATCCGATCCGGAAACGAACAGCCGGTGCAGCGTGGCGACGAAGACGGCGCGCTCGACCGGGAACTCGAAGGCGCGTTCTTCCAGCAAATCGGTCAGGACCTCGACGACGCCGAGCCGCTCCCAGATCCTGCCGAACAACATCGGCCCGCCGATCCGCTTGGCGGCGACCGACAGCGCCCCATCGGCGTCCTCGCCTAGCGCATTGATCAGCAGCACCTGGTCGGTGAGCTTGGCGCCCGAGCCAAGAAGCGAGGCGAGCGCCCGGAGGCGGCCAGTTCGTCGGCGCGGCCGAGATTGGCGATGACCCTCTGGCGCACGCCGGCGCCGTCGCGCTCGTTCTCGACGATCTGCACGTAAGCGCGTTCGCCGGACTTCTTGAGGCGGAAGAACATGGGCCCTCATAACCGGGCACCACAGAATCCGACTCGCCGCCCAACATCAAGCGCAAAAATTGTGCAAACGTGACACTACATTTGGGTCTGCTGACTTTCCGTTGCTGTTTGG
>DATJXI010000218.1:0-10689 GCA_035500275.1 Roseiarcus sp. | reverse complement strand
TGTTCGAGGGCCTGAGCGCCGAGGCGAGCGGCGACATCCGCGCGCTGCGCATCGCCAAGCTCGACCTCGCCGACGAATACGACCCGCAGGTGCACGACAAGTTCTTCCGCACCTTCGGCTGGGCCGAGTTCACGCCGGAAGAATTGAGCCTGCTGCCGACAGTCATCAGCATGGGCGGCGACGGCGCGACTTACGACATCGGCTTCGGCGCCCTGTCGCGGCTCTTGAGCACCGTGACGCCGATCAAGGTCGTGGTTCTGAACACCGGCGCCTATTCCAACACCGGCGGGCAAACCTCGACGGCGAGCCTCACGGCGCAGGACTCCGACCTCGCGCGGTTCGGCTCCGCGCACGCCGGCAAGCAGGAGGAGCGCAAGGAGCTCGCGCTCATCGCCGCGTTTCACCCGCACGTCTTCGTGGTGCAGAGCTGCGCGGCGATGCAGGGACACTTCCTCAAGAACGTTGTTGAGTTCCTCGATCACAACGATTCGCCTGCGGTGCTGGACGTCTATACGCCCTGCCAGGGCGAGCATGGCGTCGCGGACGCGCAGGCGAACCGGCATGGGCGGATGGCGGTCGAAAGCCGCATGAGCCCGCTCTTCGTGCATGACCCGCGCCGCGGCGCGGACCTGCATGCGCGCTTCTCGATCGAGGGCAATCCCGATTCGGACAAGGATTGGACGACGAACGCCATTGAGTACATCGAGGACGGCAAGGTCAAGCTCCTGGAGGTTCCGCTCACGCCCGCTGATTTCGCTCTCAGCGAAGGTCGGTTCCGCAAGCAGTTTCGGCCGCTTGCGCCGGACGCGGCGGGCGCGCCGATGCATGAATATATCGAGCTTGGCGCGGCCGAGCGGGCGACCAAGACGCCGTTCGTCTGGGCGACCGACGATGAGAAGAGACTCACGAAGATGGAGGCGTCGCAGGCGATCGTCCATCTCGTCGAGGAGCGACGGCGAAACTGGCGCACCCTGCAATATCTCGCCGGCCTCGACGTCACGAGGCTGGACGCGGACCATCACGTCGAGCTCGAGTCGCTGCGCCAGCAGTACAAGGAGGCGGTCGAGGCCCGCGAGTCTTCGATCGACGCCATCGCGAAGGCGATGTCCGAGCTCGCCGCGTCCTCCAAGGCGCCGGCCGGCGGCGGCCTCGGCGTCGCCTTGGCGACCGCCGGCGGCGCGGCCGTCGTCGAGGCGCCCCGACCCGAAGTGAAAGGCGATGGAGCGGCTTGGGTGACGCTCGCCGACGAGGACGTCGCGAAGTGCACCAACTGCAAGACCTGCTACCAGGAGATGCCCGAGCTTTTTGAGAAGACTCGGGTCGTCGTCGACGGCGTCATGAAGGAAGTGGGCCACCTCATTCCCGGCGCGCTCGCCCGCGTCAAGGTCACGCCGGAGCTGAGAGCCAAGGCCGCTCGCATCGCCGCCAATTGCGACGCGGAGATCATCCATGCACATTGAACTGCCGCAGCCCAAGCGGACGTCGCACGCCGCATCGCCGCCGCCGGCCGAGACTCCGAAAACGGACGACCTCGAGCGCTATCGGCAAGCGTCCAATGCGCTCGAGTCGACGCAGAGCGAAATCGAGGAGATCGAGCACACGGAGGCCTTCGACGTCTTCAAGAAGCAGCTCGACCTCCTGCGTCGGCGGCTCTTGAATAGCCCGCAGTCCCTGCGGCAGATATTTATCGACGACGGCGCGCAGGCGATCGTCTGGGAGTTCAAGCAGGAGGCGCTCGGCGCAGACTTCACCCGAACGCTGTGGAACCTCCTCCTGCGCGACGACGACATGAGCGCGACTCTTTTGCGCTTCATCTGGAACGTGCCGCTGAAGTTCAAGCGCAAGTTCATTGTTGCGATCGACGCCTATCTCTCCGATCGCTACCCAATGTTCAAAGGCCTGTCGAAAGGCTGGCCGGGACAGAACGGCATCCCACCTTATATCCGCTCGCCTGAGGAGCGCGCGCGCGACTTCGAACTCGTCAATCAGGGCTACCTCGGCTACATGAACCTCGGCTACAGCGCGCGCGAGGTCGACCTTTTCGTTTGGCTCGAAACTTTGCGCGACAAGCAGTGCGAGGACCGCGCCTGCGAGCTTGGCGTGCCGAGGCCGGGGCGCGAGCCCAAGGGCGGCTGCCCGGTCAAGATCCACATTCCGGAAATGATCCGGCTGCTTGGAACCGGCAAATTCAAGGACGCTTTGGAGCTCATCGAGAGCTGCAATCCGCTGCCGGACGTGACTGGGCGCGTCTGCCCGCAGGAGCTGCAGTGCCAGGGCGTATGCACGCTGACCGGCCGGCCGATCGAGATCGGCCAGCTCGAATGGTTCCTGCCCGAGCGCGAGAAGCTCGCGCATCCGGGGGCGCGGGGGGAGCGCTGGAAGAATTTCGTCAGCCCCTGGACGAAGGCCGAGAAGCCGCCGATCGCGGTCATCGGCTCAGGGCCGGCTGGACTCATCAACGCCTATCTCCTGGCGGCCGAGGGCTATCCGGTCACCGTCTTCGAGGCGTTCCACGAGCTTGGGGACGTGCTGCGCTACGGCATCCCCGAGTTTCGCCTGCCGAATTCACTGATCGACGACGTCGTCGCCAAGATCCGGCTGCTCGGCGGCCGGTTCGTCACCAATTTCGTCGTCGGCAAGACGGCGACGCTCGAGGACCTCAGGGACAACGGCTTCTGGAAGATTTTCGTCGGCACGGGCGCCGGTCTGCCGCGCTTCATGAACATTCCCGGCGAGCACCTGCTCGGCGTCATGTCGGCCAATGAGTTTTTGACCCGCGTCAACCTGATGCAGGCGCGGCTAGACGATTACGAAACGCCGCTGCCGGAGGTGAAGGACAAGCAGGTCATCGTCATCGGCGGCGGCAACACCGCCATGGACGCGGCCCGCACCGCCAGGCGCCTCGGCGGGATCGTCACCATCGTCTACCGACGCACCCGCTCGGAAATGCCGGCTCGGGTCGAGGAGCTGCACCATGCGCTCGAGGAAGGCATCGAGCTCAAGGTGCTGCGCTCGCCGCGCGAGTTCCATAGCGAGAAGTCGGCGCATGTCTGCCACGCCATCCTCGACGTGATCGAGCTCGGGCCGCCCGACGCGTCGGGCCGGCGCTCGCCGGTCATCACCGGCAGGACCGAGACCATGCCGGTCGATCTCGTCATCATGGCGCTTGGCAACGCGTCGAACCCAATCATCAAGGACAGCGAGCCCGATCTGAAGACGAGCAAGTGGGGAACGATCAGCATCGGCGGCGGGTCGCAGAAAACCTCGCTCGAAGGCGTCTATTCCGGCGGCGACGCGACACGCGGCGGCGCGACCGCGGTCCTCGCCGCTGGCGACGGGCAGGCCGCCGCGCGGGAGATTCTCGGCGAGATCTCCTTCGGCAAGGCCGAGATCGAAGACCTTGTCGAGCGCGCTCTGCGCTACACCGACCTCGCCCAGTCGCCGCAGACCATCGTCAAGAAGGTCAATCTCGCCGAGGGCATCGTCGAGATGCGGATAAAGTCGCCGCTCATCGCCAAGGCCGCGCAGGCGGGACAGTTCGTGCGCGTCCTGCCGACCCCGAAGGGCGAACTCATTCCGCTGACGCTCGCCGATTGGGACGCGCGCGCGGGAACCATCGATCTCGTCATCCAGGCGGTCGGCGCGAGCTCGATCGGGATCAATGCGATGGAGGTCGGCGAGGCGTTCAGCGGCATCGCCGGGCCGCTCGGCCAGCCGAGCAAACTCCACCGCTACGAGGCGAACGAGACCGTCGCGTTCGCGGCCGGTGGGCTTGGGCTGCCGCCGGTCTATCCGATCATGCGGGCGCACCTGAGCTTAGGCAACCACGTCACCCTCATCGCCGGCTTTCGGACCGCGAGCATGCTGTTCTGGACCGGCGAGGGAGAGCGGATCGACAAGCTCGCGCAGGAGTTCCCTGGACAGCTCGACGTCATCTACGCCAGCAACGACGGCACGTTCGGCGTCAAAGGTTTTGTCACCACCCCGCTCGAGGAGCTCCTGAAAAGCGCCAAGGTAGGCAAGGCGCGCAAGGTCGCCGAGGTCATCGCGATCGGCCCGCCGCTCATGATGCGCGCGGTGAGCGAGCTGACCCGGCCCTACGGCACGCCCACCGTCGCCAGCCTCAACTCGATCATGGTGGACGCGACCGGCATGTGCGGCGCCTGCATGGTGCCGGTCACGATCGACGGCAGACTTGTGCGCAAGCACGCCTGCATCGACGGTCCCGAGATCGACGCGCACATCATCGACTGGGACAAATTCCTGCCGCGCTTCGCGCAATTCAAGGCGCAGGAGCACGCGAGCTTGGTCAAGCACGGCGCCGATAGCGCGCAGGCGCACGCGTAGCCGAGCCCGCCGGTTCGCGCGCTTGCTCGAGGCGCCGCCGCCTGCGCGCGCTGCATAGCAGCATTGTATGGTGCAGTGCAGCAAAGTGTGCTAGGCATTCTCACGCGATGAGGATTCGCCCGAAAGGGGCGAGGCGATGAGAAATGGCCGATGCAACACTTCGACTTGCAGAACTTCGATAAGATCAAGGACGCCGAGCCTTGTTCGTGGGCCACTGTGCGCGCCGAGGACGCCACCACGTTCAGCGAACTCGTCCGCCGCGGATTCCATCTCGTCGACATGAGCGGCGAGATCTGGACTTTGCTCCGCCCAAGCCGAGAACCGGCCGAGTAGAGCGACCCGGCTTCCCCGGCGCCTCCGGGGAGGCGCCGACGTCGTCGGCTGCGGCGGCTACGGGGGCTACATCCTTCGCTGCCACAGCCGATGACGATTCTCATCCTGTTTGTCGCGCGGCGTCAAAACGCGTTCCGCCCTCGAAGCCCGCGCCAGAGCGCCATCGCGCGCTGAAGACCAGCACTCGATAACCCGCTGAGCAAGAATGACCCCCCATTTATGTTGAGGCGACTCGAGGCGACTCGAATGATGAGAACCTAATTTCGAGGCCCGCGGACATAAAATTATCACTTGACGTTTGTTGTAGAGCAAACGGGCGTTAACTTACGGGAGCGCAAGTCTCGACTTGCAGCGACTCGCCCGCTGACCCCTCCTGCCGCACGCCGGAATACAACCTTTACGCGAATTCGGCGTTGCGCTGAATTTCAACGGTGACGATCGACCGATTCTTGCCCTGACCGCGCCGCGGCATCGAGTCCAGGTTCTTTCCTAGCGTTTTTCCGTCACAGTAAGTTGGCTGCATAAACCAAAATCGCGCAGGTAAAGTTTGTCCCTCCCCCCGACGCTTCGTCCTACGACGAGACATGCCAGCCGTTCGCGGGCGATACGAAAGTTGACCTCTGGTTTTCACAGATACAAAAGTTGACACAACGCAAGATAGTCGCTTGTCGATTACTGGTGTTGCAATATAAAAACCGATTACGCAGGGGAAATATGCGCCTTTCTTTGCAGTAGCCTCCCTTTTGCATTTGTTGTCAACAACTTACTAATTTTCGTCTACTCTGTGACTTGCTTTCTGCAAGTTTTCCCCCGATAGTGCGCCCCTCGCATGGAGGCTGGGGGAAGCAGTCGTGCGAGCGCAGCCATCGGTGAGTAGAAAACCGCGCGAGCCGCAATTGTTTACGGCTGCGCGAGAAGGTAGTTACTGCATGAAGCCGACCGCACCGCCCTTCGGCGACCCAACCCCCATCGACGCCGGACTTCGAGCCCTCTGTGGAATCGCCGCCTATTACCGGATCGGCGCCGATCCGATGCAACTGGCGCGCGAGCTCGCCCTCGGCGATAAAGAGGCCGACGAATTCGATCTGATCCGCGCCGCCCATGTCATCGGCATGAAGGCGCGGCTCATCAGCGGCGCGAGCGCCCGCCGCTTCGCCCGCTTGCCGACGCCCGCGATCGTCCGGCTGAGAAGCGGCGCTCTTTACATTTACGGCGGGCGCGGTTCCTCGGGCCTCTGCCGTCTCATCGATCCGATCAGCCACGGCGCGACCGAGACTTCCCTCGACGAACTGGTCGAGGAAACCGGCGGGCAGGCGCTCCTGGTCGCCCGCCGCGTCGGCGGCGCCGGCGTGAGCCCCAGCGTCTTCGGCTTCCGCTGGTTCTTGCCCACGATCTGGCGCTACCGCCATCCGCTCTCGCACGTGCTGGCGGCCTCGCTCTTCGTCCAGATTTTCGCGCTGACGACGCCGCTCTTCTTCCAGGTCATCGTGGACAAGGTGCTGACCCACCACGGCTACGAGACGCTGTTCGTGCTCATCGCCGGCCTCGTCATCGTCGGCCTCTTTGACGTCGCGCTGCAATATTTGCGGACCTATGCGCTGTCGCACACGACGAACCGCATTGACGTCGAGCTCGGCCAACGTCTGTTCGCGCATCTCTTGCGCCTGCCGATGAGCTATTTCGAAAGCCGGCCGGCGGGCCAGACGGTCGCGCGCGTGCGCGAGCTCGAGACCATCCGCAGCTTCCTCACCGGGCAGGGACTCTTCTCTGCGATCGACCTTTTCTTCACCTTCGTCTTCATCGCGGTGTTGTTCGCCTATTCCTGGACGCTGACGCTCATCGCGCTCGCCTTCGTGCCCCTCTACATACTGATCGGGTTTGGCGTGCGGCCGCCGTTGCGCGCCCTCGTCAACGAGAAATTCAACCGCGGCGCGGCGAGCCAGCAGTTCCTCGTCGAGACGATCGTCGGGGTCAACACGGTCAAGGCGGCCGCCGTCGAGCCGATCATGCGGGCGCAATGGGAGGAGAAGCTTGCCGCTTACGTGAAGACGAGCTTCGCCGCGACGATGCTGGGCTCCGGCGGGCAGCTCGGCATCCAGTACGTGAGCAAGCTCTCCACCGCGGCGCTGCTCCTGTTCGGCGCCAAGGCGGTCATCGACGGCGAGCTCACTGTCGGCGCGCTCGTCGCCTTCAACATGATCGCCTCTCAGGCCGTGCAGCCGATCCTGCGCCTCTCGCAGATCTGGCAGGACTTCCAGCAGGTGCAGATCTCGATCGAGCGGCTCGGCGACATCCTCAACGCCGCGCCCGAGCCGGCGCCGTCGACGCGGCTCGTCCTGCCGACGCCGCGCGGCGCGATCGAGTTGCGCAACGTGAGCTTTCGCTACCGCCAGAGCGGGCCTGACGTCCTGAAGGACATCTCGCTCTTGATCCAGCCGGGCGAGACGATTGGCATTGTCGGGCCGTCGGGCTCGGGCAAGTCGACGCTGACCAAGCTCGTCCAGCGCCTTTACTTGCCCAGCCAGGGCCAAGTCGTGCTCGACGGCGCGGACTTGAGTCAGGTCGATCCAGCGTGGCTCAGGAGTCACATCGGCGTCGTGCTCCAGGAGAACCTGCTGTTCAACCGCACAATCCACGAGAACATCGCCTTCGCCTATCCGGCCATGTCGCGCGCGCGGGTGATCGAGATCGCTCGCCTCGCCGGCGCCGACGAGTTCATCGACAAGCTCCCCGAAGGCTACGACACCATGGTCGAGGAGCGCGGCGCCAATCTCTCCGGCGGGCAGCGCCAGCGCATCGCCATCGCCCGCGCCCTCGCGACCGATCCGCGTATCCTCATCCTAGACGAGGCGACGTCGGCGCTTGACTATGAGAGCGAGCGCATCATCCAGCGCAACATGCGCCGCATCGTGAAGGACCGCACGGTCATTATCATTGCCCACCGGCTTGCCGCCGTGAGGAGCTGCAACCGCATCGTCGGCATGAACGAGGGGCGCATCGTAGAAGTCGGGACGCACGCGGAGCTCATCCGCCGTCCCGGCGGCCTCTACTCCTATCTCTGGGGGCTGCAGAGCCAACCGTCGGAGTTGGCGTCATGACGAAGATCGACGCTGTCATCGATCCCGTTCAACCCGCTCCGCCGAAACAGGCGCTGTCGCGCGCGCTCGCGCTTGTGAAGGCGCCGAGCCAGAACCTGTCTGACCGTGAGTTCCTGGCGCCCGCGCTGGAAATCCTCGAGACGCCGGCCTCGCCGGTGAGACTTGCCTTCCTCTGGCTCATCTGCGGGCTCGTCGCGGTCGCGATCGCCTGGGCCTATTTCGGCCGCGTCGACATCATCGCCGCGGCGCAAGGCAAATTCCAGCCGACGGGACGCGTCAAGGTGATCGAGCCGGTCGAAACCGGCAGGGTCGCGGTCATCCACGTCTCCAACGGCGCGTCCGTCAAGGCAGGCGACGTTCTGGTGGAGCTCGACCGCGCGGCCGCCGAGGCGGACGTCCGAGCGGCCGAGGCCGATCTCGCTTCCGCGGAGGCTGAAGCGATCCGGAGGCGCTCGGCCATCCAGGACGCGAAGGCGCATGCGCTCTCGCCGGTCCCTCAGATTGTCTGGCCAGCCGAAACGCCGCCCGAGCTGCGGGGGCGCGAGGAGCAGGTGCTGGCTGCCGACCTTGGGCAGCTCGCCGCCCAGCTCGCCTCGTTCGAAGCCCAGCGCGCCCAGAAGGCCGCCGAGCGCGACCGGCTCATGGAGACCATCGCGACCCAGAAGAACCTCATCGCGACGCTGCAGGAGCGCGTCGACATGCGCACGAAGCTCGTCGAGGTGAAGGCGGGAGCGAAGGCGGCCGTCATCGACGCGACGGAGACGCTGCAATACCAGCAGACGCAGCTTGCCATGCAGGAAGGCCAGCTGGCGTCGCTCACGACCGGGCTCAACGTCATTGCGCGCGATTCCGAAAAGGCCGTGCAGACCTTCCTTTCGGATGACGCGCAGAAACTCAGCGACGCCGAGCGGCGCATCGAGGACACGCGCCAGCGCCTCGCCAAGGCGAGGGCGGCGGTCGATCATCTGACCTTGCGGGCGCCAATCGCGGGACGAGTGCAGTCGTCCGTCATCGCCAGTGTCGGGCAGGTCGTGACCAGCGGGCAGGAGATCATGCGCGTCGTGCCGCAGGATTCGAAGCTCGAGATCGAGGCGTATGTGCTCAATCGCGACATCGGCTTCGTGAGCCACGGTCAGGAGGCGGTGGTGAAGATCGAGTCCTTCCCCTTCACCCGCTACGGCTCGATCAAGGCGCGCGTTGTCCGCATCGCCAAGGACGCGATCCCCGCGCCGGACGCAAGCGCCATCGAGGGCGATCCGGCGCACGGGCCGAAAACGTCCGCCTTCGCCGGCGCGGAGCGGACGCAAAACCTCGTCTTCGCCGTCGAGCTCGAGCCGGAGACGTCGAGCATCATGGTGGACGGGTCGCCCCAGCCCCTGACCTCGGGCATGGAGGTGACGGTGGAACTCAAGACGGGCTCGCGCCGCCTGCTCGAATATCTCTTCTCGCCGCTCGTCGAAGTCGCCTCGAAGGCGATGCGGGAGCGGTAGCCTTTCCCGCTCTTAGCGTTGGGATTCAATGATTTGAGGCGCTTGGGGCCAGCATTAGCGTCATCGCGGCCTGCAACGGGAGCGCCTTAAGCGACCGGCGCTGGCGCCGCGAGCTTGAGAGGCGCGGCCGGCTGCCCCTCCTTAGCTTGCGGGCGCGCGGGCGGCCTAATGAGCGACGCGGGCAAAACTCCCGGCCCGAAATAGTAGCGGTCGAGCTCCCGCACAATTTTGACCACGCGGTCGACCGCCTCGAGGTTCGCTCCGCCCATGGCGCTATAGGCGACGAGCAGCGCCTCGCTCAGGCGGCGGATCTGCAGCTCGACATATTCGGCCGGATGGTTGGCCGCCTCGCGCTTGAGCATCGCCGAGACGCGGTCGCGCGCGCGGCGAGGCGAAATCCCTTCGCGCGCCGCGAGCTCCTCGATGGAAAGGCCGGCCGCGAGCCGATCCATGATGCGCGCGTCGCGCAGCATCATCTCCCGCTTGGTGGAGCGCTTCCGAATGGGAAGTTTTGGCGCGGATGGGTCGGCGAAATTCGGCATCAACGATTTCTCCGTAACTGAAATATAGATATCATAGATTTGACTTTTCGGAAAGAGATTGTTAGAGAGGAAAGCGCGCGGCCGGGCTTGTCGCCGCCAAAATACAAGCGATTTCCAGGAGATGGGGATGATCGACCCTTTCGAGGCGACGGGCTGGATTTCCGCCGGAAAGTCCGGCCTCGACCTCTTGCGCCTGGCCTTGACCCTGCTGCCGAGGGACGCTGAGAAAGAGCGGATCCGGCGGACGCTCGACGAAGCCGAGCGTTCGCTCGAACTCGCCAACGCCAAGCTCGCGCGCGATCTCGGCTATCCGCTGTGCCGCTGCGCCTTTCCGCCGAAGCCGATGCTATGGGACAAGGCGGCGGGCGCGTTCGTGTGCGGCGGCTGCGGAAACTTTGAAGCCGATCGCGGCGGATGCTCATGAGCCGCGCTTAAAATGAGCTTCGCAATATCACGCATCCTAGTGGTCAAAATCCAACTCTTCGCGCCCAGGCGCCATGTCGCGAATGGGCGGGGCGGACGACTCGGGTCAACCTGGAAGGCCTCGGGCCGCCCGAAGCAGTCATCGGCCGACGGCCTGCCTAGCGTCGCGACAGGCGAATGCCGGCATTCGCAAGGCGTGCTTGAGGAGTGACCGAGCACCGGACGACATTGCCTCAGGCGCTCTTCAGCATTCCACTGTCGATAGGCGACATAGTCGCGAGCGATGCGGCGCCGAAGCGCTGATCGGGTCAATATGCGTGTTGGGTATGATCAGATTGATGTTGGCCCCCTTCGGCGACAAAGGATCATATCCCGGCAGGCCCAGTTCGCCGCACCCCTGCCACCATCCGTAAGGCGCGCAAACGACTTTCGGGTGAAGGGCGGCATTGTATTTCG
>DATJXI010000217.1:0-7794 GCA_035500275.1 Roseiarcus sp. | reverse complement strand
TGTTGCACTTCGCGTCAAAACTCAGGGAGCCTCAAATAGAGCCCATGGCGGCAAAAATTGGGGAGAGGTTCCAGGAGGTAACGCCCTTGGCAAAAAAAAGGGGGGTGGGGGGTCAAGGAGGGCCAGAACCGTTTCTCTGCTTCAGATCTATTTCATCCGGCCCTTCGCCGGCTCTGCCCCTTTGACGTGAAGCCGTTTGGAGAGCGCTGAAATCATTGGCGCGCCCGACAGGATTCGAACCTGTGGCCTCTGCCTTCGGAGAGCAGGCGGGCCAACCCGGTGGTCGGGAGTTGCCATCTTTCGGTAGCTATGTGGTAGCTAAGTGTGGGCTCTTTCGAACTGCTAAATTGCTAAGCCATTGATATACTGGTGCTGCAAGAGAGGATTGAACTCTCGACCTCTCCCTTACCAAGGGAGTGCTCTACCACTGAGCTACTGCAGCGCCTGACGCTCTTGGATTGAGACGCGCCGGCTTTTGCCATAGGCGGCAAAGCCTGACAAGCGGGCGGATTTGTCGGTCGCATCTTCAAGGCAAACGCATTGCGGCCCTTTGTTTGTTTCGGACCAATTCAGGAGCGCTCAAGGCCGTCGTTCTTCTCATTTGCGCCGCTGCCGGAGTTTGGCGCTCCTGACGGCTTGGCCTGGCCGGGAAAAGCGACCCGAAAAAGCGGGAGGACGGAGCGCGCGGCGTTCAAGCCGCAGAAGCCCGCGCACACGAACAAAGCGATCGCGCTGGTCGCGGGGCGCTCGCCGACCGACGTTGTGAAGCTCAGGAGCATCGCGACGCACACGACCGCGAGTCCGAACGCCAGGGATTCGATCCACTCCCGGAAGGCTGGACGAAACCTATTGAATGTGACGATCAGCATCACGCCAAGCCCGGCAAGCTCGCCGATTAGTCTGCCCGCAAGGACAGATTCGAGCGTGCCGAAGGCGAATATCAGGACCAACTCGAACGCCACCGCGCTGGTTGAAGCCAGATTCGCGGCCGCGAGGCGCCGCGTGCGGCCCTCTTGCATAAGCATGGAGGTGAACGGGTCGCCGCGAACCAAACGGAAGAAGCAGGTCAAGGCGAGAATCGCGACGGCTTCCGACGACAAGCGAAACTTCGGCCCGAAGACCAGCGGAACCAGGATGTTCATCAAGGTCAAGACGCTGACCGCGTAAACCGCGGAGACTGCGGGAACGAGGCGAGCGGCAAGCCTGACCCGAGCCTGGTAGACCGCTCTGCTGAGATGCGTCGCGTTATAGAAGGCGGCAAGCAAAGTTGTACCCGCCAGGCGGCCAATGAGCGAGATCGGAAGGTAGGTTGCGAGCGTCGCCACCGCATACACCCCGAGGGTCGGAAGCCCGAGCAACGCCCCGACGATGAACCGGTCGCCGTGCGCGGATGCCGCAATCCCCATCCCGTTAAACATCAGGGGATAGCCGAAGCGAAACGCTTCGACGAACAGGGGCGAGCGAAACTTGAGCCGATAGGGCGAGTCGGCCAACAAATGGCTGGCCGCGACTTGGCTGGTCGCTTGGGCGAGAAGCGAGGCGAGCAATGCGATGTGGCTGCGCGTCATGAGCAACGTCGCAGCCAAAGCAGCCAAGCCCATTCCGTTCGATATGAAGTTGACCTTCAGCTGCGCGCCATAGCGATAGTCCCGCTCCGCGACGCGCGGCCCCAGGTGCTCCAGCGAACGAATGAAGACGACAAGCCCAAGCACTGCAAAATCGGGCCAGTACACAGCCAGGGAGAGCGCTCGGGCAACTAACGGAGCGGCTGCGGCCGCTATCCCTCCCACCACCGCGCCGCGCAATAGGGAAAGCGCATGCGCGCTCGCCATTGCTTCCTCGTACGTGTCGCGAGGCGCGGAAAATACAAAGCGATAGACCGCAAAATCGGTGATCAGCTCAAACGAGCCGTAGGTGGCCGCGAGCGCCGAAGAGAAGCCCAGCTCCCTCAAGGTCAGGCCACGGCTGAGCATCAGCATCCGGACAAAAGGGACGCCATTCTCGATTACGCTCACAATGACAAGCGAGTAGCCGCGTGCGAGTAGAGACATCATGGGGACGGCTCCTTGCTACGCGAGCGGACGCGTTTCACGTGAGGGTAGCGCCTTCAACCGATGCTCGAGAGCTGGAAGCAGGCTCCCAATCGACGCAACAAAACTCCTTAGGCCTCGCGGGAGGAGACGTTCGGGTCGCGATTTAGGTGCCGGTCGCTGATGCGGGTCGCCGCCCCCCTCCTTGCAGGGAGCTCGACGCGGCCCACCGCGAAAGTTTGCGCGGGCTCGTTCAGACGGCTCGCAACCTCCGCGGCGCAAGCCCCCGACTGAACCGCCTGGTCGCTCCGATGACGCCCAGCATGGGCGCCGAAGTCGCGTATTCCAGGTCGGCGGGGATGCGAACGCGGCGGTCGGTCATTTCGGCCATCAGCGCCAAGATCAGTCCCAGAGTAAGACCGCCTCCGATCCCGACGGGAACCACAATGATCGGCTTCGGAAACGCCGGGTTGATCGGCGGCGCGGCCTTGTCGAGGACCGTAATGTCGGCGAAGGTCAATTTGCTCTGCAGCTTCGCTTGCGCCGCTACCCTCTCACGCAGGTTGAGCTGGTTCATGCGGAAGCCTACGTCGCGCTGCAAATCGATCAGACGGTCCTGCTGAGCCTGGGCGTCGATCAGGCGCTTTTGCGCCTCCGCCTGCGCCGCCTCCAATCTGGAGATCTGCTCTCTGGTGGACGCGATTCGCTCCTTGAGGTGTTCTTTCATCCGGTCCGTCGCGTCGGCGATCTGCTTGCGGAGAGACGCAATATTTGCGGCCTCGGCAACCATTTTCGGGTTCTTTGAGCCGAGGTTCTGCTTGACCGCGTCGACCGCCACAAGCGCCGCCATCAACTTCTCTTTCAGCCCGTTGACGACCTGAAGATCGGGATCGGACGGATCGACGGACAGATTTGTGGCGCCGCTGTCCAGACGAGTCTGCATGATGGTGAGCGCGGCTCGCGCGCTCGACAATTCCTGGTTGAGAGCCGTCAAGGCGCTCGCTTGGGAGTCAACCCCGTTCGTCGTCGGGGCGACAACATTCGTCTCTTTCTGGTAATTTTCCAGCGCCGCGCGCGCCTGCGCCACTTCGCCTCGCAGTTCGTCGAGTTGCGGCGCGAACCAGCGAGCGGTTTGTTCGCCGGATGCGGCCTTCATCGCGACCGTCGCGTCGATGGTCGCGGCGAGAAACGCGTTCGCGACCAGCGCGGCCTGGTTGGGGTCGCCGCTCTTGTACTTTATCGTCAGAACATTGCTGCCAAAGAGGAACTTGGCGTCGACGCTTTGGAGAAGGCGGCCCGCCATCCAGTCCTCGATGCTCTCGCGGCCGAAAGACGAAGACTGCCGGTATTCCTGCTGGATTCTGGGGTTCGCCGTCATGTTGAGCCGTTTGACCACGTCCACGGCCACGCGCTGGCTCTCGACAAGCTGCAACATGTTGCCCTGCATGAGCCCGATCAAGGCGCTGGTCGACCTTCCGGCCTCGGTCACGGGATCCACGCCGGATGGATCGATGCTTGCCGTAGCAATGGCGTCGTAGCGGCCGGGCACGAAGAGCAAGACGCCGATCGCGACGACCGAGGCGACCAGAAGCGTCAACAGGACAATCCAGCTCCGACGCCACAAAATCAACAAAATCTGACCGAGCGACACAGCCGGACTCTCCCCTTAGCTGTCAATGACAAGTATATTGCGGAGGCATTATCTCATTCGCACCCCCGAGACAATGTCAACCGCAGTTATTCAAGCGGACCGCACGGATCCCTTTCATCACGTTCTGCGACTTGAGATTAAGACTCGGACGGCCCGGAAGGCGCTGGGGCGCGCCTTGAAAGAGCGCGCGCCTTTCGGTCGCAAGAAATCTTGCGCGGAGAAAGCAGTCGATGAGGGATTTCCGGAGGTCTCTTTCAGGGTTATGTCTAGTTCAGGCGCGAGCATGCTCATCCGGGGAAGGGAAACAAGAAGCCGCTTCATACAATCAAGCTCGTGGAGGAAATTCATGCGCACATTCAAGGAGGGCGCTACCATGCAGGTGGCCCATGTCGTTCGCGACCTCGACAAGGCGATGAAGCGCCACTGGGAGGACTTCGGCCTTGGGCCCTGGGACATTTACGAGTTCAACCCCGAGAAGGTGCGGGACTACGTCTATCGGGGCAAGCCCGCGACCCATTCCTGCCTGATCGCGATCTCATGGAGCGGCGACACGCAGCTTGAGCTGGTCCAGCCGCTTGACGGCTACAGCATCTACAACGAGCACCTCGACCGGCGCGCCGAGGGCATGCACCACGTCAAGCTCTACTTTCCCGATTGCAAGCAGGCGGTCGAGACTTTCGCCCGCCGCGGGTATCCGGTGCTGCAAAGCGGCCGCTTCGACGACGACGAGCACTACTATCTCGATACTGAAAAGGACTTTGGCTACGTCATCGAGGTCGGCAACGCAGGCCGGATCCGCGAGGCCGAGCGGCGGTATCCCGCCTGAGGGGGTGCATCCCCCTCTCCCGATTGGAAGAGCGGATTCCCGCAACCCGCGGCGCTCTACTCCGCGGCGGCGCGCTTCGGCAGCACCCAGCCGGGCCTTGGGAAGTGGCACGTATAGCCGTTCGGGTAGCGCTCGAGATAATCCTGATGCTCGGGCTCCGCTTCCCAGAACGGGCCGGCCGGGACGACTTTCGTCACGACCTTGCCCGGCCACAGGCCCGACGCGTCGACATCGGCGATCGTGTCGAGGGCGACGCGTTTTTGCTCGTCGTTGGTGAAGAAGATGGCGGAGCGATAGCTGCGGCCGACGTCGTTGCCCTGGCGGTTGCGCGTCGATGGGTCGTGGATCTGGAAGAAGAACTCCAAGAGCTGGCGATAGCTGATCTTCGCCGGGTCGAAGATGATCTCGATCGCTTCGGCGTGATCGCCGTGGTTGCGATAGGTGGCGTTGGGCACGTCGCCGCCGGTGTAGCCGACACGGGTCGAGACGACGCCGGGATAACGGCGGATCAGATCCTGCATGCCCCAGAAGCACCCGCCCGCCAGCACCGCGCGCTCAGTTGAATCCGGCATGGGAACGCTCCTCACTTCTGTTGCGGAGCCCCGGAAGGGGCGCCAGCGACTTTACGGAATCAATTTGGCGTCTGTTACATCGCCTTTCAAGCGGAGACTTGACGGCGCGCCGCTGTCGCAGCGATCGCGGAAACTGCATCGCGCCGACCGCTTGCATGCCGAAAAGCCCAGCAAGCGAAGGGCTTTTCAACCTTTTGCAGTTGCTTGCCCTCTCCCCGCAATTCCGCGTCGAGCCCGGGAAGCGCTCACGCCTTCGGGAAGGCGAATGCAACGTAGACGTCGCTGCCGTTGGCGGTCTGGACGCGCATGAGCACGGCCTTCTTGCCCTGCTCTTTCGCCTGGGTGACGCCCGACTTCACGTCGCCCGGCGTCGAGACCGGCTTGCCGCCGACGTCGAGGATGACGTCGCCCGAGGTCAGCCCCTTCTGGGCGGCCTCGCCATTCGGATCGACGTTGACGACCTCCACTCCCTGCTGGTCCTGGGCCGGGGCAAGCTCAAGGCCGAAGTCGATGGCGCCTGAGCCGCGTTCGATTGCGCGCTCGCGACGTTCTCGTTCTTCTGCGGCGCGAGCGTCACCTCGGCGTTCTGCTCGGCGCCGTTGCGCAGATAGGTGAGCTTGATCTGCTCGCCCGGCTTCATCGAGCCGATCTCGCGGGTGAGGTCGCCGGCGTCCTTGACCTCCTTTCCGTTCACCTGGGTGATCACGTCGCCAGCCTTCAGGCCCGCTTCGGCGGCCGGCGTGCCGGGCATCGCCTTGTCGACGATGGCCCCCTCGGCGCGCTTCAGGCCAAGCGCCTCGGCGATGTCCGCGCCGACCGGCTGGATCTCGACGCCGAGGTAGCCGCGCTGGACGACGCCGCCGTGCTCGAGCTCGTCAACGACGCGTTGGACGGTGCTTGCGGGAATGGCGAAGCCGATGCCGACGCTGCCGCCGGACGGCGAATAGATCGCCGTGTTCACGCCGACGACCTGGCCCTGCTCGTCGAAGGCCGGCCCGCCGGAATTGCCCTTGTTGATTGGAGCGTCGATCTGCAGGAAGCGGTCGTATGGGCCGTCGCCGATGTCGCGGCCCTTGGCCGAAATGATCCCGCCCGTCACCGTGCCGCCGAGCCCGTAGGGATTGCCGATCGCCACGACCCAGTCGCCGATCTGCGGCGTCGTGTTGGAGAATGTCACAAAAGGATAGTCGCCGGGTTGCTCGACCTTCAGAAGGGCGACGTCCGTCTTCGGGTCGGTTCCGACAACCTTCGCGTCGAGGACCTTGCCGTTGTCCATGGTGATGGTGACGGCCTTCGAATCCTGCACGACGTGATAGTTGGTCACGATGTAGCCATCGCGGGAAATGAAGAAGCCGGAGCCCTCGCCGACGACGACCGATCGCGGACTGATCGGCGCGCCGTTCTGGTCGCCGAACTGCTTGAGGAACTTCTGGATTTCGAGCGGCAGATTGCCGAACGCCGACGCATCCGCGGCGCCGTCGTGCACGATCTTGACCCTGACCGAGACGACCGCCGGCTTCACCCGTGCGATGAGCGGGGCGAAGGAGGGCAGGGTCAGCTCCGGCGCCGTCGCCGAAAGATTGGCCGCCTTGGCGAGGTGAGGGGGGCTCAAGACGGCTTCGCCGACGGCGCCGGCCGCGACAAGGGCGAAAACGGCGGCGGAGGCCAGGAGGGGGCGCCGTGCGCCCGAGAGGAGGGGAGAACGAAGAAGGGACATGGTTTTCAACTCCAATGCTCGCCGCGAAGCGTACGCCGCCGCGCCTATCCGCGCGTTCGCCAAGCAATTAAGCTTTCTCAACGAATTGACAGTGTTAAGCGAGCGTCGTGGGAGCTTTCGCCGATACCGCCGCATTCCCTTGCTATGCTCCGCGAACAGGTGAAAAAGCCCTCGCTCGGCACATAGCTTGCGCTTCAACTTCCGGGACCTCGTGATGCCCTTCTGGCTCGACATCGCCAACTTCGCGCTTCGGGCGCTCATCGTCGTGGCGGCGCTCGCGGCGCTCGCCTTTCTCATCGCCCGGCTCGCGCGGTCGGCCGAGCCCAAGGACCGCGAGATCGGAGTGCGCTCGCTCAACGAGCGCTACGACGACATGCGCGCGACGCTGAACGCCGCGCTCCTCGACAAGAAGGCGATGAAGGCGCTCGTCAAAGCGCGCAAGAAGCAACGCAAGGCGGTGCGGGGCGACGAGAAGGCGAAGCGTGTCTTCGTGCTCGGCTTCAAGGGCGACATTCGCGCGCGCGCCGTGCGAGAACTCGGCATGGCGATCGACGCCGTGCTCACCGTCGCGCGCAAGGGGACCGACGAGGTGCTGCTGCGCCTTGAAAGCCCGGGCGGCACGGTGACCGGCTACGGGCTTGGCGCGGCGGAGATCCTGCGCTTACGCGAGCACGGAATCCGGGTGACGGCGTCGGTCGATCAGGTCGCGGCGAGTGGCGGATACATGATGGCGGCGGCGGCCGACCGCATTGTCGCCGCGCCCTTCGCCGTCATCGGCTCGATCGGCGTCGTCGCGCCGATCCCGAACGTTCACCGGCTTCTCAAGAAGAACGAGGTCGACTTCGAGGAGATGACGGCGGGCGAGTTCAAGCGCTCGGTCTCGGTGTTCGGCGAGATCACGCCGGCGGGACGCGAGCATTTCCGTGGCAAGCTCGAGGACACGTTCGGCGCGTTCAAGGAGCATGTCGCGCGCTGCCGGCCGAACGTGGACATCGGAA
>DATJXI010000216.1:0-9635 GCA_035500275.1 Roseiarcus sp. | reverse complement strand
GCGCGCATCGCCTCGGAGTTCTACGTCAACGCGATAAACGTCATGCGCGGCGCCTCGAGCGTGAGCCGATACGTCGGGCTTGCCGAACGGGAGGCGTTCGACATCGAATACTGGCTGCTCGAGGAGGCGAAGCTCCAGCGCCTGCCGAAGCCAAAGTCGCTCGCCGGGCGCGTGGCGCTCATCACCGGCGGCGCCGGCGGCATCGGGCAGGCGATCGCCGCCCGCCTCATGAGCGAAGGCGCCTGCGTCGCGCTCGCCGACATCGATCAAGGCAGCCTCGATGAGACGGTGGCGGACTTCGGCAAGCGGTTCGGCAAGGACGCCGTCGCCGGGGTCGTCGCGGACGTTACGCAGGAAAACGCAATCGTGTCCGCGGTCCGCGACGCGGTTGTCGCCTATGGCGGGATCGACATCGTCGTCGCCAACGCCGGCATCGCCTCCGCCTCGGCCTTCGAGGACACGTCGATGGAGCTCTGGAACCGCAACATCGCCATCCTCGCCACCGGATATTTCCTCGCCGCGCGCGAAGGCTATCGCATCATGAAGGACCAGGGACTCGGCGGCAGCATCGTCTTCATCGCGTCGAAGAACGCGCTGGCCGCCTCGGCCGGCGCCTCGGCCTATTGCGCGGCGAAGGCGGCGGAGGTGCATCTCGCCCGCTGCATCGCGCTCGAGGGCGCGCCGCTCGGCATCCGCGTCAACACCGTGAATCCTGACGCGGTGCTGCGCGGCTCAAAGATCTGGCAAGGCGAATGGCGCGCGCAGCGCGCGGCCTCGAACAAGGTCAACGAGTCGGAACTCGAGGAAGTGTACCGTCAGCGCTCGCTCCTCAAGCTCTCGGTGTTTCCCGAGGACATCGCGGAGGCGGTCTATTTCTTCGCCTCCGACCTGTCGGCGAAGAGCACCGGCAACATTCTGAACGTCGACGCCGGGAACGCCGTCAGCTTCGCGCGGTGAGCGACCGCCCCCCTTAACTCTGGGCGGCGGCGCAGGTTGACACCAGACCACAAGAGCTGAAATTATCGAACTCGGGCTGAGAAGCCGCAACTGGCGCCTATGGTTGCGGTCTGCCCGCGGGCAGGGGGGCTATGACGGAAGCGTTCGATTACAACGTGGCGTTCCATCGCAATGTGGGCTGGGTGACCCGGGACGAGCAGCAGGCGCTTCGCAATAAGCGTGTCGCCGTCGGTGGGCTCGGCGGCTGCGGCGGCTCGCACGTCCTGACGATTGCGAGGATGGGAATAGGGCGATTCACGCTTGCCGATTATGATCGGTTCGAACTTGTGAACTTCAACCGCCAGGCCGGCGCGAAGGTGTCGACGGTCGGCCGGCCGAAGCTCGATGTGGTGCGCGAAATGGCGCTCGACATCAACCCGGAGCTGGACATCCGGTCGTTTCCGGAAGGCGTCGTCGAAGGGCGGATCGACGAATTCCTGGAAGGCGCCGACGTCTACGTTGACGCAATCGACGCTTTCGCCCTGGAAATGCGGCGAAAAATCCATGCGCGCTGCCGCGCCTTAGGGATCCCTGCCGTTCTTGCGGTTCCCGCCGGCATGGGCGCCGCCTTTCTCATTTTCATGCCGGACGGCATGTCGCTAGAAGACTGGTACTGCTTCGAGGACATCGAGCCCTCGCAGCGGATCGTGAACTTCATTGTCGGCACTGGGCCCTCGGGGCTGCACCGATCCTACCTCGTCGACAAGTCGGCGGTGAACTTGCCCACTCGGGACTTTCCGTCCACCGGGCTCGCATGTGAAATCTGCGCGGGCGTCGCCGCCGCGCAGGTCGTGAAGGTTCTGCTGCGAAGAGGCAAGATCGAGGCTGTTCCCTACTATCATCACTTTGACGCCTACAAGTGCGTTTACAAGAAGGGCCGGATTCCCGCCGGCAACCGCAACTGGCTTCAGCGCGTCAAGCTCGCATTGGCCCGCCGGGAATTCCGGAAGCTCTCTCACGAAACGGAACTCTCGACCGTCTAGCAGCCGTTCCGGAATGGCGGGCTTGCGCAGCTCGCTCGAAGCGAAATACCGTGCCAGCGCAAAACGCGATGCTCGCATCAGCATCCGCGGGAGGAAGCATGTCCTACCGGATCCCAGACACCTTCATCGCCGAGCACAACGCCAAGCTCGTCTCGGGCCTGGACGAAGACTACGCAGCGCTCGGCCGGCGTCTTGAGCGCAGCGGCGTCGACATCGAGACGGTCACAAGCAAAGTCGCAGCCTTCGCGGTGGCCGTACCCACCTGGGGCGTCGGCACGGGCGGAACGCGCTTCGCGCGCTTCCCCGGCCCGGGCGAGCCGCGCGACATTTTCGACAAGCTGGAAGACTGCGCGACGATCCAGCAGCTGACGCGCGCCACGCCTGCCTGTTCGCCCCACATTCCATGGGACGAGGTGAGCGACCACGGCGAGCTTGCCGAGCGAGCGAAGGCGCTGGGGGTCCGGTTCGAGGCCGTCAACTCCAACACGTTCCAGGACCAGCCCGGCCAGAAGCCCTCGTACAAGTTCGGCTCGCTCACCCACAGCGACAAGGCGGTGCGCGACCAGGCGATCGCCCACAACGTCGAGTGCATCGAGATCGGCCGGAAGCTCGGATCCAAGGCGCTGACCGTCTGGATCGCCGACGGCTCGAACTTTCCGGGCCAGTCGAACCTCAATCGCGTCTTCGACCGCTACCTCGAGTCGATGAGCGCGGTCTATGCGCAACTTCCGGACGATTGGCGCGTGTTCCTCGAACACAAGCTCTACGAACCGGCTTTCTATTCGACCGTCATTTCCGATTGGGGCTCGAGTCTCATGGCGGCGCAGGCGCTCGGACCGAAGGCGCATTGCCTTGTCGACCTGGGCCATCACGCGCCGAACGTGAACATCGAGCAGATCGTGTGTCGGCTCATCCACGCCGGGAGGCTCGCGGGCTTCCATTTCAACGATTCCAAGTACGGCGACGACGATCTCGACACAGGCTCGATCGATCCGTTCCGTCTCTTCCTCGTCTTCAACGAGCTTGTAGACGCAGAGCAGCGGAAGGCGCCGGGATTCGATCCTGCCTACATGCTCGACCAGTCGCACAACGTCACCGACCCGATCGAGAGCCTGATGGCGTCCGCGATGGAGACGCAGAGGGCTTACGCGCAAGTGATTCTCGTCGACCGCGCCGCGCTCGAGGCCGCGCAGGAGGCGAACGACGTCATGCTGGCGCATCGCCTTTTGAAGGCCGCCTTCACGGCGGACGTGTCGCCGATCCTGGCGGAGGCCCGGCGGCGCGGGCAAGGCGCGATCGACCCGATCGCCGCTTATCGCGCTTCAAATTATCGAGCGCACAAGACGAAGGAGAGGCCGGCGGTCGCGGGTTCTTCGTCTGGAATCGTATGAGCTGGGGGAAATACGCGAAGGCAAAAGAGGAGGCCGCCCCGCCGAATAAGAGGCGAGGTGCGGCCAACGAGGGGTATTTCGTTTCGCCCGACGCTATTCCGCGGGCGTCGCCGGCGTCGCGACCAGAGCTTCAACCGGGATGGATTCCGGCTCCGCGCGACGCAGGAAGCGCCGGAACGCCATCCGGACGTCACGGAACAACCGGACCCACGCGTTCGGCTTCTTGAAGTGGGAAGCAAACTCGCGGTTCTGCTCGAGCGGCAGCCAGTATTCCTGCCGCCATGTCTTGAACATGGAGACGAGTTCGTCTGTCTGCTCGGGCTTCACCGCCATGCTGGCGCAACCGCACATCGCGTCGATCGTCACCCTTCCGTGCCGATCGAACTGAAAGCGGTGACGGCTCGGCGCATGGCGAAGCCAGCCATGCGCGTATTCGAAATCGCCCGGCTGGAAACGCAACGCCGAGATCATCGGCGCAACGTCCAGATAGCGGACCGACAGTCCGGGCGCATACCTGAACTCGACATTTGCCATGAGGGTCTCCTGCCTGAACCCCAGCCAATCTCCGAACGATCTCGCGTCGCGTAGAGTTTCCAAGCCGTAGCGCGAGAGATCGGCTTTTGTACGACGGCTGCTGACCGTCGCCGGTTGCGGGCGCGGCCGCGCGCCGGTGCAGGAAGCGGCCGGCTTCCGGATCTTTAGCGTCGCGGACTGTAGGCCATCAATGACTTGGGGCCCGCATTAAGGCGGCGGCCAAACGCGCGGCCGGAGTCCGCCGCCGGGCTACCGCTGGTCATGCGAACGCAGGTCAACCCGATGACGGCCTCGACGACACTGCAAGCAGATCGGGACCTTATTTCTCGGGCTATATTGAGCCCAATATGTCTGGACGCCCGTTTACGAGCGATCGCAGCCACTTACAGTGAACGCAACAACGACAGTTCATTCCATTTCTTCTCTTGCCGCACGCTGGAAAGCGTTGGCGGCGGACGTCACGGCGCGCGCAGCCTCCTCGAGCGCGCCGTGGGTCGCCGGCGCGTTCGGTCGCGCTTGGCTCCCTTTCGGCGAGAGGAGCGCGCGCAGCGCGTCGCCGACAGCCGCGTCCGGTTTCATGACGCCTGTTTTCGCGTCCAGGCGCGCGGCCGAAAGCTGCGCAACGAGCGCATGAGCGGCGATCAAGAGCGCCGCCATTTCGTCGAGGCCGCGGCGGGTCGCCATCGGCTCGATGCTCATCCGCCCGGCGGAGTCGGAAAGCGCCGCCAGCGCCTCGATCATGTTTTTGCGCGCCAGCCGATAGTCCTGATCGCCGGCGTCCGGCCGCAAGGCCACCTCGGCGAAGGCGGCGAGCCGCGCCTGAAGGCGCGTGACGATGTTCGGCGCCTCCGCAAACTCCCAATGCGGCCAGACCCAGCTGAAGAGATGGGCGATCGCGGCGCCGATCAGCGTGTCGGCCAGCCGGGCGAGAATCGGGGCGGGCAGAGACGGTTGCGCGAGATGAAGCGAGACGAGCGCGGTGATCGACGCGGCTGCCGAGGCCAGACGGTAGTTGAGCCGCACGAAGCTTTGGAACATGGCGACCGCGAAGCCCTGTGTCGCGACGAGCGCCGCGGGCGGAAGGTAGGCGACGGCGCCCGCCGCCGCGACGCAGCCGATCAGCGTCCCGACAATCCGGTCGTCGCGCCTCTGCCGCGTGAGCCCGTAGTTGGCGCGCATGATGACCGCGATGGTCAGAAGGACCCAGTTGCCGTGGCCGGAGTCGCCGAGGAATTGCGCCACGATCGCGCCTGCCATCATGGCCAACGCCAACCTTGTCGAGAAGCGCAGGACCGGCGAAGACAGCGTGAGATGTTGCTTCAGGACTGCGAGCGAGTAGCTTCGCCGCGGGATGAAGGCGGCAAGATCGATGTCGCCGATCGACGCCTTGGCCTCCCGGTCGTCGGACAAGACCTGTTCGAGGCGTCGAATGTGCTCGAGCGCCAGAACGAGGCGGCGAACGGCGGCTCTCATAGCCACCATCGTTCTTGCGTTCTCCCGACCCGCATTCTCGGGCAGCGTCGTCGCCCGCGCGAGCGCCTTGATCTGAAGATGGTGGTCCGGAGGCAGGGTCGGTTGCCGCGTCGCGAGCAGTTCCAGGCTCAGGCGATCGATATCGGCGGCGCCGACGCTGAGCGTCGTCTCGATCCGCTTGAGCATCGACGACGCGGCGGATGACGAGCGGATGAGCGCGAGGTCGCATTGCGCGGCGACCAGCGCGTCGAAGGCGTCGAGCAGAACTCCGATGGAGGCCGCAAGGCGAAATCTCTCAGATCCCACGCGTGGACGATCGAGCAGCAGCGACCGGCCCGCCTGCAACTGTTCCGCCAGCGCCGCCTGCTGCCGGATGGCGGCGCCGTACGCGGCCTCCAAATCCGTGTTCGGGTTGAAGACGCCGGCCACTGCTCGCAGATAGATCGCGAATTCGCGGATCGATTCGCTCGCGACGAGCCGGCGGGCGCTCCCGTCGGTGAGGATGGTCGCGACGAGCGAGAACGCGATATAGCCAAGGCCGCCTAAGGTGAGCAGCGCCTCGACTTTCGGAACGCTCGCAATGCTTTGCTTGGGAAGGCCGAGCACGAACACCATCGGGATCAGCATCTGCATGGCGAGCGGAATCGACCAGCGGCCAAGGCCCGTCAGCATGCCGCTTGCGAAAGCGATGGCGCCGATGGTCAGAAGCGCGAGGGGCGGCCAGGGAAGCGCAAGTTGGATCGCTGTCGAGGAAAGAAGCGCGAGCGCGAAGCCGAAGCCCATCGCGCGCGCCTTCTCCCGCCACGGCGCCGGAAGGTCGGAGATGCTGGCGGAGATGGCTCCGAGCGTGGCCGGCTGCCCGGCGTCGAAGCCGAAGATCGCGGAGGCTACGACGGCGACAAGGATCACGCCCGCGCCGACGCTGACGCCGTTGACGATGTGCTGGCCGACGAAGAGCCGCAGCAGGTTGGGCCGGCGCCAGCGGGCCATCGAGCGGCGCTTTTACGTCTCGGCTGCCTGCTTCAGCGAATGGACGGCTTTCGCGGCCGTCGCGTTCAGCCCGGCAACGTCGGCGTCGACGAAGGCGATGAGCTCGCGGATCATTTTCGGCGTCCAGTAGAGCCTGAGATGCGACGCCGCCCCCTCGACGGCCTCTTTCTCGGGCATGGCGGCGTAGAAATCACCGATCTGATTGGCCATGCGCACGAGCTTGGCCATCTTGTCGCTCGTCACGCCCGCCAGCCCTCCGGTCGGCGCGTCGGCGCCGTTGAAACTCAGCGCTTTGTCGCCGCGCGCGACCGCAAGCACCGTCAGGCCGAACTCGCGCGCGCGCTCGAGCGCGAGCGAGGTCGGGGCCGAAACCGCGACCAGCGTCGTCGCGCCGAAGATCGCGGCTTTGGCGACCATCTCGAACGAGCAGCGGCTGGTTATGATGAAAAAGCCGCTGTCGGGATCGACCCCGGCCCTCCAGAGCGCCCCGATCGCCTTGTCGAGCGCGTTGTGCCGTCCGACGTCTTCGCGCACAAGCGCGATGCGCCCGTCGCGTCCGCACCAGGCGGCCGCGTGGACGGCGCGGGTCAGCTTGTTCAATGGCTGCCGGTTTTCGAGCTCAGCGAGGGCGGCCCCGACGGCGGCCGGATCGACTGGCCGAGTGCGCGGATTGCGCAGCTTCGGCGCCGGCATTTGCGAAAAATCCTCGATGCCGCAAAGGCCGCAACCCGTCCGTCCGCTCATCGCGCGCTTGCGCGCCAGATGCGCCTTGAGGCGCTCGCCCGTCAGCGCAATGGCGACGCGCCAGCCATCCGCCGAGCGCTCAACTCCGAGCCCACGAATGTCCGCGGGCGTCTCGGCGATTCCCTCGGTCAGGCAGAAGCCGTAGCCGAAGTCTTCGAGGTCCTGCGGCGTCGCCATCATGATCGCGAAAGGCGAACCGCCGATGACGATTTGGACCGCTGCCTCCACCGCAATGGCGCGGACGATGGGCGCACCGGCCGCGCCAACGTCATAGGCGAAAGACTGCGCCGCGACGTCTATCGACGCGGCGCCCTCATTCGGCGGCATCGGCGGGCGCCCTCTCGATCCGGCGCAGGCTCAAGCCCTCCTCCCGATCGTGGATTTGCCAGTCGGACAAGTGGTTCGTGCGCCGCACCTGCACCGCCGTCACCTTGTATTCGGGACAGTTCGTCGCCCAATCGGAATCGCCGGTCGTAACGACGTTCGCGCCGGTCACAGCGTGATGGAAGGTGGTGTAAACGACGCCCGGCTGCACACGCTCGGTGACCTTGGCGCGGAGCGCGATCTCGCCCGTGCGGCTCTGCAGCGAGACGAGATCGCCGTCGACGATTCCACGCTGCTCGGCGTCGAACGGATGGATTTCGAGCACGTCCTCCTCGTGCCAGACCATGTTGGCGGTGCGGCGCGTCTGCGCGCCGACATTGTACTGCGACAGGATGCGGCCGGTCGTCAGCAGGAGCGGGAAGCGGGGCCCGGTGCGCTCGTCCGTCGCGACATATTCGGTCAGCATGAACTGGCCTTTGCCGCGCACGAAACGATCGACGTGCATGACCGGCGTGCCGGTCGGCACGCTGTCGTTGCACGGCCACTGGATCGAGCCGAGCTCGTCGAGTTTGGCGTAAGAGACGCCTTGGAAAGTCGGCGTCGTCGCCGCGATCTCGTCCATGATCTCGCTCGGGTGCGAATAATGCATCGGCACGCCCATGGCGTTGGCGAGCCCGATCGTCGTCTCCCAGTCCGCCTTGCCGGCGAGCGGTTCGATCGCCCTGCGGACGCGGCCGATGCGCCGCTCGGCGTTGATGAACGTGCCGTCCTTCTCCAAAAACGAGGCGCCGGGCAGGAAGACGTGCGCGAAACGGGCGGTCTCGTTGAGGAAAAGGTCCTGCACGATCACGCATTCCATCGCGCGCAGGCCGCCCGTGATGTGTTTCGTGTCCGGATCGGACTGGGCGATATCCTCGCCCTGGACGTAGAGCCACTTGAAGGCGCCGTCGATTGCTTCGTCCATCATGTTGGGGATGCGCAGCCCCGGCGCCTTGCTGAGTCGCACGCCCCACATCCGTTCGAAGACTTCGCGGGTCGCGTCGTCCGACACGTGGCGGTAGCCCGAATATTCGTGCGGGAAGGAGCCCATGTCGCACGAGCCCTGCACGTTGTTCTGACCGCGCAGCGGGTTCACCCCGACGCCTTCGCGGCCAATGTTGCCGGTGGCCATGGCGAGGTTGGCAATCGCCATGACTGCGGTTGAGCCCTGCGTGTGCTCGGTGACGCCGAGGCCGTAGTAGATGGCGGCGTTCCCGCCAGTCGCGTAGAGGCGCGCCGCCTTGCGCAGCTCCACCGGATCGACGCCGGTCGCCGCCGCTCCCGCCTCCGGCGAATGGCGCTCTTCGGCGACGAACCGCGCCCAGGATTCGAAATTGGCGGCGTCGCAACGCTCACGCACGAACTTCTCATTCACGAGCCCTTCGGTCACGACGACGTGCGCCATCGCGGTCAGCACGGCGACGTTCGTTCCGGGCTTGAGCGCATGGTGATGATCGGCTTCGACATGCGGGCTCCGGACGAGATCGATGCGGCGCGGATCGATGACGATGAGCCGCGCTCCGGCACGCAGGCGCTTCTTCAAACGCGAGGCGAAGACCGGGTGGGCGTCGGTCGGATTGGCGCCGATGACGACGATGACGTCGGCCTTGTCGACCGACTTGAAGTCCTGCGTGCCGGCCGAGGTTCCAAAGGTGCGCGAAAGGCCGAAGCCGGTCGGCGAGTGGCAGACGCGGGCGCAGGTGTCCACATTGTTGTTGCCGAAGCCGGCCCGGACGAGCTTCTGAACGAGAAAAACTTCCTCGTTGGTGCAGCGTGACGAGGAGATGGCGCCGAGCGCGTCGCGCCCATACTCGGCTCGGATGCGCTTGAACTCGCTCGCGGCGTAGGCGAGCGCCTCGTCCCAGGAGACCTCGCGCCATGAGTCCTCAATGCGCTTGCGGATCATCGGCTTGAGGATGCGGTCCTTATGAGTGGCGTAGCCGTAGGCGAAACGCCCTTTGACGCAGGAATGCCCCTCATTGGCCTTGCCGGCCTTGTACGGGACCATGCGGACGACTTCGTCGCCCTTGAGTTCCGCCTTGAAGGCGCAGCCGACGCCGCAATAGGCGCAGGTGGTGACGACGGTCCGATCCGGCATGCCCATCTCGACAACCGACTTTTCAATAAGCGATCCCGTCGGGCACGCCTGTACGCAGGCGCC
>DATJXI010000215.1:0-4900 GCA_035500275.1 Roseiarcus sp. | reverse complement strand
CGTGTGAACGATGACCGCAGTGGGTCCGCCGCCCCACACGTTCGAGCCGAGATCCGCGTTGCTTATGGTTGGGATCTGCACGATCGGCCCGACGCCCCACAGCCAGCCGTTCGTTTCCTTGCTCGGGGTCAGGAAGGCGGAGAAATCCGTCGGCGCCGTCCCTGACGGCACGGTCGGAATAGGCGACAGGTCCGGGGTCCAGACGACGGGGATGACGGTGCGGGTAATGAGGTTCCAGTCCGGCGTCAGGTGAATGGGGATGACCGGTTGAATTTCGAGGAGATCGAACGTGCCTCTGCCGCGATAGTTGAAGGTGGCGTAGTTGTTGAACGGCACGCTGATGAGATCGGCAATCGGGTTCTCGGTCTTTTTGGCGAGGTCCGTGTCAGCGTCTGGCGTCCCGCTTGCGTGATCAGGGTCCGCCGGCGCCTTCTTCTCCCGCGCGAGACAAGCTTTGAGGTAGTCCGCCTTACTCGGCCCAACTGCTTGGCCCGCTTTCTTGTTGGCTGAGTATCCGGCTCTGCACTCAACCTCGGTTTTCGCGGTGGCGGGCATGACTGCGCAGAGCGAGGCGAGAACGGCAGCCATGCTCCAAGCCTTCATCGGGCCTTTCCGAACTATGCAAGCTTTCGTGCGCTGCGCTGTACGTTGCTGACGCAGACGACGCTCTCCCAAATCCCGCCTCGTCAGATACGAATCTTCCTCGCCAGCCAATAAGCGAAGGCTTGACAAAGCGCGTTCACCCGGCCCTGAAGAGCCTGTTCCGGCAGCGCCTGATCCGTCGGGTTCGCAATGTATGTCGAGGTGGCCCGCACACTCACCTGTCGCCCATTGAGCGTCGCGACGCCTCTCATCCTGTCGGGATCGGCAGGTCCGCCTCCACCGAGATAGATCGAATTGACCCGCACGGAAAGCGTCGCACCGCTCGGATCGCCCGGCGCCATGTGGGCTGCGAAGGCCTGGGCGAGCGCGCCAGGAAGGGCGTTCTGGACCCATTGCGCAGTCGGGTTACCGCTCTGCGCGATGAGCGGTGCGGTATCGACCTCAATCGATCCGATTCTCACGCCGGAGACCGCGGCCGGAGCGACCGTACCGATGGGCGCGGGGGTCTGCGAGGAGTTGCAGCCGCTCATCTCAAAGGCGGCGAAGGCGCTGAGGCCCGCGATCGCCCAGCGGCGCGTGACGATAAGTTCCGACATGACCATCCCCTCGCTGGCAGCTCAGCCCTCGAACGCGAAAATCCTCTTCCAATCGTTCTTCATGCTGACGACGATCCAGCCATCCTTCGTCGCCTCGTCGTACAGCCCCTGCGTGAACGTCCCGACCCGCGTGTCGGGCAGGCCTTGCGCCGGCCCGTAGGCGTATTCGCGCTCGCCGTCGTCGTGCAACAGGATCATCGAAAGCCGGGCGCCGTCACCCGCTTTCGTATATTCAAGCATCTCACGGTCGCCGGTCGAATTGCCGAATGCAAGACACGGCCTCCGGCCGATCATGAGATGGATGCCCTCGGCTTTGCCGGCGTAGTTGTCGTTGAGCAGAAGCTTCGGGTCCTTGATCAGCTCCGGCTGGCCCTCCGCATCGTATTCGTAGCTGACGGCTCCCGCCGTTCCGATCACCTGCTCGCGCGGGATGCGGTAGACACGGTCGGAATAGACCCGGACAAAATCCTGTCCCCCGCCAGTCACGATGTAGGTTTTGAAGCCATTGGCGCGCAAGAAGCTGAGAAGCTCGATCTGCGGCAGGTAGGTGAGATCGGTATATGGCCGCTTCCATCGTGGATCGCGCGCCTTGGCGAGCCATTCTGCGACCTCATGCCCAAATGTGTCGACGTCCATGCCGGTGAGCGTCGCGGCCGCGATCTTGATAAGGTCCTCGAGCGGCAATCGCGCGATCGCCTCCCGATCGCCGGAGAGGACTGTCTTGAAGGGCTCGATGTCGGCGAGCTTGGGCTTGTCTTTGACTACGACCGGCACGCGGTCGAAGCAGTAGACGACCTGCGTATAGATCGGGTGCTCGACCCACAGCGTGCCGTCCTGGTCGAAGGTCGCAATGCGATCTTCCGGCGGGACGAACTGCGCGCTTCCCGAGTCCGTCGTGGCGCGAACGAACGCGAGGATCGCATCCCTCGCCGGGCCGTCGATCCAGGATGGCAAGGGGTCGCTTCCCTCCGCCGCTTGAGCCGGCGTGGAGACCGGGAGGACAAGGCCGGCCGGCGCCGCCGCCAAAGCGGCAAGGAGAGTCCGGCGGTCGAACCCGGGAAGCGAATCATTGTTAGACATGGATCAACTCGTCTTGTCCGCTATCGTCGCGGTCTAATCAGTCGTTCGAACAGCGCGGATAGTTTGCGGCGAAGAAGGGCGACCCTTTCGAGCCGCCCGCTTCGTCACGTTACGCGCCTTGCGCCCGATCAGTCGCTTGGGTGGCCGGCGCTCTTAACCTGCTCCAGGACCTGAGTGAGGTTCCAGGTCTCCGGTGCCTGCATCGGCGGAAACTCCTTGTACGACTCGAGTTCCTTCAGCCACAGCAGCTGGCCGATCGGCAGCATGTTCCAGTCATAGAGGAAGGCGGTGCTCGGGGCCGCGAGCGCGCCGCCCAGACCAAGAGCCGTCTTCTGGCTTTCGCCGACAGCCTGCTCGAACGGATCGCGCTTGATGTTCTGGACCAAGGTGAAATGGAACGGAATGAGCGGCAGGAGCCAGCCATCCGCGCCGGGCTGCGACATATTGTAGTACATCTTCCAGTTCTTGTAGCGCACCGCGGAGGGTGTGGAGCCCGAGAAGTAGAAAAAGACATCGCGCGCCGAGGTCTTCGACTTGCCTTCCAGGTAGTCGCGCTGGTCGAAACCGTCGAGCGTTGTCTTCACAATGCCCGGATAGGCGCCGGCCTCGATCTGCTTCCTGAGGTCGTCGCCTTTCGGTCCACCGGCGATGTCGACGAGCGTCGGCAGCCAGTCGAGCGCGGCGAAGAGCTGGCTATGGACCGTGCCTGGCTTGATGTGGCCGGGCCAGCGGACGACCAGCGGGACGCGGTAGCCGCCCTCCCAGGCCTCGCCTTTCTGCCCCTTGAACGGCGTGACGCCGCCATCCGGGAAACTGATCTGCTGCGCGCCGTTGTCGGTGGTGAAGACGAGGATGGTGTTGTCGAGCTGGCCCATATCCTCGAGCTTCTTGATGACATAGCCGATGTTGTCGTCCATCTGCTTCATGCCGGCTTCGTTGATGCCCCAGTCCTTGCCGCCCTTTTCGCCGAGCATGTC
Source organism: Roseiarcus sp. (assembly GCA_035500275.1). GTDB lineage: Bacteria > Pseudomonadota > Alphaproteobacteria > Rhizobiales > Beijerinckiaceae > Roseiarcus. Next base: position 1,644 of record DATJXI010000215.1, on the reverse strand, counting down.
GAGGTACTTCGGCGGCAGCATGGTGGTGACGTGCATGCGCGCGGGGTTGTACCAGACGAAGAACGGCTTGTTGGTTTTCTTGGGGTCGTTGCGGTCGAGGAAGTCGATCACCTTGGCCGAGATCTCTTCGTCCACCGTTTCAGACCGTTTGAGCGTCAGCGGTCCTTGGTCCTGGCAGGACTGGTTTGCCTCCGTTCCGTCGGAAGAATGGCACCAGATGACCGGGCGCGGCGGCGTCATGCAGGTCGTGGTCGCAGGGTCGACGGCGCCGGGAACGTCAGGGAGTCCAGGAACCGGCGTGTTCTTGCAAGGCGGCGCGACCGTCTGTTCGGTCGGCGATTTGTTGATATCGGGGAAGCTCACCTGCTGCATCGCGTCGAGGTGATAGAGATAGCCCCAATATTCCTCGAAGCCATGCGCGGTCGGCAACGCCGCGGTGTGGTCGCCCAAATGGTTCTTGCCGAACTCGCCGGTTGAGTAGCCCAGGTCATGAAGGAATTTGGCGACCGCCGGCGTGCCGGGCCGCAGATAAGACGGGCTGCCGGGCAGTTGCGGAGGGATCATGCCGGTGCGCAGCGGATACATGCCGGTGAAGAAGGCATTGCGGCCGGAGGTGCAGCTCTGCATGGCGACATAGTCCATGAAGATCGCGCCTTCGTTGCCGATGCGGTCGATGTTCGGCGTCTCGCCGACCATCAGGCCACGGTGGTAGGCGCCGACCTGCATCCAGCCGATGTCGTCGCCCATGATGAACACGATGTTGGGCTTCTTCTCCTGCGCGAAAGCTGCCGAAACAGCGAGAGTCACGGCAGTAGCGGCTGCTGCGTAGAGAGCGTATTTTCGACAGCTACCCACGACGCGTCTCCTCAGGATTTGCCAAGCGACCGCCAATGTTTCGGCTCCTTAGTGAGCTTCCGTTACGAAACCGAGGTCGTCAAGTAGCATTCCGTTTATCATACCATACTGCTATGTTGTTAATAGGGCTGGGACAGCCTGATTTGTCATAAAAAGGGTTTGAGGACTCCCAGCGAGCGGCTATGGCCGGCGGCGCGGTCCCCCAAAGCGCGGATCAAGTATCGGTGCTTCGTCGTGCCTGCTATTCGCGAATGGCACAGCAACGACGGCTTACGGGCGCATTGCGGACGTCAACTGCAATTTCTCCGGGTCCGCTCAGGGTCGAATCCGGCCCTCCAGTCACCCATCCAAGCAGGGGCCAGGCGTCAGAATCGAACCGCTGGACAATCGCCTCAAACGGCCCGATGCAGGAAGCGCATTTAAGAGAAATGACGCCGCGCCTTGCAATGGAATTTGATCCGCGCCGATGGGGCCGCCCGCCCCGACGATGCTTCCCGGCGGCGCGGCGCCCGTCTTTTCGGCCTGCGCGCCGAGACCGTTGCGGCCATTGGTGCTGCGGCTGAAAGGCCATTCGATCCTCGAGCGCCGCTATGCCGTCTCGGGAGGGGAAATCGACCTCATCGCCAAAAGGGGCCGCTCGATCGCGCCTTCGTCGAGGTCAAAGCCTGAGGCGGCGGCCGCTGCTGCGGAAGCCATCGGCCCCCAGAAGCAACGCCGCATCGCCGCCGTCGTCCGGTGAGTCATCGGGGCGCGCGCTGACCTCGCGCCGCTACGCTCGCGGCTGCTCCA
>DATJXI010000214.1:0-5700 GCA_035500275.1 Roseiarcus sp. | reverse complement strand
GAGCGCCGGGCGCGTTGCAAGAGCGCAATCTCGCCAAAGAAGTGCCCCGGGCCGATGCGCGCCCTCTTGCGGCCGAGCGCGATCTCGACCTCGCCCTTGACGATGAAGAACATCGAGTCGGCGCGCTCGCCGGGCGGCGCGAGGCGACGCCGCCGATCACGGCGTTTGAACCCCGCCTTGCCTCGGGCTCAGGCCGCCTTTAAGGACGGGCGGGTCTCCGAAAACAGCTTCGCGGGAACTTTCCTCCCATGGCCGAGCCGCGCCGCGCCAGCGCTTCCTCCGCGCCCCGCATCGAGGGCGGCCGTTTCCTCATCGTCGAGGCGCGCTATTACGAAGAGATCGGCGCCGATTTGTTTGACGGCGCGGCGCGCGCGCTCAAAGCCGCGGGCGCGACTTACGATGTTGTCCGCGTCGCTGGCGCGCTGGAAATTCCCGCCGGCATGGCGATCACGCTCGACGCGGCGGAGGCGGCCGGCCGCCCGTACGACGGGGCCATCGCGCTCGGCTGCGTGGTCCGCGGCGAGACCTTCCACTTCGAGGTTGTGGCCGGCGAATCGGCGCGCGCGCTCATGGACATGTCGGTGAACCACAGGCTTGCGCTGGGAAACGGCGTCCTGACCGTCGACACCATGGCCCAGGCCGTCGAGCGCGCCGACCCCGAGCAGGGCGACAAGGGCGGCGACGCGGCGCGCGCCGCGATCGGCCTCGCCCTTCTCAAGCGGCAGGCAAGCCGCCAATGAGCCGGGCAGAGAGGCGGTCGGCCGCGCGCCTCAACGCATCCCAGGCGCTCTATCAAATGGAGGTCGCCGAAAAGGGGCTAACCGACATACTGGCCGAGTTCGAGGCGCACTGGATCGGCCAGGAGATCGAGGGCGACGCCTACAACCCGGCCGAGCTCGCCTTCTTCCGCGATATCGTGTCGGGCGTGCTGCGCGACCAGGTCCCGATCGACCGGGGGATCGATGAGACGCTCGCCGGCGGCTGGCCGCTCAGGCGGATCGAGGCGCTCATGCGGGCGATCCTGCGCGCGGCCCACTACGAATTGCGCAGCCGCCGCGACGTCCCGGCGCGAGTGGTCGCAAAGGAATATGTCGACGTCGCCGCCGCGTTCTTCGGCCCGGAGGAGAGCGGCATGATCAACGCGGTGCTCGACGCTCTCGCCCGCCGGACCCGGCCCGAGGAATTCGCATCCAGCCGGTAGGCGAAGCCTTCCGGAGCGGGCGCGCAATCTGGCGGCGCAGACGGCCCTTCTGCTGTGTCTGTTCGCGTCGCGGCGGCGCTTTCGCTCCGTCAAGTCCGCTCTCTACAGGATCGGCGATTCTTTGTGGAAACTCGGGACGTATGTTTACTTCCTCTTAACCAAAGATGCCCCATCTGGCGTTCAATGGCGGAAGTGCGCGTCACACTGAGTTGCAACCGAGCAGAACGACGTCATGACGACAGACCCGTCCGAAGGCTTCCGAGGCCTGCAGCAATGGGCCGAGCCGATCATTTTCGACCGGCTGCTCGCCGCCTATCGGCGGTTCGTGCGCGAGGAGGGCCTCGCGCGGCGCCTGGCCCGCATTCACGCCCGCGTCTGGCGGGCGCTCATCGAATGCGACATGGTCGGGTTCGAGGCCCTGCGCGAGAGCCTCGTCGGCGCGCTTGAAGCGTGCCATTTGACGCTCGACCACCTCGCCGAGGTGGACGGCGAGATCATGTTCGAACTGCTCGACGTCGTGATCGCGCGCTATAACCGGTCGCACCGGACCGCGATGGCCTATCACCTCGCGCTCATGCAGCTTGTGGGGCGCATCGGTCCCGCGCGCGCAGCCGCTTAGGCATCCGCCCTTTCTCTCGCGCGGGAATACGGGGGACGTTTCGGACGCGAATTGGTATATCGGAGGCGTCCTCAAGCGAAGCCCGTCGAAAAGCCCTTGCGTCTCGTTCTCCTCGCGGTCTTGATCGCGCTCATGGTCTTCCCCGCCGCGTCGGCCGAGAAAAAGCGCGCGCCCACCGTTCATCGTCCGACCTTCCGGGAATTCTTGGATTCGGTCTGGCTCAAGGCGGCGGAGTTCGACGTGTCCCGCCCGACCTTCGAGGCCGGCACGAGCGGCGCAGCGTACGACCGCGACGTCGTCGCCATCGCGACGGCTCAGCCCGAATTCGTGCGGCCGATCTGGCAATATATCGAGAGCGCGGCGTCCGAGGGCCGCATCAATCGCGGCCGCGAGAAGGCTCAAGAGGCGAGCCGGTGGCTGGCCAAGGCCGAAAGGGACTACGGTGTCGACAAAAGCGCCATCATGGGCATTTGGGGCGTCGAGACGGACTTCGGGCGCTTCAACGGCTCAACCAGCGTCGTCTCCGCGCTCGCGAGCCTCGCCTATTCCGGCTTCCGGGCGGATTATTTTACGAACGAGCTCATCTGCGCGCTCGTCATTCTGGAGCGGGGCGAAGTCGCCCCGAACAAGATGAAGGGCTCCTGGGCGGGCGCCATCGGGCAGACGCAGTTCATGCCCTCGAACTATCTCGTCTTCGCGGTGGATTTCGAGGGCAAGGGGCGGCGCGACATCTGGGCGAGCGAGGCCGACGCCATCGGCTCGACCGCCAACTATCTCTCTGGCCACGGCTGGAAGGCAGGGCTCCCATGGGGCATGGAGGTGAAGCTGCCCGCCAATTTCGCGCTTGCCGACGCCGACTCGTCGCGAAACGCGCCGTTCAAGGATCTTGCCGCGCGCGGCGTCAAGCGGGCCGACGGCGCGCCCTTGGCTGAGAAGGGCGAGGGGCGCCTCCTCATCCCGGCCGGGCTCAAGGGGCCGGTCTTCCTCGTCACCGACAATTTCGACGTCATAAAGAGCTACAATCCGTCGACGGCGTACGCGCTGTCCGTGGCCCTCCTCGGCGACGCCATCGTCGGCGGCAAGCGGGTCATCACAACTTGGCCGAGGAAGGACCTCGTCCTGAGCGTGGCCCAGGTCCGCAAGCTGCAAGGCAAATTGAAGCGAATGGGTTATGATGTCGGGGACATCGACGGCATGGTGGGGGATTCGATGCGCTCGGCTGTCCGAGCCTATCAGGAGCGGAACGGCATGATTCCGGATGGATACCCGACTTTGGCGCTGCTCAAGCGCGTGTCGGACGAGAAAGGAGCGTGGCCCGCGTTAACCGACACAAGGCGCAAGTAGATGGGAAGAGGCACAATTTCGCTCCTCCTGGCCGTCGCGGCGCTCGCCTGCCTCGTCTTGGCCGCGCCGGCGACGCGCGCCCAGACGGGCGGCTTTCCCAATTTCTTCCAGTCCTTGTTCGGCCTGACCCCTAAGCCGCAGGCCGCGTCGCCGAAACAGAACGCGCCGCTCCGCGCGCGGGCGCATAAGCCCCGCAAACGCGGGCAGGATTTCGTTTCGACCTCCTCCGCCCGCACGCCTGCGGCGCAGGGCCAGAAAGTCAAGCCGAGCGTCTTTATCACCGTCATTGGCGACACCCTTGGCATCCTCGCGGCGCGAGGGCTCACCGACGCGTATGCCGACAAGCCCGCGTTCGCGATCACCAACCTCGCGCGCGACTCTTCGGGCCTCACCCGCGACGACTATTACGACTGGCCGAAGGCGGCGCGCGACCATCTTGCGTCCAAGCCACAGATGGACGTTGCGGTCGTCATGCTCGGGCTCAACGACCTGCAGCCCTTGAATACGGGCGGCGAGACGCTGGACGTGCTGAGCGACAAATGGAAGACGACCTATGCGCAGCGGGTCCAGAACCTCGTCGCGCCGTTCCGCGACGCCCACATTCCGGTGCTCTGGGTCAGCCTGCCGCCGATGCGCGACGAGAAGTTCAACGCCCAGATCGTCGCCCTGAACGAGATCATCCGCGACAACGTGGAGAAGGCAGGCGGAAAATACGTCGACATCTGGGACGCCTTTGCTGACGAGAACGGCCAATATTCCGCCTTCGGCCCCGACGTGGAGGGGCAGAAAGCCAAGCTCAGGTCGGACCCCAACGGCATCTATTTCACCAAGGCGGGCCAGCGCAAATTGGCAAGTTTCCTCGAAACGGAGATCAAGCGTTTCTCGTCCGACAAGATCAAACCGCAGGGCGAATTGGTGAGCCTGCCGCCCGACATCGAGCAGGAGGCGGACGATATCAACGAGGAGATCCGGCGCGAGATGGGCCTTATGCAATCGGCCTCGCCGGGCGCGAAGACGCCGCCGCGACCGCTCGCCGGACCGATCCTGTCGCTGACGGCGCTGCCGACGTCGGCTCATGGCGCGCTTCTCGACGCGCGCTCAGGGCAAGCGGCGCTTTCGGACGAGCAGGCGCACATCCTTCGCTTGGGCGAAGCGCCGCCGCCGCAGCCGGGCCGCGCTGACGACTTTACGTGGACGAAGCAGGCGCCGTAGCGGGGATGTGGCGCGCCGCAGCGATCGTCCTTCGAGACGCGCCTTCGTTTACGCTTACCCTCATCCCGAGGAGCGATGCGAAGCGTCGCCTCTCGAAGGACGAGCTTGCCCGTCACCCGCGCTCAGCGCTCCGGCGGATCTCGACGCCGACCGCGCCGTCCATGAGGTCGAGCTTCTCGACCCTGACCTTCACGGCCGCGACAAGCGGCTGGTCAAGCACCATGTCGGCCACCTCTTCAGCGAGCGTTTCCAGGAAATCGACATGGCGGCGGCCGACGACGAGGCGGATCGCGTCGAGGATCACGTCGTAGGAGAAAACGGCGCGCATATCGTCGGCTCTCGCCTCGCGGCGCACGCGGGCCTCGACATTGAACCTGACACGCTGCGCGGGCCCATGCTCGTGCGTGTAAGCGCCAACGTCGGCGGCGATCACGAAGTCGCGCACGAAGACGGCGTCGCTCGACGCATTCGATTCGGCGCCTAGCAGAACCTCTTGCGCTTCCGTCGAATCGCCTCGTGCACGAACTCCTTCTCCCTCCCCGGGCTTGACCCGGAGACTGCGGGGAGAGGGCCCGGGCGACGGCGTCTCGCGGCTTTGCTCCTCGCCCCTCATCCACGGCGCCCAGGGCGGCGGCGCCCTGTCGCGCGGGATGAGGTCGCGGATGAGCGCGACCCGATACGGGTCGAGCGGCGCTTCGCGCCGGCCGCGCCCGCAGAGGACGCCGCGAAAGCTCAGCGCCCACGGGCCGAGGAGGAGAAGGCGCGGCACGTCGGGGGCCTGCAGCGCGCCGGCGAATGCCGGCTCGATGCCGCGCCTTCGGCAGAGCACGCAAAACGCGTCGAGCCGCGGCGCGCCATAACGGTCGAAGATGCGGTCGCCGGGCGCCTCGGCGCCGACCAGAAACAGCGCCTTGAACCCGATTTCGGCGAGGCGCGGGACGAGGCCGAAGTCCGACTCCTCCGGCGGAAGCAGGGAGCCATAGAGGTCGACCCGAGGCGCAACCTTACGCAAAGACGGCGCAAGCGCGCCAAGCATGGCCGCGTCCGCGGCCAGACGGATCGCTCCGACGCCGGCCTCGGCCAGGGCAAGCGCGCGCGCCTCGAAGATGTGCGGTTCGTAAGGCGGCGGACCGATCGCGGCGCTGATCGGCCTCTGGCCTTGAACCACGCCCGCGCCCGCTTCGATCGTCTCGATCGGCGACAGACCCAGCTTGCCCAACCGGGGGTCGGTGAAGTCGATGATGTCCGCGCCGCCGTTCAGAGCCAGCTCGGCTTCGGCCGCGTCGGCTACGCTCGCCATCATCAGAGTCATCGGCGGGCCCCC
>DATJXI010000213.1:0-7286 GCA_035500275.1 Roseiarcus sp. | reverse complement strand
CTCGGGCTCATCTTCAACGGCGCGGTGATCACCGAAGTCGTCTTCGGCTACCCCGGCCTCGGCAACCTGCTCATTCGCGCCGTCTATGCCGGCGACTACAGCCTGGTGATCGGCATCGCCTCGATGTCAATCATCGCGGTGGCTTTCGCAGCGCTGGTTATCGACCTCGTTTTGCCGCTTCTCGATCCGCGCGTGAGGACGGCCTGAGCCATGCTCGGCATCCTCAGGGACCTCCTCCGCTACAATCGCGAGTTCGTTTTTGGCGCGATCCTGATTCTGCTCGTCGTCGCCATGTCGCTGGCCTCGTTCTTCTCGCCCTACCCGTCCCAGCTGCAATATGTCGTGCCCTTCGACCTGCCGCCATCGTGGGGACACCCCTTCGGCACCAATTCGCGCGGTCAGGACGTCTTCTGGGAGCTCACTTTCGCCATCCGCAACAGCCTGCTCTTCGGCATAACGGTCGCGCTCCTGAGCCGCCTCATCGCGCTGCTCGTTGGACTGACCTCCGGCTACGTCGGCGGGGTCGTCGACGGCATCCTCATGTCGATCAACGACACCTTTGTCGTCTTCCCGCCGTTCCCGATCCTCGTTCTCGTCTATTTCGTCTTCAAGGACCATATGTCCTGGGTGCTGCTGGCGGTCGCCATGGCCTCTCTCGGCTGGCCCTATGACGCGCGCCTTATCCGTTCTGTGGCGCTGAGTCTGCGAACCCGCGAATTCACCACCCAAAGCCTCTTCTCGGGGATGAGCACCCGGCAGATCCTGGTCGAAGAGCACCTGCCCTATGTGCTGCCGATCGTCTTTGCGACGACCATGAACAACATCAATTGGTCGATCGGTCTCGAGGTGACGCTTTCGGTGATCGGTTTCACCAACATCGAAACCCCGACGATCGGGACGATGATCTATTGGGCCAACCAGCACACCGCGCTGGTCGCCGGCGTGTGGTGGTGGATCGCGTTTCCGGTGGGCTTGGTGATCATGACGTTCATCGGGCTCTATCTCCTGTCGGTGTCGATGAACGAGTATATCGATCCGCGCAGCCGCCTCAGCCGAATGGGAGGCGCGCCCTGATGCGGCAGTCCGGCCTGGACAACGGATCGGCCGCTGCGCCGCCGCGCCCGGCGCCGGAAGGGGCGCCGGCGCTGTCGGTCGACAGCCTGCGCGCCTATTATCTGATGCATTACTTCGGGGTCGAGCGCGAGGTGCGCGCCGTCGATGACATCTCGCTTGTCGTTCGCCCCAACGAAATCTATGGACTCGCCGGCGAATCGAGCTGCGGCAAGACGACGTTCCTGAAGACGATCGCCGCCGCGGTCCGCCCGCCCCTCACCGTGATCGGCGGCTCGGTCCGCTACGGCTTCCTCGATCGTGACATCTATGCCCTCAGCCCGGCGGAATTGTCCGCGATACGCTGGAGGCGCCTCTCCTATATCACTCAGGGCTCGATGAACGTCCTGAACCCGGTGCGCCGGGTGCGCCAGTCTTTCATCGATTTCGCCTACCGCCACATGGGATTGAACCGGCGCGCGTTTTTTGCCGCGGTCGAGCAGCATCTGCAGCGGCTCCATCTTGCCGCCAATGTACTCGACGCCTATCCGCACGAGCTCTCCGGCGGCATGAAGCAGCGCGTCACGATAGCGCTTGCAACCATCTGCCATCCCGATTTCATCATCGCCGACGAACCGACGACGGCGCTCGACGTCATCGTGCAAAAGGATGTGCTCGCGATGATCCGCGAGGCGCAGCAAGAGATCGGCTCGTCGATGCTGTTCGTCACCCACGACATGACGGTGCACGCCAATATCGCCGACCGGCTGGGCATCATGTATGCGGGCAGGCTTGTCGAGGAGGCCCCGACGGTCGAGATCTTCACGCAACCGATGCACCCCTATACAGCGCATCTCGTGGCGAGCCTCCCAAGGATCGGCGAGCGGTCGCGCAAGGAGTCGCTCGCCGGCGCGCCTCCCAATCTTGCCGATCCGCCCGCCGGCTGCCGCTTTCATCCCCGTTGCCCGCTGGCGATGGACCTCTGCCGCGAGGCGTCGCCGGCGCTCACCACGCTCGCCCCGGGGCATCGCGTCGCCTGCTACGCCGCGAGCCCCCTTGTGAAGCCGAGCGCGACGGACGACCGCGCGGGTGGCGCGACCAAAAGCGCAGAACCTGCGGGTTTGGTTCAGTGAGCGGCCATCTTCTCGAGGTCGAGCGCGTCACCAAGAGCTTCGCCATCGGCGGACTGTTCGGCTGCAGCCATTTTAGAGCCGTCGACGATGTGAGTTTCACGGTCCAGGCGGGGCGCCCAGAGATCCTCGCGATCATCGGCGAATCGGGCAGCGGCAAGACCACGCTGGCGCGGATGATCTTGAACACGCTTGCGCCGACCACCGGCGCGATCCGCTTTTGCGGCGAGGATCTTCACCAGGTGCGCGGCCGCAAGCGCCGGCTCGATTTCATCCGCCAGATCCAGCCGATCCTGCAGAATCCATACGAAGCGTTCAATCCTCTGAAGCGGGTCGACCGCTATCTCTATGCCAGCGCCGGCCGTCTGGCCGGCGCCCGGCCGCAGAAGGCGCGCGACGAGGTGGTCGACGCCGCGCTGCACAAGGTCGGACTTTCGCTTGCCGAGGTGAGGGGCCGCTTCCCCCACGAATTGTCCGGCGGCCAATTGCAGCGCACGGCCATCGCGCGGGCGCTCATCTCTTCGCCGGCGCTGATCGTCGCCGACGAGCCGGTTTCGATGGTCGACGCTTCGCTCCGCATGGCGATCGTCAATCTCTTCCAGCGGCTCCGCGACGAATTGCAGGTGTCGATCCTCTACATCACACACGACCTCGCCACCGCCTACTACATCAGCGATCGCGTGATCATCATGCAGAAGGGCAAGGTCGTCGAGACCGGACCGGCGCGCGAGGTCCTGACGCACCCGCAGCATCCCTATTCGATCCTGCTGAAAGAGTCGGTTCTCTCGCCGGACGACGTCGGCCGGGGCCGGCTGACGCGTGAGCATGACGGCGCGGCGATGCGGCTCGAGCGAACGCCAAACAGCTAGACACTGACTCGAGAGGGCCGGTCTCCAGGGAATCAAATCCGGTCGCGGCGCCGTCGGTGGAGCCGGAGTTCATGTTCCTGATCGGCCGAGCAAGCTCGGCGCCTTTGCCGACAAGCTGTCGGATTTTTCACCCCGGCGAAGCGTTCCAGTTCGACTGGAGCGACGACCGGGCGACCTTGGGGGCGAGCGGATCAATCTTCGGGTCGCATAGCAAGCGAGCTGATGCACGGCGCGGCGATCAAGCTCGAACCGTCCGTTTAGACGCTTTCGCTTCGCCAGACGGCAAAACCCCGCCCTCTAACCGCGGGCTCGCCGAGCAAGGGGTCGCCGCCGAACGGAGCGCGCCAACGGGCGTCGCCGTAATTGAACGCGAAGGTGAGCTCCCCGCGGCGGCGCAACCGCACCTCCGGCGGCGCCGCGATCGTCGAGAGGCCGGCCTTTTGGCAGAGCGTCGCCATTAGCATGGCCAGCGCGCTCTCGTCCGGCCAGAAAGCGACATAGACGTAGTTGTCCTGCGCGATCAGCGCCGGCGCGCCATCCGAGAATAGGGCGATCGGTTCCGCGCTCGTCTCGACGCGCTCTGTCCAGCGTTCTGCGTAACCCGTGACGGCGCCGGCGACGGGTGTCTTGGCCCCCGGCCGCAGCGAGGAGACTTCGATCACGCGAAGCGGCAGGAAGCGCCGCAGCGACCCCGGCGGCAACCCCTCGGCAATCGAGAACCGCTTCGTTTTCGAACCCGAGCGTGGACCGAACGCCACTACTCCCTTCGCCGCGGCGAAAGCCGTCTCCGCCTCGTCCGAGACGATCGGCAAGCAAGGCGCGAGCACAAGGCGATAGGCGTCGAGCGGGGCGCCGGGCGCGACGAAATCGACATCGAGGCCGAGCCGCCGGACCGCCTCGTACCAGCGGAAGACCAGCTCCGGATAGCGGAAGTCGGCGCCCTGCGGCTCAATCGCCGTCACCCAATGCGCCTCATAGTCGTAGACGATTGCGACATCCGCATCCACAGTCGGCGGCAGGTCTCCGAGGAGGGCGAGGCCGAGCGCCGCCGCGGCGGCCTCATGGCCGCCCGGCGACAATTCGTGCGCGTTCGGCAGGTTGAGCCCGGCGTGCATCTGCTCCTGCGCGAACGGCGCCTGCCGCCAGCGGAAGTAGCTGACGACTTCGGCCCCATGCGCATGCGCCTCCATCGTCCATAGGCCGACCATGCCGGGCGCCGGCGCGGGGTTCCACGGCGCCCAGTTCACCGGGCCCGGCTGCTGCTCCATCACCCAGAAACGGCCGCGGCCGATTCCGCGATAGAGATCGTGATGAAACGCCGCCAGGTCGGGATGCGACGTCTCCCGCCACCGATTGCGCTCGGCCTCCGCGAGTGGGAACGTTTCGACGAGGCCAAGCGGGTAGGAATCCCACGACGCGAAGTCGAGGTCGGCGGCGAGCCGCCAATGGTCGAAGTCGTTGAAGGCGCCCATGAAGTTGTGCGTGATCCAACGACCCGGCGAGCGCCGCCGGATGATCTCGCACTGCATGCGGTTGAATGCGGCGACCTGATCCGATGAGAACCGCCAGAAGTCGAGCCGCGCCGCCGGGTTGGCTTCCGTGACGGCGAGGTTGGGCGCCTCAACTTCGTCGAAGCTCTGCACGTCCATCGACCAGAACGCCGACCCCCAGGCCGCGTTGAGTTGCTCGGGCGACTGATAATTGCGCCGCAGCCATTCGCGAAAGGCTTTCAGATCCTGGTCGCCCCACGACTTCACCGTGTTGTGGCAGCCGTATTCGTTGTCGGTCTGCCAGCCGAGGAGCGCCTCATGGCGGCCGTAGCGCTCGGCCAGCATTTCGACGATGCGGGCGGCCTCGCGCCGGTAGGCCTCCGACGAAAACGTATAGTGCCGGCGCGAGCCGAAGCCGCGCCGCCCGCCCTGCTCGTCGACGGGCGCGATCTCCAAAAATTCGTCCATCAGCCATTTCGGCGGCGTCGCGGTCGGCGTGCCGAGCACGATCTTCAGGCCGGCGCCGCCGAGCGTATCGATGGCGCGGTCGAGCCAGCCCCACCGAAAGTCGCCGCGCTTCGGCTCGTAGCGCGCCCAGGCGAACTCGCCGATGCGGACATGACTTATGCCGAGGCCGCGCATGCGCCGCGCGTCCTTTTCCCACCAGTCCTCGGGCCAGTGTTCGGGATAGTAGCAAACGCCGAGCATCGCCTCTCTCTCGACAGGTCTTTGGCTCTCGCTAATGAGCGTTGGGAATCTTGTCGAGGAAGGCGTTCGTCTTCGAAACGATTCCTTCCCACAGACGACAGCGCCCGCCGGCGCCGAAAAGGATCGCGAACAGATAGGGCGTGCGCGCGAGGCGCGCGTCGGCGGCCATCATCGGCTGATGAACGAAGCGGAAAGTCATCGGGCCGCCTGGCCGCTCGACGATGTTGCGCCAGACTCGACGGATCTATGACACCCACGGAGCACACCTCGATCTCGATCGTTGATCGCGCTTGAGGGCAGGTGGCCGCGGCCAATTCACCGATCACGTTCGGGGACGGCGGCGCGGCGTGACGCCGTCATCGCGAAAGCGTTTTGAGTTTGGCTTGACGTAATACCAACCAGTCGGTATGTATCGTCGATGACGACTGCGCCGTCGGCCTCCATCTCCGCCAAAGCCGCCGCCGCCCAGGCGTCGGCGGAAAAGCTCCTCGACGCCGCCGTCCACGTCATCCGCGCAAAAGGCTATTCGGCCGCGCGGGTCGAGGACATCTGCGCCGAGGCCGGGCTGACGAAAGGCGCGTTCTTCCATCACTTCGACTCGAAGGAGAGCTGCGCGATCGCCGCCGCCGCCCATTTCGGCAAGCGCGCCGAGGGCCTGTTCGAGGCGCCGTACGCGTCGCTTCCCGACCCGCGCGATCGGGTGTTCGGCTATCTTGACCTGCGCAAGGCGATTCTTGAAGGAGGACTGCCGGAGTTCACCTGCCTTCTCGGCACGATGGTGCAGGAGGCCTACGACACGCATCCCGCCATCCGTGCGGCGTGCGACCGCCATATCAGCGAGCACGCCGCGCGTTTCGCCGCCGACATCGCCGAGGCGAAAGCGCGCTACGCGCCCAAGGCCGACTGGACGCCTTCGAGCGCGGCGCTGTTCTCCCAAGCCGTGCTGCAGGGCGCCTTCATCCTCGCCAAGGCCAAGCGCGGGCCGAAGGTCGCCGCCGACTGCGTCGATCATCTGAGACGCTATTTCGAAACGCTGCTCGGCAACCCCGCCAAGGGAGCGAGAGGTCCATGAGCGAACAGAAAATCACGCCCTGCCTCTGGTTCGACTTCAACGCCGAGGAGGCGGTCGCCCACTATCTCGCGATCTTCAAAGACGGCCGCGTCGTCTCGACGACGCGCTACGGCGACGCCGGTCCCGGCCCCAAGGGCGCGGTCATGACCATCGCCTTCGAGATCGAGGGCCAGCGCTTCCTCGCGCTCAACGGCGGCGCGCATTTCCAGTTCACGCCGGCGATCTCACTCATAATCGATTGCGCGACGCAGGCCGAGGTGGACCGTCTCTGGGAAGCGTTAAGCGACGGCGGCAAGCCCGGGCAATGCGGCTGGCTTGCCGACAAGTTCGGCGTCTCCTGGCAGATCGTGCCGAGCCTCGTTCCCAAGGCCATGCAGAGCGGGGATGCGGAAGCGATCGAGCGCGTGATGCGCGCCGTGCTGCCCATGAAGAAACTCGACATCGCGAAATTGCAGCAGGCCTTCGCGGCCGAATAGTGGAGGAAAAGCCATGACCGATGCAACGAATCTCGTCGGCACGTTCGTCTGGTATGACCAGATGTCGAACGACTTGCCCGGCGCGGAAGCGTTCTACTCAAAAGTCGTCGGCTGGACGCTCGCGCCGAACACCATGAACGACCAGCGCTACACGCTTCTGCAAATGGGGGCGGCCATGGTGGGCGGCCTCATGCCGATCCCCGAGCACGCCACGGGCGCGCGTCCCGCCTGGATGGGCTATATCGCCGTCGACGACGTGAAAGCCTACGCCGACAACGTGAAGGCGGCGGGCGGCGCCATCCACCGCCCGCCGACCGAGATCCCGAACGTGGGGACCTTTGCGGTCGCCGCCGATCCGCACGGCGCCGGCTTCCTGCTCTTCCGCGGGAACGGCGACGGCGCGCCCGGGCTGGATTCAGACGCCCCCGGCCATGTCGGCTGGCGCGAACTGCATGCCGGCGACGGGCCGAGCGCCTTCACCTTCTATTCCG
>DATJXI010000212.1:0-9095 GCA_035500275.1 Roseiarcus sp. | reverse complement strand
CGTCGTTGAGCTTCGTTACGGCGTTGACTTTAGCCGAACGAGCGGGCTTGACGACGATCACGCTCGGCTTTGGCTTGGCCATCTCGTCGATCGTCGACCAGAACGCGCGCATTGTGGGTGCGATCTCGTGCCGGAAACGCGAGCCGTTGAACACGCCGTAGTGCCCGACCCCGAGTTGCAGATGGTAGTGCTTCTTGGCCTCGGGGATGTTGGCGCAGAGTTCGATTGCCGCCTGCGTCTGCCCGACGCCGGAGATGTCGTCCCGCTCGCCCTCGATGGCGAGGAGGCCGCAGTTGCGGATCGCCTTCGGATCGACGGGCTCTCCGCGGTGGGTCATCTGTCCTTTCGGCAGGGCATGGCGCACGAACACGGTTTCGATCGTCTGCATGTAGTAGGCGGCGTCGAGGTCCATCACCGCGAGATATTCGTCGTAGAACTCGCGGTGCTTCTCGGCTGAGTCGCCGTCGCCCTTCACGAGATGATTGAACATCTCGAGGTGGGCGCTCAGGTGACGGTCCATGTTCATCGCCATGAAGCCGGAGAGCTGCAGGAAGCCGGGATACACCTCCCTCCCGAAGCCCGGATAGGGGAACGGCACTACGTGCAGGCAGTGACGCCGGAACCATTCGACGCCGCGCCGCTCGGCGAGCTTGTTCACTTCTGTCGGGCTGCGGCGTGTGTCGACAGGGCCGCCCATCAGCGTCATGCTGGCGGGCGCGTTCGGATCGCCGTCAGCCTCCATCAGCGACACCGTCGCGAGGAGCGGCACCGACGGTTGGCAGACGCCGAGCGTATGCACCCCCGGCCCAAGGTGGTGGAGGATGCCGCGCAGGTAATCGATGTAGTCGTCGAGATCGAAGGTCCCGACGGCGAAAGGCACTATTCGCGCGTCCGCCCAATCGGTGATGTAGACGTCGCAGTGGGGCAGAAAGGCCTCGACCGTTCCGCGCAGCAGCGTGGCGTAGTGGCCCGACATCGGTGCAACGATGAGCAGCTTCGGCTGCGCCTCAGCGCCCGGAAGATCCGGGCGGACGAATCGCAGGAGATTGCAGAACGGCCGGCTCCAGACGATGTCCTCGAGGACCGGATAGGCGACGCCGTCGACCATGATTTCGTCGAGGCCGAAAGTCGGCTTTCCGTATCGCCGCGTCATGCGCTCGAAGAGCTCGGCGCCCGCCGAAATGTTCTTGCCGAGGGCGGTGTTCGAAAGCGGATTCCACGGGTTTCGAAATACGAAATGGGCGGCGTCCGAGACCGCGCGGGCAGGCGCGAGGGCCACATGCGCCATTTCGTAGAACTGGTAGGAGTAGCTTCGAAACATGGAAAGCTTCCGAGACCAAAAACTCGGCTGCGGCGCCGCGTAACATGTCAGCGTACCCCTGTCCTGCTTACTTTTCAATCAAGCAGAAAGGATTAGTAGGCTTCCCCACAGCCGGGGCTATCCCATAATGGGACGTGCGACCGTCAAGGTTCCGCCCGGAGCGGGCGGCCCGGCGATCGCTTCATCAATGGTAAGGCTTTGTTTTCCTGCGGAGAAGGTTCGGCAGTTTTCGCGAACGCCTACGCCTTGACCTGGGTCTTCAGAGGGACTCCGGCCTCGGCCAATATCGCCGCCAGCTCCCCCGACTGGAACATCTCGCGCGTTATGTCGCACCCGCCGACGAACTCACCCTTGACGTAGAGCTGGGGAATCGTCGGCCAGTTGGCGAATTCCTTGACGCCCCGCCGAATCTCGTCGTCTTCGAGGACGTTCACGCCATGGATCGGCGCGCCGAGGTAGTCGAGGATCTGGACAACCTGGCCGGAGAACCCGCATTGCGGGAACTGCGGCGTTCCCTTCATGAAGAGGACGACCGGGTGTTCCGAAATCACTTTCTCGATACGTTCGCGAGCATTTCCCATGGCGCTGGTCCTTTCCGGAGCGGAGAGTCAAGGTCCCGCCCGTTCACCGCCGCTGATATAGAGCGCAAAAAGCGGTCCGGCCAGCGGGAGCGGCGGAAAATCCTTCACCCGCCGGTTGCGCTCATATGGCGCTGGACCGCCGGAGGGGCAGCTCTTGCGATGACGAAGTCGTGGCCCTTCGGCTTGCGCGCGATCGCCGCGCGGATGGCCTCGATCAGCGGCTCGTCCGATTCGGAACGCCGCAAAGGCGCGCGGAGGTCGGCCGCGTCCTCCTGGCCGAGGCACATGTAAAGCGTGCCGGTGCAGGTGACGCGGACCCGGTTGCAGCTCTCGCAGAAATTGTGGGTGAGCGGGGTGATGAACCCGATCCTCCCGCCCGTCTCCTTGACGTCGAAATAGCGGGCGGGACCGCCCGTGAAATAGTCCGACGGCGTCAAGGTCAAGCGCCGCTCGAGGTTGACGCGCAATTCGGTGAGCGGCATGAATTGGTCCGCGCGGTCATGCTCCATCGCGCCGAGCGGCATGACCTCGATGAAGGTGATGTCGAAGCCTCGCCCATGCGCCCAATCAACCAGGCGGCGCGCCTCGTCGTCGTTAAAGCCCTTGAGGGCCACCGTATTGATCTTGATCTTGAGCCTGGCCGCCGCCGCGGCGTCGACGCCGTTGAGCACGGCGCCGATGTCGCCCCACCGCGTGACCATCCGGAACTTGTCAGGGTCCAGCGTGTCGAGCGAGACGTTGATCCGCTTCACGCCACAGTCAACGAGCTCGTTCGCGAATCGGGCAAGTTGCGACCCGTTGGTCGTCAACGTCACTTCTTCGAGCGCCCCGCTCGCCAAATGCCGTCCGAGGCCGTGGAACAAAGACATGACGTTGCGCCTGACCAACGGCTCTCCGCCCGTCACGCGAATTTTCCTCACACCCAGCGCGACAAACGCGGAGCACAGCCTTACGAGCTCCTCGAGCGAAAGAACGTCCCGCTTGGGCAGGAAATTCATGTCCTCCGACATGCAGTAAACGCAGCGGAAGTCGCAGCGGTCGGTCACCGACACACGGACGTAGGCGATTTGCCTGCCGAAGGGGTCAATCAGCGGCGGCGTGGGGGTCTGGGCGTTCATCCCCGGATGATACATCGGCGGCGCCGCCGAATCAAAGGCCTGACGCCGCCGTTGGACCAATCTCTTTCAGCGGGTGACGATGACCCGCGCCCCGACCCTTGTGCGGCCGTAGAGGTCGATGACGTCGTCGTTGGTCATCCGAATACATCCGGACGACACCGCGTGCCCGATCGTGTCCGGCTCGTTCGAGCCGTGAATGCGATAGAGCGTGCCGGCGAGGTACATCGCGCGCGCGCCGAGCGGGTTGTCGACGCCGCCCACCATGTGACGCGGAAGATCCGGCCGGCGCCTGAGCATTTGCGCCGGCGGCGTCCAGTCCGGCCACTCGCGCTTGTACGCGATCCTGGTGCTTCCCGCCCAAGTGAAGCCTGGCCTTCCGACGCCGACCCCGTACACCAGCGCCTGATGGTCGGTCAGCACGAAGTAGAGCCGCCGCTCGCTTGTCCGAATGATGATCGTTCCGGGGGCCTGGCGCCCCGAAAACCAGACCACCTCACGCGGTATCGGCGAGGCGACCGGCTGCAACTGAGAGTCCAGCGCATTCGCCCACGAAGGCGCTGTTCCTGCGCTGACAAGCAGAGCCGCCGCTGTCGCGGCCAGGATGAGCGTTCGGCGCATGTGTCCCTCTACTATTCCCCGCGAACCCGGCGAGAACGTCGCCGACGCGAGCGCGCGGTTCCGGCCCCACGGCCGCGGTCCTGGTCAAATTATGGCGAAGCCGAGGCGTCGCGCAATGCTAAGGACCCGTCACAAACTGCTGATTTTGGGGATTGAGTTAAAGTTGCGCCAACGGCCGCAGCAGCTAACTTCAAGAGGTTAGAAAGGACGGCGCGCGTGAGCGAAACCTTCATGGCCCGCGAGATCGCCGAGACCGGCGCGTCCGTCCGCCGCCAACTATCGACGA
This sequence comes from Roseiarcus sp., assembly GCA_035500275.1. GTDB lineage: Bacteria > Pseudomonadota > Alphaproteobacteria > Rhizobiales > Beijerinckiaceae > Roseiarcus. The sequence goes on along the minus strand of DATJXI010000212.1, from coordinate 5,171 downwards.
ACGCAGCCACCGTTACGGAACTTGCGAAGCGTTTGCGGGCCGCCCCGCCTCCGTTCGTGGTCACAATCGCGCGCGGCAGTTCGGACCACGCGGCGCTCTTCCTCAAGCACCTCGTCGAACTCAAAATCGGACTGGCTTGTGCTTCGCTGGGCCCGTCCATCGCGTCGCTCTACCATGCGCCGCTGCGACTCGGCGACGCGGCGGCGATCGCAATATCTCAGTCCGGCCGGAGCCCGGACATCGTCGCCATGCAGCGCGCCGCCAAGGAAGCGGGCGCGTTGGCCATTGCGCTCGTGAACGACAGGGAATCGCCCTTGGCGAACGAGGCCGACGCGCTGCTCCCGCTTCAGGCCGGAGAGGAGCGTTCGGTCGCTGCGACAAAGTCGATGATCGCCTCTCTCGTCGCCGGCGTGGCGCTCGTCGCGGCATGGGCCGAGGACGTAGAACTCGCCTCGGCGCTCCACCGCCTACCCTCGATCTTCGAGGCCGACAGCCGGCCAGCGCCAGAGGCTGCCGTCGCCGAGTTGGCGCGCGCGTCCTCGCTCTTCGTCATTGGACGAGGCCCGACGCTTGCCGCCGCCGCCGAGGCGGCGCTGAAACTCAAGGAAACTTCGGCGATTCACGCCGAAGCGTTCTCGTCGGCGGAGGTGCTGCACGGTCCTGCGGGAGTGATTTCCCGGCGGTTCCCGCTTCTTTGCTTTGCGCCTCATGATGCGGCGAGGACGGCCTTCTTCGAGACGGTCTTGAGGCTTTCCTCGTTCGGCGCCTCGCCGGTCATGGTCGACACGGAGCGCCATTTGCGCTGGCCGACGATCCTAGCGCCGGACGCTGGGCATCCGTTCCTCACCCCAATCGCCGCCCTGCACGCATTCTACCGGGTCGCGGAGGCGACCGCGCGCCGGCGGGGCCGGAACCCGGATCAACCACCCCACCTGACGAAGGTGACCGAGACCCTATAGCCTCCGCAGACGCTCCTCTTCCCTCTGCTCCAGCATTGGGCCAAACGGGACTTTCGGTCGAGTGGTATAAGGGGGTTCACAAGATCCGGCTCTTGTGGCCTTTCCAGTAGCGCTCGCGCAGCGCCGTCTTGTAGAGCTTGCCGGTCGGGAGGCGAGGGAAATCCTCCTCGAAATCGATCGACCGCGGACATTTCATATGCGCGAGATGCTTGCGGCAGAAGGCGATCAGTTCCGCCTCGGTCTCAGGCCCAGGCTTCGCGTTCGGCATGAGCTGCACGACGGCCTTGACCTCCTCGCCCATTTCCTCGCTGGGCACGCCGAACACCGCTGAGTCGCGAACCTTGGGATGCGTCGCCAGCAGGTTCTCGCACTCCTGCGGATAGATGTTGACGCCGCCCGAGATGATCATGAACGAGGCGCGATCGGTGAGGTAGATGAAGCCCTCCTTGTCGACATAGCCGACGTCGCCGACCGTGCTCATCGTCCGGTCCGGCGAATTCGCCGCCGCCGTCTTCTCGGGGTCGTTGAAATACTCGAAGGGATAGGCGGTCTTGAACCAGAGCTTGCCGACCGTCCCGGGCGGAACCTCTTTCATTTCGGCGTCGAGGGCATGGACCTCCCCGTAAACCGCCTTGCCGACCGTACCTTTGTGCTTGAGCCATTGTTCGCTGTCGCACATGGCGAGGCCCAGGCCCTCGGTCGCGCTGTAATACTCGTGGACGATCGGGCCGAGCCAGTCGATCATCGCCTGCTTGACCGGAATCGGGCACGGCGCCGCGCCGTGCAAAACGTAGCGCGGAGAGGAGAGATCATAGCGCGCGCGAACGTCCGGGGGCAGCTTCAGCATACGCGAGAACATGGTCGGGACGAACTGAGCATGCGTCACGCGATATCTCTCGATCGCCCGGAGCGTCTCTTCTTCGTCGAAGCGCTCCATGACGACGGCCGTTCCGTTGAGCGAAATGGTCAGCGCCGCCTCCGCCCAAGGCGCGGAATGGTAGAGCGGCGCCGGCACGAGACAGATATCGCTCCGCCGGATGTCCCAGAATTTCGCGAAAGCCGCCCCGAGCGGCGTCAGCTGTCGCGCCGGCGTGTCGGAAAGAGGCCTCAAGATGCCTTTCGGCTGGCCTGTCGTTCCCGACGAATACAGCATCGCCCATCCCGTCGACTCGTCGGGAATGGGCGTATCGGGAAAGTCGGCCGTCGCTTCGTCGAGATTGCGGACGGCGTCGCCATCGCCTGGCCCGTCGACCACTACGCAGAGCTTTATGCGGGGGCAGTCGCGCAGCGCCTCGCGCGCGACCGCAAGGTGCGACTGCGACGTGATGAGGACCTGCGACAGGCTGTTGTTGACGATATAGGCGAGCTCGCTCGCCGTGAGATAGGAATTGACGTTGGTGTAGTAGAGCCCCGCGCGGTCGGCGCCGAATCCGCATTCGATGTAACGGGGGTGGTTCTCCATGAAGACGGCGCAGTGATCCGCCCTTTTGAGGCCGACGGCTCTCAAGAGATGCGCGATTTTGTTGGCGCGCGCCTCCAGTTGTCCGTGCGTGATCGTTTCGCCCGACAGAGCCATGATGATGGCGGGATGGCTCGGGTCGGCGGTGAGCAGTGGCTCCATCGCTTCCTCCCAATTGCTATCCTTTGTTCGCCGTTTTGGCGCCGTTCAGCGCCTTGGCTCGCGATTGCGAATGCGATCGAAGCCCTGCTTGATGGCCGCGAAGCGCGCATCGACGTAGGGCTCGAATTCGGCGTCGGTGAAAATATACGGCCAGTCGTTCTCAATGCCCTCGCGGACCAGCTCGCCGACATAGAACGGATCGACGCCTTTCGCGACGCGGTCGGCCACAAACTGGAACATCTCCGAGGACTGCATCGCGGCCAATGTCGGGTCGCTGAGCCGCTCGAAGCGGGCGGGCTCGTTGCGCCGCGACGTCATGATCTGCGTGCGGACAAAGCCGGGGCACAGCACGGAGACGCCGATTCCGCGCGGCGCCAATTCGCCGCGCAACCCTTCCGAAATCGCCACGACGCCGTATTTGGTCACGTCATACGGACTGCTGCGCAGCGAGACGAGCCCGGCGATCGACGCAGTGGAGACGATCTGTCCCCCTTCGCCATGGCTCTCGATCAGCGGCCCGAAGATTTTAATGCCCCAAAGCACGCCCATCAGATTGACGCCGATGGTCCAGGCGAGGTCGTCGTCGGTCCACGTGCCGTAAGGACCGGCGCCCCCGATCCCGGCGTTGTTCACCAGCACATGCACCTTGCCGTAGCGGGCGATGGTCGCCTTCGCCGCGGCTTCGAGCTCTTGCTTGAGCGAGACGTCGGCCTTGACGCCGTCGACGTCGGCGTTGGTTAGCTTGAGCTCTTCGACGGCCTTGGCGAGCGCCGCCTCCTCGATGTCGCAGAGCATCACTTTCGCGCCGGCTCGGGCGAGCGCGCTCGCGATCCCGAGCCCGATGCCCGACGCCGCGCCGGTGACAAATGCAGTCTTCTCGGCCAAGTCTTTCATGGAAATTTCCTCCGCGTGAAGGAACCGCGCTTTGAAATTCTCATAAGAGGCGCCTTTAACGTGACTTGCGGCGCCTGAGCTTGAGAAAGTCGAACAGGGAAAAATGGAATTTTCCTCGTCACGCTATTCCTCGGTCGCCGGAAAAGTAAATAGGGCGACTCACGCTTGGGAGGGCGACTCTGAAACGAGATGGATGTCTCGATGACCCGGTGCGCCGACACCTTCATTCGGAGTCGCGGAGTACGAGGAACTGTCTTGCGAAAAATCAGAATGTGTGATATGACGTTCTGGCAGTCGGAATGTGTCCAAAGCGAATGACGAGGGCTATGTCTTCCGCTCAAAAGGCCGCTTTTTTCGCAAGCGATGGAGGCCCTACAGCGCAGTTGGCTCCTGGTTTCGCGCGCGTCCGCCCGGGCGACGCAATCGCATTTTGACTTTTTGACACTTTTTGACACTCAAGCCTTTGAAAACCTTGAAACGCTGCCAAAACTGCAGGGTCTCCAGGTAAAGGAGGAAGGCCACACCGGCGCCCGACGCGCCTCGGAAGGACGCTAAGCCGGGGAATAATGCATTGAAATCATTGAATCCGAAACGCGAGACGGCCGGCTTCTTACGCGCCCCTCTCTCGCAATAGCTTCGTGAGCGCCACGTAGTCGGTCTTGCCGGAACCCAAAAGCGGGATCGCCTTGAGCACCACGACCGAGGCCGGGGCCATGATCTCGGACGCCCCTTTGATCTTGAGCCACGCCTGGACCTTTGTCTTGGTCGCGCTGACCTCGGTGGTGGCGAGGATGACGCGCTCGCCCCGTTTGGCGTCCGGCGCCGAGATCGCCGCCACGACAGCCTCGGGCCAGAGACCGGCGACGAGGTCCTCGACCGCGCCGAGGGAAATGGTTTCGCCGGCGATCTTGGCGAAGCGCTTGGCGCGGCCTTTGATCGCCAAGAAACCCTCCGCGTCGACCGCCACGATGTCGCCGGTGTCGTGCCAGCCCCCGGGCGGCGGCTCGAGTTCGCCAGGGTTGTCGGCGCGGAAGTAGCCGACCATGATATTGGGCCCGCGCACGAAGAGCCGGCCGCCCTCGTCGATGCCGGGCACGGGCTCCAGGCGGGCTTCGACTTGGGGCAGTAGCTTGCCGACCGTGCCGGCCTTGTTGAAGGTCGGGGTGTTGACCGCGAGGACCGGCGAAGCCTCGGTCACGCCGTACCCTTCGAGGATCTTGAGGCCGAACCTCTCGCGATAGACGCGGCGCGTCTCGGCCTTCACCGGCTCGGCCCCGGCGATCACGTAGCGCAGCGACTGGAAGTCGGCGTCGGAGGCGGCGCGGGCGTAGCCGGCGAGGAAGGTGTCGGTGCCGATGAGCACGGTCGCCCCGCGCTCGCGGACAAGCTCCGGAATCTGCCGGTAATGGAGCGGGGTCGGATAGAGATAGACCTTCATCGACCGCACGAGGCCGAGCAGGAGGCCCCCGGTCAGGCCGAAGGCGTGAAAGACCGGCAGCGGGTTGAAGAACACGTCCGTCATTCGGAGGTCGAAACGCGCGGCGAGCTGGGCCGCATTGGCGAGGAGGTTCGCATGCGACAGCGCGACGCCCTTAGGCACGCCCTCCGAGCCCGAAGTGAAGAGGACGACCGCCGGATCGTCAGGGCGGGGCACGACGAGCGGCCGGCCGGCGGCGAGCGCGCCGATGAGCTTGTCC
>DATJXI010000211.1:0-26982 GCA_035500275.1 Roseiarcus sp. | reverse complement strand
CTCCTTGGCGAGCGGAACCTCACGGCGTTCCCTCTCGGCGGCACGGGCGCGCAGATGGCCGGATGGTTCCGCAAGGAGATAAGAAGCGTGTCCGACTTTTCCGGACTGAAGATCCGGATCGGGGGCTTCGCCGGCAAAGTGTTCGAAAACCGCGGCGCAATCCCGGTGAGCGTGCCGAAAGACGAGATCCTTCAAGCGCTGACCAAAGGGACGCTCGACGCGTTCGAATGGGCCGGGCCTTATGACGACGTACGGTTCAGCGGAACCGAGCCCGGCGCGGAGCCGATTTCGAAAGCCGCGCCGTATTACTACTATCCCGGCTGGTGGAAAGGGGAGTTCCAGCTCCATCTTGTGGTGAGCAAGGAGAAGCTTGAGGCGCTTCCCAAATCCTATCAGGCGGCCGTGCGCTCGGCCGCCGCCATGGCGAACCAGTCGGTGAGCGCTAAATATGACGCGGCGAATCCAGGCGCGCTGAAGAAGCTCGTCATCGGCGGCGCGCAGCTGAGGTTGTTTCCGCAGGAAACGATGGCGGCCTGCTACAAGACCGCCAGCGACATCTATGCCCAGCTGAGCCTCGAGAACCCGAACTTCAAGAAGCTGGCGGATTCCTACATGGCCTTCCGCGCCGACCAGTACCTCTGGTGGCAGGTCGCGGAATATTCCTTCGACAATTTCATGATCCGCGAGCGGCGGGCGAAAGGGTGAACCGTTTCGCCGCCTGCGCGGCAACGGCCCGATCGTCGTAGTCCTGCGCCGAGGTCTCGTCCGGCGCGGTCGACCGGAGCGCCAGCGAGATCAACGCGGCGACGGCGATGTTCACGATCACCGAGGTCAGTCCGTTGTAGGCCGCGAAACCCAGCCCCGTGTCCACATGCCCGATGAACGGGATGTCCCAGGCGAGCGCGTGGACAGGGACCCAAGCCGTCGGGCCCCACGCCAGCGCCGTTCCGACGAGCATGCCGGCCGCCCAGCCGATGAGCAACGCGGGTCCGCTGAACCACCGCGTGAAGAGGCCGAAGATCATCGCCGGGAAAATCTGGATCATCCACACGCCGCCGAGCAGCTGCAGGTCGAGGGCGAATTTCGTGGGCATGAAGAAGATGACGAGAAGCGCGCCCACCTTCACGATCAACGAGACGAGCTTGGCGAGGACGGATTCCTCGTGCGGCGTCATCTCGGGATTGACAAAGGGCTTCCACACGTTTCGCGTGAAGGTATTTGCGGCGCCGATCGACATGACCGCCGCCGGCACAAGCGCGCCGAGCGCAATGGCCGCAAAGCAGAACCCGGCGAACCAATCTGGAAACGCCCAGAGCACGAGCTGCGGCACCGCGTCCGTCGGGTTCTTCACGTTGACGCCCGCTGCGATCGCCATCATGCCTAGCAAGGCGATCAGTCCGAGAACGAGCGAATAGGCCGGCAGCGTCATCGTATTGAAGCGGATCGCCTTGCCGCTCGACGCCGCCAGCGTTCCGGTGAGCGCGTGCGGATACATGAACAAAGCCATCGCCGAGCCGATGGCCAAGGTGATGTACGGGCCGATCTGGCCCGGCATGAGCGTGAGGCCCGCCGCCGGCACGGCCTTCGCCGCAAGCTTCGCCTCATAGGCCTTGCCTGCGGCCTCGAAAATCTTCTCAAAACCGCCAAGCTGATAGGGAATGATGATCACCGCCGCGATGACGAAGACATAGATCATTGTGTCCTTGACGAAGGCGATCATCGCCGGCGCGCGCAGGCCGCTGCGGTAGGTGTAGAGCGCGAGGATCACGAATGCGATCGTGATCGGCGCATGCTGCATGAGCCCCTGCCCGGAGAACCCAAGCGCGTCGATGACTTTCTCCAGTCCCACCAGTTGCAGCGCGATATAGGGCATGGTGGCCAGGATGCCGGTCAGCGCGACGGCCAGCTCGAGCCCGCGGTTTCCATAGCGGCCGAGCACGAAGTCTCCGGCGGTCATGTACCCGTGCTTGTGCGAGACGGCCCATAGCCGCGGCATGGTGAGATAGAGGAACGGGTAGATGATGATCGTATAGGGCACGGCGAAAAAGCCGTAGGCGCCGATCGCATAAACGACGGCCGGAATGGCGATGACCGTATAGGCGGTGTAGAGGTCGCCTCCGAGAAGAAACCAAGTGATCCAGGCGCCGAACTGGCCCCCGCCGAGACCCCACTCGTGCAGATGTCTGAGGTCGCCCGCTTTCCAGCGGGCCGCGAGAAAGCCTAGCACCGTGACGAGCGCGAAGAAGAAGACGAAGACGCTCGCCGCCACCACATTGAGATGCTCGAACATGCTCAATTTCTCCCGATCCGGTCGGCCGCGTAGATGCCTAAAGCGGACACGGGAATCAGCATGAGCTGGAACCAGTAGAAGAACGGAATCCCGAACAACTCGGGCGTCATGGCGTTATAGAGCGGCACCCAAAGGGCAACGACGCAGGGTGCGAGCAGAAGGAGCAGCTTCAAGATTTCCTCCCGGACGAGCAGCGGCGGCGGGGCCGTGAACATCTTCTTTTGGATCGCTTAGCGAGATTCGCCGGCCCGGTCGAGAGGAGGTCGACCAATGGGCGGGAGCATTCCCCAGCCTTGCAACGGTCCTAATGCCGGAAGTGGCGCATGCCGGTGAACATCATCGCGATCCCCGCTTGATCGGCGGCGGCGATGACTTCGGCGTCGCGCATGGATCCGCCCGGCTGAATCACTGCGGTGGCGCCGGCTTCGATGGACGCAATCAGGCCGTCGGCGAAGGGAAAGAAGGCGTCCGACGCCACGACCGAGCCTCTCGTCTTGGGCTCCGGCCAGCCGGCCGCGGCGGCCGCATCCTCCGCCTTGCGCGCCGCCACCCGCGCCGAATCCACGCGCGACATCTGTCCGGCGCCGACGCCGGCCGTCGCGCCGTCCTTCACATAGACGATGGCGTTCGACTTCACGTGCTTGGCAACGCGCCAGGCCATGAGAAGGTCCTTCATCTCCCGTTCCGTCGGCGCGCGCTTGGTGACCACTTTGAGCGAGTCGCCGTCGAGCGCGCCGCCATCGCGGTCTTGGACGAGGAGCCCCCCTGAGACCGAGCGGACCGTCAGCGTCCTGGCGCGCGGGTCGGGGAGAGCGCCGGCGATCAGGAGACGCAGGTTTTTCTTGGCCGCCACCATCGCGAGCGCCTCATCGTCCGCCTCGGGCGCAATGATGACCTCGGTAAAGATCTCGACCATTTTGCGCGCCGTCGCCGCGTCGAGCCGCCGGTTCACTGCGATGACGCCGCCGAATGCGGAGACGGGGTCGCAGGCGAGCGCCTTTTCATAGGCTTCGCGCAGGTTCGCTCCGACCGCAACGCCGCACGGATTGGCGTGCTTGATGATGGCGACGGCCGGGCTCTCTGCGGGACTAAATTCGGCGACGAGCTCGTATGCGGCGTTGGTGTCGTTTATGTTGTTGTAGGAGAGGTCCTTGCCCTGGATCTGGCGCGCGGTCGCGACTCCCGGCGGCGGGTTCGCCATCACATAGAGCGCGGCGCTCTGATGCGGGTTCTCGCCGTAGCGCAGAGCGCCGAACGTCGGATGGAGCGACCCGCCGAAGGCGCGCCACTTCGGCGCGGTCAACTTGAGCTCCTCGGCGAGCCAGTTGGAGATCGCCGCGTCGTAGGCCGCCGTGCGCGCGAACGCTTTTTGCGCCAGCCAGCGGCGAAACGCGAGGCTGGTCGCGCCGTCGTTGCGCTCGAACTCCTCGATGAGGGCCGGATAATCGTCGATATCGACGACCACGACAACGTCGTCGTGATTCTTCGCTGCGGCGCGGATCATGGCGGGCCCGCCGATGTCGATGTTCTCGATCCGGACGTCGAACTCGGCCCCACTCTCGAGCGTCGTCTCGAAGGGATAGAGGTTGACAACGAGCAGGTCGATCGGCGCGATGTCGTTGGCGATCATCGCCGCCTGATGCGCCGGCTCCGAGCGGATCGCGAGCAGACCGCCGTGCACGCGCGGATGCAGCGTCTTGATCCGCCCGTCCATCATCTCGGGAAAGCCGGTCACCTGAGCGACATCTATGACAGCAATGCCGGCCTCGGACAGGACCGCGGCCGTTCCCCCGGTCGACAGCAGCTCGACGCCGCGCGCGGCCAGAGAGCGCGCGAGGTCCAATAGCCCCGTCTTGTCGGACACGGAAATGAGCGCGCGCCCGATCTTGACAATATTCGTCGCCATTCGCGCTCCCGAATGCGGCTCTCGCCTAAGAACGTGGGCGCATAACACGGGTGGGGCCGCCGTGGAATATTCCCCGGACAGACAGGCTTTCGGCCGAGGCCCCGGAAGACCCCGTTGGATGCCTCAAAGGGCGATTGGGAATGGCTCTTGACGACTGTTCAAGTTAGAGCGGGCCCGGTTGCTGTTGGAGAAACTTCGGATGAGCGAGGCGCTGGACGGACCTCGTATTGCGGCGGGCGGGCCGGCGAAACGGCTCGTGGTCTTCCTTCACGGATATGGGGCCGACGGAAACGACCTGATCGAACTCGGGCGTCAGTGGCGCAGTCTGTTGCCGGGGACCGAATTTGTGTCCCCCCACGCTCCGGAAAGATGTATCGGCGCGCCGTCGGGCCGCCAGTGGTTCGGGCTGTCGAACCGTCCGCCAGACGATCCGTCGGGGGCGCTCGAACGGTGGAACGGCGCCGTCAAAGCGCGCGGCGCTATCGACGCCTTCCTCGATTCGGAGCTGGCGCGCCTCAAATTGGACGAATCCAAGCTTGCCCTGGTCGGCTTCAGCCAGGGATCGATGATGGCGATGCACGTCGGTTTGCGCCGCAGGCGCGCCCCGGCCGCCATCCTTAGCTACTCCGGTCTCCTCATCGGTCCAGAGAAGCTGAAAGAGGCGGTCTCGCGGGACGCGCGCGGAGCGCCGCCGCCCATCATGCTTATCCATGGGGACCAGGACCCGCTCATACCGTTCGAGGCGATGTTCCTGGCGCTCGACGCCCTGGCGGCCGCGGAGATTCCGGTCCAGTGGCACATTTCCTTTGGCGTCGGCCACGGCATCGACGGCGGCGGGCTTCGCCAGGGCGGCCAGTTTCTGGCTCAGGCGTTCGCGCTGAAAGCGGCCCGGTAAGCTCAGTGTTTTTACTGAGCGAGCTTGCGCGCGAATTCCGAGGCGATCGCGCTCCCCATCTCGGCGGTCGAGACAATCTTGCACCCCTCGCTCTGGATGTCCGGCGTTCTGAGGCCATCGGAGAGGGCTTGTGCGATTGCCGCGTCCAAGCGATCCGCGGCGTCGCCGAGGCCGAAAGAATAGCGCAGCGCCATGCCGAAGGAACTGATCATCGCAATCGGGTTGGCGACTCCCTTGCCGGCGATGTCGGGCGCCGATCCATGCACCGGCTCGTACAGAGCCTTGCGCTTCTTCGTTCGAGCGTCCGTGTCGCCAAGCGACGCCGATGGCAGCATTCCGAGCGAGCCGGTCAGCATGGCGGCGACGTCGGAGAGAACGTCGCCGAACAGGTTGTCGGTGACAATGACGTCGAACTGTTTCGGACAGCGCACGAGCTGCATGCCGAGCGCGTCCGCCAATTGATGCTCAAGCGTCACGTCCGGATATTCGCGCTTGTGCAACGCGGTGATGACCTCGTTCCAGAGAACGCCCGACTTCATGACGTTGCGCTTTTCCGCCGACGTCACCTTGTTGTTGCGCCTGCGAGCCAACTCGAAAGCGACCCGGCCGATGCGCTCGATCTCGTAGGTGTCGTAGACCTGCGTGTCGATGGCTCGCTTCTGCCCGTTGCCGAGGTCGATGATCTGCTTCGGCTCGCCGAAATAGACGCCGCCGGTCAGCTCCCGAACGATCATGATGTTGAGGCCTTCCACCACCTCCGTCTTGAGCGAAGAGGAAGCGACCAGGGCGGTATAGCAGATCGCCGGGCGCAAATTGGCGTAAAGCTCGAGCTCCTTTCGAAGCCGCAAAAGGCCCGCTTCGGGGCGAACCTCATAAGGAACGCCGGCCCATTTGGGCCCGCCAACCGCGGCGAGCAGAACTGCGTCAGCGGCTGCGGCGCGCGCCATGTCGGCGTCCGAGATCGCGACGCCATGCGCATCGTAGGCGCAGCCCCCGACTAGGCCTTTTTCGACCTCGAAGTTGGCGACGCCGCCTTTCGTCACGACGCCGATGAATTTCTCAAGCTCGGCCATGACCTCCGGGCCGATGCCGTCGCCGGGGAGAAGGAAGATTTTGTAGCTCGACATGACGCCTTATGGACTAACATCGGGGCGAAGGCGGGAAGTGCTAAATGATTTTGCGCAGACACGGAAGCGGCGCGCGGCGAAGCGACGGGAGGCGATGGACTCCATGACGGCCATAAGCAGTTCCGCCGCCGACTCGTTCATCGATCGCCTGCCGGGGGACGTTCAGTTCTTTCTGGTCCATGGACCCGACGAGGGTCTGGCGCACGAGCGATGCAAAGCGATCGTTGGCAAGCGGCTCGGCGGCGATACGGACCCCTTGCGCCTCGTCCGTTTGGACGGGGATGCGCTCGCCCGCGATCCGGGGCTTCTGGCCGACGAGGCCTACGCCATTCCGATGTTCGGCGGCGCGCGCGCCGTCTGGATTGACGCGCAGGGTCGGGATTTCTTGTCGGCCTTGGAGCCCATGCTGAATAACCCCCGTGACGACTGTTCGGTCATTGTCAAGGCCCCCCAGCTGAAAAAGGGCTCTCCGCTCCGAAGTCTGTTTGAAAATGCAAAGAACGCCACGTCCATTGAATGCTTCTGGGATGAATCGAGGTCGCTGGCCGCGCTGATCGACAAAGAAGTGCGGGCGACCGGGCTAAGAATTTCGGCAAAAGCGTTTGAGGCGTTGCTGGAGTTGCTCGGAGAAGATCGTTATACGTCAAGTAATGAGATAACAAAACTAATGACTTATGCTATTAGCAAAACGTGTGTGGAAATTGAAGACGTTGAAGCCATCGTATCCGACGTAAGTCCTTCGGGTCTTGATGGATTGATTGACGAGACTCTCTTGGGCGAATTGTCAGGATCTGCCGCGGACGCAGCGGAATATTTTGCCGCTGGCGGCGACTGCGATCAACTACTAGCTCGGCTCAGCGCCCGACTCATTTTGTTGTACCGTCTGCGCCTGGAGATGGACCAGGGACGCGCCTTCAACTCAGCTTGGCAAACGCTGGCGGCGCGGGCCTCGCCGAAGGGGCGGCGGGCAATCAATGAAGCCGCGGAACATTGGACGCAGCAGGCGCTCGGCCAGCGAGCCGTCGAACTGCGAGACGCGATGGCCAGAATCCGGTCCAATCCGAAACTGGCGAAAACATTGACGACCCGGGCCTTGTTGGTTCTCGCCGCCAAGGCTCGACCCGCGCCGGCGTGAGCGCGTCAACCCGGTTCCCGACAGAGCCGGCGACAATAGTCGTCAAGCTGCTCCAAACTCGCAAAAGCGATCCGGATGTCCCCCGTTTCGTCTCCGGTCCTTCGGATGGCGACCTTGGCCCCAAGCGCAAGGCCGACCTTTTGCTCAAGCGCGCGCGTGTCCGGGTCCGTCTTGGACCGCTCTTTGCCACGAGGCCCCGGTTTGCTTCTTTCTTGTCCAAGCTGCTCGACGTCTCGGACGGTAAGGCCCTCCCTCAAGATGCGATCGGCAACCTGGTCGGGATCGGCGGCGGCCAGAAGCGCGCGCGCGTGTCCTGCGGAGATTGCGCCGGAGCGCAGAAATGACTTCACATGGTCGGAGAGGTTCGTAAGCCGCAATGTATTGGCAATGTGGCTTCGGCTCTTGCCGACGACCCTGGCGACGTCGGAGTGTGAGTAGCCGTATTCGGATATGAGCTGCGTATAGCCCGCAGCTTCTTCGAGCGCGTTCAAATCTGCCCGCTGCACGTTTTCGATAATGCCGATCTGAAGCGATTCGCGATCGCCCGCTTCGATTACCAGGATGGGAACATCATGCCGCCCGGCCCTTTGCGCCGCCCGCCAGCGCCGCTCGCCGGCGACAATCTCAAAGGCGTCAGCCGAATGCGGAATCGGCCGAACCAAGATCGGCTGGATGACGCCATGTTCCCTGATTGACGCGGCCAGATCGTCGAGTTCGCCGTCATCGAAGCGCTTGCGAGGATTCCTGGAATTTGGCCTCAGGAATTCAACGGGGATGTTTTTTGCTCCTCGATTGGGAGCTGGGTCGGTTTCTTCTCGCGTTGCGCCGAGGAGAGCGGCGAGACCTCTGCCGAGACGGTTGCGACTTTCAGAATGAACGGCGTCTTCGGGCACCAAGGTCTCCCATAGAATTTCGTTTTAGGCAGGCGACATTGTGCGCCACCTGCCCTCGCGCTGGATGACTTCGGAGGCGAGCTTCAGGTAGGCTTGGCTGCCGGCGCATTTGAGATCGTACAAGAGAGCAGGTTTGCCGTGCGAGGGCGCTTCCGACAGCCGGACGTTGCGCGGTATCACCGTGTCGTAGACCTTGTCGCCCATGAACGCCCGGACGTCGGCCGCGACTTGTCCCGCCAAACTGTTTCGCGGGTCGAACATCGTCAAGACGATCCCGTGGATAGTCAGCGCCGGGTTGACGGTCTTGCGGACCTCCTCGACGGTTTTCAAGAGTTGCGACAAACCTTCGAGCGCAAAGAACTCGCACTGGAGAGGAACAACGACGGAATCCGCCGCGGCGAGCGCATTGATCGTCAAAAGCGTGAGCGATGGCGGACAATCGATAAGAATGTAGGTCGGTGTCTCAGAAGCACTCTGTTCATCCAGTCGGTGCTTCCGGAGCGCGTTGCGCAGCTTGAACGTCCGGTCGCGGTCGCCGGCGATTTGCAGTTCCACCCCGAGGAGATCCATGGTGGATGGGACGATTTTCAGGCGCGGGACCGCAGTGGGGGTTATGACGGCCTGCAAGGTTCTCTCGCCGACCAGGATGTCGTAGCTCGAGGCCGAGCTCTTCGTTCGGTCGACGCCGAGCCCTGTCGAGGCGTTCCCCTGTGGGTCGAGATCGATGATGAGGACGGATTCTCCGATCGCGGCGAGCGCGGTGCCAAGGTTGATCGCGGTGGTGGTTTTGCCAACGCCGCCTTTCTGGTTCGCCATCGCCAGGACGCGCAGCTTCTGGCCCAGCGGCGTCTCCAGTGGCACATGAGTCGCTGTCATCGCGAGTGCTCTACCTGATTCGCACGCGGAGAATCTCCGCCTTTTTATCGACGATGCTCGAAATCAACTCGATTTTATAATTCGCGGCGTTCGGCAGCGCTTTAAGTTGCTCCTTGGCCGAATGTCCGCGGGGGAAGATGCCGACGGCTGCCTGCTCGAGCCATAGGTTCGCGAGTTCAAGCGTCAGGGGCAACGGAGCAAAGGCTCTCGCCGTGACGGCGTCCACGGGCCCGGTCGCCGCGATCCCGACCGACTCGACGCGCTTTTCGTGGATGATCGCGCAGGCGTCCGTGGCCCGGATAGCCTCGCGCAGGAAGGCGCATTTGCGCCGGTCGCTCTCGATGCAATGAACGATCGCGGTGGGTTCGTCGGCAAGTTGAATGGCGATCACAAGGCCGGGAAAGCCAGCGCCAGCGCCCATGTCCACCCATCTTCTCGCACTCGGCGCGAGAGCCAGGAGTTGGGCGCTGTCCGCAACGTGGCGAGTCCAGACCGAGGCGATGGTGGAGCGCGAGACGAGGTTCGTCGACCGCCGCCACTTTATGAGAAGATCGACGTAGACCGCCAAGCGGCGTTCTGTTTCACGTGAAACAGGAACGAGACGAAGGGCGGCGAGGCGATCGGCGGCGTCCGCGCCTTGAGCCATGAGGACTACGGCGTCAGTGGACGGCGCAAGTTTGAAGCACGGCGCGCATGCACCGCGACAAGAGCCAGCGCCGACGGCGTAACACCTTCGATTCGGCTCGCTTGCCCCAGGCTCAACGGCCGCACCGAGGCGAGCTTCTGCCGCATCTCGGTTGAAAGCCCGGAGAGCGACTCGTAGTCAAGGTCATAAGGCAAGGCCAGGCCTTCTTCCTGCCGGTACCGCGCAATGTCCGCGCTTTGCCGGTCCAGGTAGACCGCATATTTCGCATCCGCCTCAAGTCTCGGCCTCAGTTCGACGGGTATCTCCGACAAGACCGGCCAGACTTCCGCGAGCCGGGCGATCGGGAACTCTTCCCGCGCCGCCAAGTCAAAGGCGGACCGTCGCGCGCCGTTCTTGTTTGTGGGCAGCCCGTTGGCTTCAAGCATCGAGGGCGCCGCCGTGCGCGCCCTAAGGAGAGCCCGGGCCCGATCCAACTGCTCTTTCTTGGCGCGATAGGCCCCGGCGCGGTCGCGCCCGACGCAGCCAAGCGCAACGCCCTTCTCTGTCAGACGTTCGTCGGCGTTGTCGGCGCGCAGCGCCAACCGATACTCCGCGCGCG
Organism: Roseiarcus sp.; assembly: GCA_035500275.1. Taxonomy (GTDB): domain Bacteria; phylum Pseudomonadota; class Alphaproteobacteria; order Rhizobiales; family Beijerinckiaceae; genus Roseiarcus. The sequence continues at coordinate 16,616 of DATJXI010000211.1, read as the reverse complement.
AGGTGAACATGCGGTAAGGCTCGGTCACGCCGTGGGTTGTGAGATCGTCGACCAGAACGCCCAGATAGGATTCGGCGCGATCGAACATGGCCGGCGCCTGGTCGGACGCCGCGCGCGCTGCATTTAGCCCGGCAAGCAGTCCCTGCGCGGCAGCCTCCTCGTAGCCGGTCGTTCCGTTGATTTGACCGGCGAGGAAGAGACGGGATATCCGGCGCGCTTCCAGCGTCGGGTTTAGCCCGCGCGGATCGATGTAATCATATTCAATGGCATAGCCGGGTCGCAGAACCTGAACGCGTTCGAGACCGGGTATCGTGGCCAGGAGCGCCTTTTGGACGTTCTCGGGGAGGGAAGTGGAAATGCCGTTTGGGTAGACCGTCGTGTCCTCCACCCCCTCAGGCTCGAGAAAGATCTGGTGGCCGTCTCGATCCGGGAATCGGGTCACCTTGTCCTCTAGCGAGGGGCAATATCGGGGTCCGCGGCCTGCTATCGCGCCTGAATAAACCGCCGACAGATGCACGTTGGCGCTGACGATCCGATGCGTCGCCAGGGTGGTGCGAGTGATGTGGCAGGGCAGCTGGGGCGCTGAGTAAAATTTGCTGAATGAGGAGAAGAATTCCGGCGTTTCGTCGCCGGACTGGATTTCGAGCGGATCGTAATTGATGGTCCTGCCGTCAAGGCGCGGGGGCGTCCCGGTCTTCAACCTGCCGAGAACAAAGCCGGCGGCGTCGAGGCTTTCGGCCAAGGATACGGAGGCTGGATCGCCGTGCCGGCCGGCCGGTATTCTGCGCTCGCCTAAGTGAATAACGCCGCGAAGAAAGGTGCCGGTGGTGAGGACAGCGGCGGGGCAATGAAGCGATCGCCCGTCTGCCAGTCTGACCCCTGATATGGCTCCAAAGTCCGTAACGACGCCGGACGCCTCCGCCTCAATCACGGTGAGATTGGGGGTCGAGGCGATGTGCGACTGCATCGCGCGTCGATAAAGCGCGCGATCGGCTTGGGTGCGCGGACCCTGAACGGCCGGTCCTTTTCGCCGGTTCAAGACTCGGAACTGGATTCCGGCGGCGTCCGCGGCGCGGCCCATCAATCCGTCGAGCGCGTCGACCTCGCGAACGAGATGTCCCTTGCCCAATCCGCCGATAGCGGGGTTGCAAGACATTTCGCCAATGGTCGCGAAACGCTGCGTCACCAGCGCCGTCGCAGCGCCGGTCCTCGCGGCCGCGGCGGCTGCCTCGCATCCGGCGTGGCCCCCGCCGATCACGACGACGTCAAACTTGCTCATTTCGCTCAATCTCGCTGTTTCACGTGAAACAGGTCATTTTCCGACACATAACCTCGTGAAGATTTCGCCTAGCACGTCCTCAACCCCGATGCGCCCGGTGACGCTGTCCAGGGCCGCGGCGGCCTGACGAAGGTCGTCGGCGATAAGCTCCACCTCAAAGCCCTGGTGTGACAACGCGGAAGTAACGGCATCGCGCGCCGACTGAAACGCAATGCGATGCCTTTCGAGCGAAAGCAAGGGCGGTTCCTCGGCCGAGGAACGCTCTTGTGCAATCTTTCCCAGCATACCGAGAAGTTCCTCGACGCCCTCGCCTGTCTTGGTCGAGATGCCGACCTCCTCGGATCCCAGTCCATCCCGGCAAAGGTCGATTTTCGTCCTGACCTTCAGGGCGTCAACCCCGACCGACTCATTTGCCGTCTCGGAACCATCGGCAAGCCAGAGCGTCAGATCCGCGTTTTGCGCCCGCTCGAGCGCTCTCGCCACCCCCTCCCGTTCGATGGGGTCGTCGCTCTCGCGAATCCCGGCCGTGTCCACCAGCGTGACTGGAAAGCCCTTCAAATCCAGCGACACTTCGATGAGATCGCGGGTGGTTCCGGGAATCGCAGACGTGATCGCCACGTCACGGCCAGCAAGGGCGTTGATCAGGCTGGACTTGCCAACGTTCGGCCGTCCTGCGATCACAACCACGAATCCTTCCCGGATGCGGCGAGCCGCCGCCGCGGTGGACAAGGCGCGGTCAATTCGATTAATCGCGACTGCAGCGTGTCGTTGGACCGTCTCTTCTGTAAGCGCCTCAGCGTCCTCGACATCCGAGAAATCGATTTGCGCTTCGACGGCGGCCATCGCCTCGAGCAGCGACGCTCGAACCGCTCCGCATTCGCGCTTCAATGCGCCGCCTGCAAGCCGGTGCGCTTGACGCCGCTGAGCGTCGGTCTCGGCGTCAACCAGATCGGCAAATCCTTCCACCTCGGACAGGTCGACCTTTCCGTTCACGAAAGCGCGCCAGGCGAACTCGCCAGGCTTCGCCAGCCGCAAGCCGGGAACGTCGCTAAGCGCTTCAACGGTCGCGGCGACGACGGCGCGTCCGCCCGTCACGCCGATCTCCGCCAGTTCCTCGCCGGTAAAACTGGAAGGCGCCGGGAACCGGGTCACCAGGGCCCGATCGATCGGCTCCTGCGATTGCGGATGACGCAGCGTCGTGAGCACCGCTTCCCGGATCGGAAAGGATTCGCGACCCGCGACAAGGCGAAGAGCGTCACCGCAACGCGCTCCGGAAATACGGAACACAGCGATAGCTGCCTTTCCTCTGCCAGAAGAAAGGGCGAAAATTGTGTCGCGGTCGTCGGCAAACGCAGGGCGTCCACCAAAGTCACTGGGCCGCGCCAACAGCCCGCTCGTCCTATTTCCATTCGGGCGTACAGACCACATATTGGTCGGCAATCGCTTCGTGATCGCCTTGCTTCTCGCGTTGGAAGTACAAATAGCAGATGCTGAGCCCGCCCGTCCGATAATCGACGCGGAAAACCCCGCCCTCCTGTTCGTGCCGGGTCGCAATAAGTCCGTACTCCCCCGGCTCCTGCTTGGTCGCCCCCTCACCGGCGCGATAGCAGCTTGTCACGCCAAATGCGCCGGGGCCGACGTCGCTTCGACCGGGACTATGCGCGAACTGGCAAGCCACCACCTCCCCCGTCACCTTGTCCAATCGGTAGACCAGCGAGAGATTGATCTGAGGGGCGGCCAGAAACTCATATTGTCCCGCCTGGGCGGAAGCCGTCGTCGCCAGCGCCGTCGTCGCGACGGCAAGGGACAGGAGACCGCGAAGCATTATGATGAATGTCCTAATTGTTTGGAGGCGCAGCGGCTACTTAATCATCAACCCGTGAAAACATCTTTCGTCGCGACGGTCGAGTCGGGGTTGAGCCTGTAAACGAGCGGCACGCCCGTTGCGAGTTCAAGCGTCGGGATGGTCTCCGGCGTCAAACGATCGAGCACCATCACGAGAGCACGCAGACTGTTGCCGTGCGCGGCGACCAGAACGCGGTTTCCTCTTAAGACCGCTGGCAATATGTGCTGGCAGTAATAAGGCAGGGCGCGCGCCACCGTATCTTTCAGGCTCTCGCCGCCCGGAGGCTGTACGTCGTAGCTTCGCCTCCAAGCATGGACCTGCTCTTCGCCCCACTTCTTGCGGGCGTCGTCTTTGTTCAGGCCGCAGAGATCGCCGTAGTCGCGCTCGTTGAGCGCTTGATCCCGCTTTTCCGGCAGGCCGGACTGCCCCATCTCGGCCAGGGTCAATTGCAGCGTGTGCTGCGCGCGCTTCAGGGCTGAGGTGAAAGCGATATCGAAAACGACGCCGTGCGCTTTCAGCCGCCGACCCGCCTCCTTCGCCTCCTCGATGCCAAGGGGAGTCAAGCCCACGTCGCGCCATCCGGTGAAAAGGTTCTTCAGATTCCACTCGCTCTGGCCATGGCGAAGGAGCACGAGCAGACGTTCTTCTGTCCCAGGCATTTTCAATCACCTCGTGATGTCGGAGAGTATGTCGCTAGAGAACGCGACAAGCTTGAAAGTGTGTATCCGCCAGCTTGCGGACGGAAATGGACGCCCGCGTTCGCCAACGCCGGCCGAAGCGGTGTTCGCACCGCGCCTTTTATGGCCTTAGCTGTCACAATTCTTTGGATTTGCTTCGTCGCTTCAACGATGTGAACACCGGCGAACGGCAAACCCAGCGCCGATCCCGCCTTCTCAAGCGTCGGCGCCGCGCGAAGCACGACTCCCTTCGCCACAGGGGGCATATAGAGGGCTTCGCCCCAAAACGAGGGCGTGAAGAGAGCATGGTTAAGCAGGTCCTTAAGCTGCGTCTTCGAATACGGCAATCCCTGCCCGAACGGGGAATTTTCTGACCTTGCCCACATGCCTCTGCGGGAGGGAACGATAGCCAAAAGGCGGCCCTGCGGGGCCAGGATACGCCAAACCTCCTCAAGGAGCGCTTCGGGTCGAGACGCCGACTCCAAGGCGTGGGCGAGCAGCAGACGATCGATCGATCCGTCCGGTAACGGAATCATGAACGAGTCGACCAGCGCGGCTGCGCAACGACTTTCATCGGGCCAGACGCTTACCCCTTGCTCGGCCGGCATGAGGGCGAGACAGCGAAGCGCCTTCGCGCGGAAGAAGTCGAGGTAAGGCGTTCCGTAACCAAGCGCTGCGACTGCGAGTCCCGCACAATGTCCCCATCGGGCCTCGACGACCCTGCCGACCAACCGTCGGCACGTCTCGCCGAGATGAGAGGCGTAGAAGTTTTGTAGAGTCTCGATATCGGGGGGCATGAAAGCGCGACCTGGCCGCCCTAGCTTTTGAATGACCAACCGCCGTTCGGCAAGAGGGCGAGAGTCCGAGGTTCAGCGAAGCGCCCGGCCGACATCAGGGACATGAAATGGGCGATGCGGTATGACTTGAGTCTGGCTGTTTGCGGTCTCTGACAGCGTCTCGCGAAAAGCCTTTTCGGGGCCCGCCAGTTTGAGGAACCTGATTCATGACCATTAGCCTGCGCCAGTTTGTTTGCCTCGCAGACAATTTCGGCGTTCTGCTCCACGATTCTGAAACGGGCGCGACCGCTGCGATCGATGCTCCCGAGGCGCAACCTATTTTGGACGCTCTCGGCGACTGGGTGCTGACGGACGCTCTGATCACCCACCACCACGCGGACCACGTCCAGGGGATTCCGGAACTGAAAGCAAGGTTCCCCAACCTCGTCGTTTACGGCCCCGCCAAGGAAGCCGCGCGAATTCCATTTCTCACCATCGCAGTAAAAGAAGGGGAGCGCGTTCGGATTGGCGCTTCAGAAGCGACAGTTCTGGAGACGCCAGGCCATACTCTAGGACATGTCGTGTACCATTTTGAAAAGAACCAGATCGTCTTTTGCGGCGATACTTTGTTCTCTTTGGGCTGCGGGCGTGCTTTCGAAGCACCCTACGCCGTATTCTGGAGTTCGCTTGCGAAAATCGCAGCGCTGCCACCGGAAACGCGAGTTTATTGTGGGCATGAATATACGAAAGCGAATGGCGCTTTTGCCGCGACCATCGAGCCAGACAATCCGGACCTCAAACGGCGGCTAGAGGAGGTTTCGCGCCTCCGGGAGGCGGGGCTGCCGACGCTACCGACGACGATCAGCGCCGAACTTGCTACCAATCCTTTCCTGCGGGTCGAGGAACCGTCCGTCCAGGCCGCCGTCGGACTGGTGGGCGCGGAGCGGGCCGTGGTGTTTGGAGAACTGCGTTCGCGGAAGGATCGCTTTTAGGTCTCGGTCTTTTTGGTCAAAGACTCGAGTTTCTTTTGCATATCCGACAATTGGTTGCGTAGATCGTCAATGTCAGCCGAGGTCGCGGCCTGCTTTTGCTCCTTGTCTGAAGAGTGTCCTGGTTTGGTAAACGGCGAGAACATACCAAGCGCTTGACTGAACGCCTGCAAGTTCTTTTGAGTTAGCTCCTGAAGCGCCGAAAAAGACCCGGCGGAAAAGGCGTCATGCTCGAAGATCCTTGCGGCGGCCTCGCGCATCGCCTGGCGTTCCCCGCTGAACCTGTCGATCGAGAACTCCAAGTAGCTCGGCAATAAAGCTTGCATGCTGTCGCCGTAAAAACGGATAAGCTGGCGTAAGAACGTCGTCGGTAGAAGGGATTGGCCTTCGATGCCCTCCTGCTCAAAAATGATTTGAGTCAATACAGACCGCGTGATGTCTTCGTTCGTCTTGGCGTCGTAGACGACAAAGTCTTCACCGCCTTTCACCATTTTCGCGAGGTCCGCCAATGTGACGTAGGCGCTGGAAGCTGTATTATATAGTCTACGATTGGCGTACTTCTTGATAATGGTCGGTTCGGAACTGCTCATTGGAACATGGGTCCAGGCGGCCTCGGAGAGGGATGCGCCACGATAGGCGCTTTCTTGCTCTGCCGAAACAACTTTTTGCAATGCAACGCGTGCCGGCCGAAAATGTTGCGCTGCGTCTTTTTGGCGCGCCGTTCCGCTTCGGATGCCATTGGGGGTGGCGCGAGCCTGTCAGGGACGCTAAAACCGGTTGGTAAAGAGCGTCTGTTTGAATCTAATAGGGAGATGGGAATGGCTGCCTCGGACATTGTTATCGCCAGCGCCAAGAGAACCGCCGTCGGCTCGTTCAATGGCGCTCTTGCATCCTTGCCAGCGCACGAACTGGGAGTAGCCGCGATCACCGGCGCGCTCAAGGCCGCGAAAGTCGAGCCGGCTGAAGTCGACGAGCTCATCATGGGTCAGATTTTGGCCGCCGCTGAAGGCCAGAATCCAGCTCGCCAAGCGCAGATGAAGGCGGGCATTCCTCAGGAAAAGACCGCGTTCGGCGTCAACCAGCTTTGCGGAAGCGGCCTTCGCAGCGTAGCGCTTGGGATGCAGCAAATTCTCAACGGCGACGCAAAAATTGTCGTGGCGGGCGGCCAGGAATCGATGTCGCAAGCCCCGCACGCCGCCCATCTCAGAAATGGCGTCAAGATGGGAGAGGTCAAGTTCCTGGACACGATGCTTCGCGACGGTCTCATGGACGCGTTCCATGGATATCACATGGGGGTCACGGCGGAGAACATCGCCACCAAGTGGCAGATTAGCCGTGAGGAGCAGGACAGGTTCGCGGTCAGCTCGCAGAACAAAGCGGAGGCCGCGCAGAAAGCCGGCAGGTTCAAGGACGAGATCGTCCCCGTGACCGTCCCCAGCCGAAAGGGGGATATTGTTGTGACTGCGGACGAATTCATCCGCCCGGGCACGACTTACGACTCCGTAGCAAAGCTGAAACCCGCGTTCTCGAAAGACGGGACGGTGACCGCCGGCAACGCCTCGGGGATCAACGACGGGGCGGCGGCGGTGGTCGTCATGACCGCCGCCGAGGCGTCGAGGCGCGGGTTGACCCCTATGGCCCGAATCGTCGCGTGGGGGACCGCCGGCGTCGACCCGGCCATCATGGGGACCGGCCCCATTCCGGCGACAAGGAAGGCGCTGCAGAAGGCGGGATGGACGGTCAAAGACCTTGAGCTCGTCGAGGCGAACGAGGCCTTCGCGGCCCAGGCGCTTGCCGTGAACAAAGATCTCGGCTGGGACCCGGCGATCGTTAACGTCAATGGCGGCGCGATCGCCATCGGACACCCGATCGGCGCTTCGGGCGCGCGCGTGCTGACAACCCTGCTCCACGAGATGCAGCGGCGCGGCGTCCATAAAGGCCTCGCCACGCTTTGCATCGGCGGGGGCATGGGAATCGCAATGGCGGTGGAGCGGTAGGCCGCCTTTCCGCTTCCGTCGATCAAACCTGGAAGCGCGGACTTAAGGCCCGCGCCCTTCATAAGTCTTGCGGAGGAAACCATGGCCAGAGTCGCAGTGGTGACGGGCGGAACGCGAGGAATCGGCGCCGCCATTTCAAAGGCGCTCAAAGCCGCAGGCTACGAGGTCGCCGCGACTTATCATTCGAATGACGACGCCGCCGCCGAGTTCAAGCGGGACACGGGCGTCCATGTCTTCAAGTGGAACGTCGCCGACTACGACGAATGCGTCGCCGGTCTCGCCCGCGTCGAGAAGGACATCGGTCCGGTCGATGTTCTTGTGAACAACGCCGGCATCACGAAAGATGGGATGTTTCACAAGATGACGCCTGACCAATGGTACGCGGTCATCAACACAAATCTAAATTCCCTCTTCAATATGTGCCGCCCGGTGATCGAGGGGATGCGGGAGCGAGGCTTCGGACGCATCATCAATATTTCGTCCGTCAATGGCCAGAAGGGTCAGATGGGGCAGACCAACTACTCGGCGTCAAAAGCCGGCGACTTGGGCTTCACCAAAGCTTTGGCCCAAGAAAACGCCAGCAAGGGGGTTACAGTCAATGCAATCTGCCCGGGCTACATCGCAACCGAAATGGTGAAGGCGGTCCCGAAGGATGTGCTGGAGAAGGCGATCCTGCCTCAAATCCCCTTGAGAAGACTTGGCGAACCGGAAGAGGTCGCGCGCTGCGTGGTGTTCCTGGCGTCGGACGATGCGGGTTTCATTACCGGATCGACGCTGTCGGCGAACGGCGGCCAGTTGATGACGTAATCGCAGGTCCTAAGCCATCGCAAACCGCTGGGGCTGACGTGGACGGCTGCATCGCGGTTTTCGATCTCGGCAAGACCAACATCAAGCTCGTCGTCTTCGACCGCTCGGGCAAAGTTCTGGCGGAGCGATCGAAGCCCAATGTGCCGCTTCCGTCCGACGCGCGGTGGCCCTATCTGAGGCTCGACACGGAGCTGGCGTGGCGGTTTCTCGTGGGCTCGCTCAAGGACGTCGGCGCGCGGTTTCCCATCGAGGCGATTTCGATTTCAACGCATGGCGCGGCGGGCGTCCTCGTCGGCGACGACGATGTCGTGCTGCCGCCCATGGACTACGAGTTCGACGGCTTCGCCGCCGTGGATGCGGAGTACGACGCGGTTCGGCCGCCGTTTGAGGAATCGCTTTCGCCGAGAGTGGCGCGCGGCCTCAATCTGGCGCGACAGATATTTTACCTCGAACGCGCCTTCCCAACGGACTTCGCTCGCGCCCGCGCTTTCCTCTGCTATCCTCAGTACTGGGCTTGGCGGCTCGGCGGCGCTGTGGCCTCGGAAGTCACGTCCCTCGGTGCGCACACCGACCTCTGGCGGCCAAGAGAGGGCCGTCTGTCGAGCATGGTGGAGAAGCTCGGCTGGACGCCGCTCTTTCCGCCGCTTGCCCACGCCTGGGAAACGCTCGGGACCTTGAAGCCGGAGCTTGCCGCTAAGACGGGGCTTTCGCCGCAGGCGCGGATCATCTGCGGTGCGCACGATTCCAACGCCTCGCTCGTGCCGCATCTCGCCGCCCGCGCCGAACCGTTCACCGTCGTCTCCACCGGCACCTGGGTCATCATGATGGCGGTCGGCGGCAAGGGGAGGCTCGACCCGGAGGCCGACATGCTCGCCAACGTCGACGTGCGTGGCGACCCCGTTCCAACGGCGCGCCTCATGGGCGGCCGCGAGTTCGCCGCGCTTGCGGGTGATGCGCCGACTCAAATCAGCGAGGTCGACGTGGCGGCGATCGTTGACGCGGACATCATGGCGATGCCGGCCTTCTCAGACCAGGGGGGGCCGTTCGCCGGGCGCAAGGGGTGGATTGTCGGCGACAAGCCGACAACGCCGGCCGGGCGCACGGCGCTGGCCACGGCCTATTCGGCACTGATGACCGCACATATGCTGGGGCGGCTGGAAGCCCCAGGGGACATCATTATCGAAGGCGGCTTCAATCGCTCGCCTGCCTTCGCGGGACTTCTGACCGCGCTTATGCCAGGACGCAACATTGTCACCGCTCCGACCTCGGGCGCGGCCGCCGGCGCCGCCATTCTCGCCCATTGGGGCGAACCGCATGAGCCGCCAGCCCTCTCGCCGGTGACGCCGTGGAGAATTCCGAGGCTGCTGGAATACCGGGACCGTTGGGAGGCGCGCCTTTAGCGAAACCGTCGAGCTGACGGGCCTTCGCGGTTTGTCACGCCGCCTTTGTCTTCGGCTTCACTTCCTCGCCATAGGCGTCGATCAAGGCCGCCGTGACCGCGCCGGGCGTGTAGCGGTGCTGGCTGATCTCGCCGACCGGCGTCACTTCCGCCGCCGTTCCCGTGATAAAGCATTCGCTGAAGTCACCGAGTTCGTCGGGCATGATGCGCCGCTCGACAACTTGTATGCCGCGGCGACGCGCGAGATCGATGACGGTCGCACGCGTGATGCCCGCGAGGAAGCAGTCTGCGATCGGCGTGTGGATGACCGCATCCTTGACGAAAAAGACATTCGCACCGGTGCACTCGGCCACGCGCCCGAGCCAGTCGAGCATCAGGGCGTCGGCATACCCTCTCCGCTCGGCCCGGTGCTTCGAGATCGTGCAAATCATGTAGAGGCCGGAAGCCTTGGCGAGAGCGGGCGCGGTCGCGGGATCAGGCCGGCGATACTCGGCCATATCGAGCCGGATGCCTTTCATCCGCTGCGCCGGGTCGAAATAGCTCGGCCACTCCCAAGCGGCGATGCCGAGGTGGATCTTGTTGTGCTGCGCCGAGACGCCCATCATCTCGGAGCCGCGCCAGGAGATCGCCCGCACGTAGGCGTCCGTGAAATTGTTGCGCTTCAGCACTTCCGCCTTGGCGGCGTCGATCTGGCTCGCCGACCACGGGATCTCGAAGTCGAGGATGCGGGCCGAATCCCGTAAGCGACGCGAATGGTCGGTCGATTTGAAGATCGCGCCGCCATAGGCGCGCTCGCCTTCGAACACGGCGCTTGCGTAATGCAGCGCGTGGGTCAGGATATGGACCTTTGCATCGCGCCACGGGACCATTTGGCCGTCCAGCCAGATCCATCCGTCGCGATCGTCAAAGGTCTGGGCGGCCATGGCTATCCTCTCCGAGCTGATGGTGTGTTTGGTTTTGGCCCGTTTGAGGGTACATCGGGCGCCGACTAGCAATGTCTCTTAACAAAGTCGCCAAAATATGTCAATATTGCTGACCTAATGAGCATGACGATGTCGTCCCCCGCCTTGAAAGCCGATCTGCCCGCTCGCCTCAGCGCCGACGACGAGCCGATGTACGAGTTCATCGAGCTCTTTTTTTTCGCTTATCGCGATTTCGTGGGCGACGCCGACCGTCTTCTGGAGGCGTATGGTTTCGGCCGCGCGCATCATCGTGTTCTCTATTTCGTCTACCGCCGCCCCGGGCTTACGATCGCGGAACTGTTGGAGATTCTGCGGATCACGAAGCAAAGCCTAAACCGCGTCTTGCGGGAGCTTGTGGACAAGAACTTCATTGAGACGCGCGCAGGCGCGCTCGACCGCCGGCGCCGCCAGCTTTACGCGACCCCCGAAGGGGAGCGGCTCGCGCTGCGGTTGGCGCAAGTGCAAACAAAGCGGTTCGCCTCGGCCTTGAAGGTTCTGGGCGTGACCGGTCCGCAGCTTGCGATGGACTTTCTCTACGCGATGATTGACCAAGACGGAAAGGCGATTGTCTCTTCAGCCAGCCCCGGAGTTTCCCGCCTTAGGGAGACAGTCCGATCGTGACGGAGATTGCGCCGGAGGACGACGCCGCGCACGTGCTTGTGGTCGATGACGACAAGCGGCTGCGTGCGCTGCTGTCGACCTATCTTGCCAAGCATGGGCATCGCGTGACTGTCGCGGCGACCGCCGCGGAAGCGCGGGCGTTTATGGATGGGCTCGCATTCGACATCATCGTCCTCGACGTGATGATGCCCGGCGAAAGCGGATTCGATTTCGCCGCCGATTTGCGCCAGCGCTCGAACGTCCCGATCCTGATGCTGACCGCCCGCGGGGAGCCTGAAGATCGGGTGCGCGGACTGGAAATCGGGGTGGACGATTACCTCGCGAAGCCGTTCGATCCGCGCGAACTCCTGCTGCGGATTGGCTCGGTGCTGAGACGGACGCGCGCGGCGCCGCTCGACAAGCTCGAGCCATCGGTCGTGCGTTTCGGTCCGTTCTCCTTCTCGCTTGAGCGCGGCGAACTGCGCTCCGGCGATCAGGTCGTGCGGATCACCGAACGCGAGCGGGAGATGCTGCGTCTTCTTTGCGCAAACGCCGGCGCGAGCGTCTCCCGTGAAGCTTTGTCCGGTCCGGGCGGCTCGGCTCAAGAACGTACTGTCGATGTCCTCATCAACCGGCTGCGGCGGAAGATCGAACAGGACCCGGCCAATCCTGTTTACCTTCAGACGGCGAGAGGCGCCGGCTACCGACTTGTCGCGGACGGATGATCGCGCGGCCGTCTCTTCAAGTGATGCGCGTTCTGGTTCGGGCGCGGGAAATCTGGCGCCGCGCTGCGCGCGCCCTCGCCGAGTTCCTTCCCAAGGGCCTCTATAGACGATCGCTCCTGATCGTCATTCTGCCGATGGTGTTGCTCCAGACAGCGGTCACCTTCGTCTTCATGCAGCACCATTGGGACCTCGTCACGCGAAGGCTGTCGGAAGCCGTCGCGCGGGACGTCGGCGCCCTCACCGACCTTTACCGAAAGCTTCCGCCTGGCGCTGAGAACGACCTCTTTCTCGCCAACCTCGCCTCGGAACGGTTCCGGATGGACGCGACCCTGCTGCCGGCAGGTCCCCTGCCGCCCCCCATGCCGAAGTCTTTCTTCGACGCGCTTGATCCCCTCACCCGAACCCTGCCAAGCCAGATTAAGTATCAGGTGCAGGAGCCGTTCTGGATCGATACCGTGGGCCGCTCCGGGCTTATGGAGATCCGCGTCGATCTCGGCGACCGCGTGTTGCGGCTGGTGACGCGAAGGGCGCTGGCCTACGAGGCCAACGCCCATATCTTTGTGCTCTGGATGCTCGCCGCCATGATCGTCCTTTTAAGCGTGGCGATCATTTTCCTGCGCAATCAGATCCGCCCCATTCTCAGGCTTGCGCGCGCCGCCGAAGATTTCGGCAAGGGTCGCGATCTCGATTTCAGTCCGCATGGCGCGCGAGAAGTGCGCCAGGCCGGCTACGCGTTTATCGAGATGAAGCGCCGTATTGAGCGGGCGACGGAACAGCGCACCGCCATGCTCAACGGCGTGAGCCACGATCTCCGAACCATCCTCACACGCTTCAAGCTGTCGCTGGCGCTGCTCGACAATTCCGCCGACAGCGAACTGCTGCAGAAAGACGTCGATGAAATGGGCCGCATTTTAGAGGGTTACCTCGCCTTCGCGCGCGGCGACCCGGCTGAGGTCACCACTCCGACCGACATCGGCGAGTTGCTGGAAGATGTTCAGGCGGACGCCGAGCGTCACGGCGGCGTTATCAGCCTTGAGAGGAATGGCAATCTCGAGATTCGCGTGCGGCCCATGGCGCTCAAGCGATGCATCGGCAATCTCGTCGCCAACGCCCAGCGTCACGCGGACAATGTCCGAATCATGGCGATCCGTGAGTCCAAATTCGTTTCCGTCATCGTCGATGACGATGGAGCGGGAATTCCGCCGGAATCAAGGGAGGACGTCTTCCGGCCATTCTACCGGCTGGACGAAGCGCGCAACCAGGACGAAGGCGGGGCCGGACTGGGCCTCGCCATCGCCAGAGACATTGCACGGTCGCACGGCGGCGACATCACGCTCTCGGACAGCCCCATGGGGGGCTTGCGAGCCGCGATTCGTATCCCTGTCTAAAGGTCTCTTGGGTGTAAGCTTCAGGTCTCTTGGGTGTAAGCTTCAGACCGCTGCGTTGATCCAACGGGACAATTCACTCTTCGGGCCGGCCCCCGTCTTGGTGGCGACCTGCTTGCCGTCCTTGAAGACCATCAGAGTCGGGATCGATCGAATGCCATACTTGCCCGCGACGCCCGGATTTTCATCCACATTCAACTTGGCGATCTTGACCTTGCCCTGAAGCTCGTTGGCAATTTCCTCCAGCGCCGGCGCAATCATACGGCAAGGCCCGCACCACTCCGCCCAGAAATCCACGACGACGGGCTCGTTCGACTTGATGACGTCGGCCTCGAAGGTGGCGTCAGTGACTTTCGCGGTAACGGACATGGCGGCCTCGACATTGGCGCGGCGATCAAGCGCCGCAGCCATGGATAGTTAGGAACGGCCCTGAGTCGCGTCAAGCGGCGGTCAAAACAGCCGCCCGCCGTTCGGGACTGGGCGCGACGGCTCGATCAGGACAACTTCTCCCTTCTCGTCGGGAAACCCGAGCGTCAGGACCTGCGACAGAAAGGGCCCGATCTGCCGGGGCGGGAAATTGACCACCGCCGCGACCTGATGGCCGAGGAGGTCCTCCGGGCGGTAGTGACGGGTGATTTGGGCGGAAGATTTTTTCCGTCCAATCACGGGACCGAAGTCGATCACCAGCCGGTACGCGGGCTTCCGCGCTTGCGGAAACGCCTCGGCGGAGACGATGGTCCCAACCCGGATGTCCACTTTGAGAAAATCCTCGAATGTGACAGTCGCCGACCCGTCCGCTTCTTGCGCGCTCATGACTCCTTGCCTCAAAACGCATCGGGATTGGCGCGTCTCCAGGCCCTGCGTCAAGGCTGATCGCGGGGATTGACACGCATACGCTGCCGCTTTAGCCGCCCGGCATGGACCTGCAGCAAGAAACCCGCCTGATCCCGCAGATCCGCGGCCTTCACGAAATCTCGTCTCGATACGACGTCATTTTTTGCGATATCTGGGGCGTCGTGCACAACGGCGTGGCCGCCTTCCCGACCGCTTCCGCCGCTCTTTCCGCCTTTCGCAGGAGCGGTGGGACGGTCGTGCTCATCACCAACGCGCCCCGTCCATCGGCGCCGGTGCAGCGGCAGCTGCTGAGGCTCGGAGTCTCGGCGGAAGCCTTTGACGCCATCGCGACCTCGGGCGACGTCACTGTTGAGCGGATCAAGGAACACATTGACGAGCCGCTCCTCCACATCGGACCTTCGCGCGATCTCAGCCTGTTCGAAGCCGCCGCCGAGGCGGCCGGACGCCCGCCTCGCCGCGTCGCTCTCGACGAGGCCCGGTATGCGGTTTGCACGGGACTCAGAGACGACGTGAACGAAACCGTCGCCGATTACGAGGTCGAGCTTCGGGATATGGCCGGGCGCGGGCTGACCATGATTTGCGCCAATCCGGACATCGTTATCCATCGTGGCGAGCAGCTCATCTATTGCGCCGGCGCAGTGGCGCGAAAATACGAGGAGACGGGCGGGCTCGTCGTCTACGCCGGGAAGCCGCACGCGCCGATCTACCGGCGTGCAACCGCCCTTGCCGAAAAGACCAGAGGCGCGCCTGTCCGACGAGAACGCATTCTCGCGATCGGCGACGGCATGAATACCGATATCGCAGGCGCGGTGGGTGCGGGGGTCGACGCGCTCTTCGTCACGCACGGGATCCATCGCGACGCGCTGCACGGCGAGTCTTCGGGCGCCTTCGCCGATCCTGACAAACTTCATCGTTTGTGCGAGGCGTGGCGCCTGTGGCCGATCGCGGCGATCGGCGCGCTTCAGGACTGAAAGAGACCGCCCCGTGACGCAGGACTCGATGTTCCGCACCCTCTATTTTGAGGATCTCAAGATCGGAATGCGCGAGACGATCCGCAAGATAGTCCAGAACGAGGATGTGATTGGATTCGCCGAACTCTCGGGCGACCATAATCCCATCCATCTCTCGGAGCATTTCGCCCGCAAGACCCGCTTTGGCGGTCGTATCGTTCACGGTCTTTACACCGCCAGCCTCATCTCCGGGGTCATCGGCATGAGGCTGCCTGGGCCGGGCGCGGTCTATATCTCGCAGACCCTCAACTTTCTCGGGCCGGTCAAGATCGGCGATGTCGTGGACGTGGCGGTTGAAGTCGTCGACCTGACAGAAAAGGGTCGCCGGGTTCGGCTACGCTGCGAATGCCGCGTCGGTGATCAAATGGTCCTGGAAGGCGAGGGCGTCCTCAGCGTGCCTCCGACGCCGAAGTCGAGGCATGCAACAGAATGACTTGTGTCGCGGGGGCTTGGGGTTGGGCGTCCTCAGCGGCGGCTTGAAATGACCCACGGCTTCGTTTTGGCCACGGATCCGCCTCGGTCGCCGCAGGGGCTCGAACGCGCGGTCTGTGCGATCGGCAATTTCGACGGGCTCCACCTCGGCCATCAGGCCGTCATCAAGCGGGCGCTGGCGCTGGCGAAGGAACGCCAGGCCCCGAGCGCGCTCCTCACCTTTGAGCCGCATCCGGCCGACTATTTCGCCAATCGCCCCGTCGCGTTCCGTCTCACGCCCCAGGCGATGAAGGCGTCGCTCTGCAAACGCATGGGTCTCTCAGGCATGGTGGCGCTCACCTTCGACGCGAAGCTCGCCACAAAAAGCGCCGAAGAATTCGTCGCCGACGTTCTCGTCGCGAGGCTCGACGTCGTCGCCGTCGTCGTCGGATGGGACTTTCATTTCGGCAAGGGGCGGGCGGGCAACCCGGCCCTTCTCTCCGAGGCGGGCGCCCGATATGGCTTTTCGGTCGAACTCGTCGACAAGATCGAGGAGGGCGAGGGGGACGCTGCCCGCGTTGTGTCCTCAACCGCCGTCCGGCGCGCTTTGGAGCAGGGGGACGTCAGGGCAGCTGGCCGCGGCCTTGGTCGGCCCTATGCTGTCTCCGGCCGCGTCGTGGCCGGGCAGCGGCTCGGCCGCACGCTCGGCGTTCCGACCGCCAACATCGCGCTTGAGCCGGCAAACCGCCTCGCCCATGGCGTTTACGCCGTCCGGGCGCGGGTCGATGGCGTCTGGCGCCCCGCGGTCGCAAGTTTCGGCGTGCGTCCGACCATCGACAACGGCGCGCCTCTGCTTGAAGTCCATCTCCTGGACTTCGACGGCGACCTCTACGGGCGG
>DATJXI010000210.1:0-17480 GCA_035500275.1 Roseiarcus sp. | reverse complement strand
GGCGAGCCCGAAATCCTTGTCGTTCTTATAAGGGGCGAGGCACTGCGTCTCGTTGGCGCGGTCCTCGTCGTTGGCGCTATAGGACGCGGCTTTCGAATCGCCCACATAAGGAATGACTGGAACCTGCGGCGACTGGTGGCGGGTTTCCAGCACGCGCTCGACGAGAGTGCACTGCAACACGTTTCCGAGCCGCCACAGGTGGCCGAGGATCATTCGCTTGGGATCAGGGTCAGCGGCGTTATCGGGCCAGACGCCCTTGTTCTCGTCCCGCCCACGCAATCGCTCGTCGATCTTGTTCTTGAGGATCGTGTGGCAAGCGTAGGCAATCTCGAGCATATTGCGCGCCGACAGCGGGTCGTTCCCGTTCGGCTGCTGATCCTTGAGGAGATAATTGGAGCAGTCGATGTCCTTTCCCTCAGGATGCAGCGGTATGTTCCTGACGCCGAACTGCGAATCGACCGCGATCTGCAGGGTCGAGGACAGGATCGCGTGCTGCTGCTCCCAGTCCTTGTTGGCGGCGTAGAAGCGCTTGACCGCCCGGTCGAGTTCATCGCCCGACGCCCGGTTCTTGATGGCGTCGTCCATGTCGTAGGTCGAAAGGAATTTTTCGTCGATGATCTTGTCCAGGCTTTCGAGCGCCGAGACGGCGGCGGCGGCGTCTTTCTCGATCTTGGCGACGCCGGTCTGGTAAGCCCAGCTCCGCCACTGGACGTAGGCGCTGACTGCGGTGCCGACGATGCCGGTCGCGAGGATGACGCCGCCCGCGGCGCTGAGCACGCGCCGCATCCACGACGCTTCGCGTCTCTCCTCTTCCGCCGTGCGTCGCCCGTTGATCTCCAATCTCACGATCCTTTAATCCGGCAGTCGCGCCTGTGACCGAACCTGACTTGGCGTCGCTTCGTAATATAACGACGACCTATCGTCACCTATTGGAGAGCCCAGTTTGAACCCGGACATTGTCTGTCTGCGCGACGACTTCCGCCTCGACGACCAACCCGCGATCGCCGCGTCGGCGGAGCGGCCGGCGCTCTACGTTTACGTCCATGACCAGAGCCCGAGGAACGGACGCCCGCTCGGCGGCGCCGCCAAGTGGCGGCTCTATCAGTCGCTGAAGGCGATGGAGCGGCGTCTGGCCGAGAACGGCGCGCGGCTCGATGTTCTTGCTGGCCCGGCCGACGCGACCATCCTCGCCCTTGCGAGGGCGGCCGGCGCCAGCCGAGTGTTATGGACGCGCCGCTACGAGGCGGCGGGAATGGCGCTCGACGCCGCCGTGAAAGCAGCCCTGCGCGAGCGCGGCGTCGAAGGCGAAAGCTTCAACGGCAGGCTCATCCGCGAGCCTTGGGAGTTCGACCGGGGCGACGGCCATCTTCCGCGCAGCTTCTCCGCCTTCTTTCGGCGGCATCAGTCGGAGCGGGACATGCCGGCGCCGAAGCCCGCGCCCGCCCGTCTTTCCAGCGCACCATGGCCGGAAGGCGCGCCGGAGCGCGCGCCCATCGAGGCGTTGCGGCTCACGACCACCAAGCCCGACTGGTCCGGCGAGCTCGCGCTCGGCGAGAGGCCGGGCGAAGAGGGGGGCCTCGCGGCTTTGCGCTGTTTCGTCGAGGAGGGCCTGAGCGGCTACGCAAGCGACCGCGACCTCGCTTCAGGCGAGGCGACGTCGCATCTCTCGCCGCATTTGCGGTTCGGGGAAGTTTCGGCGATCCGTGCGGCGTATGTCGTCGACGGCGTCGCGGCGCGACAAAGGCTCCGGCGCGACGCGGAAAAATTCCTCTCAGAGCTCGGCTGGCGCGACTTCGCCGCGCTCCTCCTCTACGCTCATCCGGATCTCGCGGCCAAGCCGCTACGGCCTGAATTCGAGCGCTTTCCCTTCCGCGAAGACGAGGCCGCCTTTCGCGCCTGGAGTCGCGGCGAAACGGGCTATCCGATCGTCGACGCCGGCATGCGCCAGCTGTGGCGGACGGGCTTCATGCACAATCGCGTGCGGCTCGTCGCGGCCTCGTTCCTCGTCAAGCATCTGCTCATCGACTGGCGGCGCGGCGAGGAATGGTTCTGGGACACGCTCTGCGACGCCGATCCGGCCAGCAACCCGATGAACTGGCAATGGGTCGCGGGCTCAGGCGCCGACGCCGCGCCCTTCTTCCGCATCTTCAACCCGATGCTGCAGGCGGAGAAATTCGATCCCGACGGCGCTTACGTCCGCCGCTGGGTCCCCGAACTGGCGCGGCTCGAAGCGCCGCATGTCCACCGGCCCTGGAACGCGACCGAGGCGGCGCTGTCGCGGGCGGGCGTCGTTCTCGGCAAGACCTATCCACGGCCGATGGTGGACCACGCGGCGGCGCGCGCCCGTGCGCTCGCGGCGTTCGAGGAGATCAAGGCGGAGCCGACGGCGTGACGTGAGCCTCGCGTTCGACGCCTACACCCTCGCCGGCTTCGGCTCCGTCAACCGCGCGGCGCGCAGATCGGCGAAGGCCTCGAGGATTTCCTCCCGCGTGTTCATCACGAACGGCCCACCCATGACGATCGGTTCGTCAATGACCGGACTGGCGAAGACGAGCAGCCGCGCGCCCTCGTGCGCGGCGATCGGCAAATCGTCGTCGGCAACAGACAGCGCGGCCCAGGCGACGTCTCCGGCCTCCGCCGCGCGCTTGTTCGCGCCGATCAAGGCGGCGCCTTCAAGGACATAAGCGAAGGCGCGGTTGCCGTCGGGGATGGGGACAGCAAAGGACGAGCGCGCTTCCAGTCTAAGATCAATTAGCGCGAGCGGCCAGGCCGAGCCGTGCGGAACGTCGACGTCGCCGAGCCTGCCGGAATAGACGCGCGCTTCGGCGCCGTCCTTTCTCACGACCGGCGCGCCGGCAAGGCGCAGATCGGCGTATCGCGCCGGGGTCATCTTGAGGCGCGCGGGCAGGTTCAGCCAAAGCTGCAGCGTCTGGACCCCGTACGGCCCCGGCATTTCGCTGTGCATGACGCCGCCGCCGGCCGTCATGAATTGCGCGTCGCCCGGGAAAAGACGACCCTTGCCCCCGGTATGGTCCTCATGCAGGAGTTCGCCCGCGAGCACGAAGGTCACCGTTTCGATGCCTCGGTGCGGGTGGGTCGGAAAGCCGGCGGGCGGACCGAACCAGTCCTCCGCCATGAGGATGAACGGACTGTGCTCGGCGGCCTGCTCGGGCGCGATGACGAGCCGCGCGCTATGGCCGGGGCCGCGGGCAACGCGGGGTCCGGCTATTTCAACGTTGACTATGGGAAGCGGCATCGGTCGTCCTCCTAATATGTTCCTCTTGGACATAGCGCCTCATGCGCCCCTGCGCCTCGCGCTTCATTGAACTTCGCACCTCACCCCCGCCTTCGCCAGGATCGGCAAAAGCGCGCTAAACATCTTCCGCGCCATGCGCTCATGCCCACTTTCCGTGAAGTGGACGATGTCGAGATAAAGGTCGTCGTCCCATGCGCCGTCGAGGCCTTTCGTCACGTCGATGACCGGCACTTCCTCCTCGCGCCCGATGAGCTTGACGAGGCGGTTGTGGGCGGCGTTGGCGGCGAGAATGTCGTCGATCGGCTTGAACACCGTCCCGTAGAAATCCCTCACCGCGCGCGGGCTTGTTTCATTCACCGCCATCGGCGCGGTCGCCAGCACGACGGGCGCGTCATGCGCGCGCGCAAGCGCCACGAGATCGCGGTAGGCCGCAGCGTAAGGGGTTTTCAGAAGCGCCGCGTCCGAGAGCGGCGGCGGCTCGGGCGGCGGCGCCGCCCTCGCGCGCCAGTCGTGGACGGCGCGCTCGATCGTCAGCACCGCCCGGCCGATCAGCGCCGAGGCGCGCGGGCGCACGCCGGGCTCGTTCGGCTCCGCCACCTGCCGGAGGCCCAGCGCCAAAAGCCCGTTCATGCCATGGGTCGAAAGGATCAGGTCCGGCTTCAGCGGCAGGATGTCGCGCTTCATGCGCTCGAGGTTGTCCTTGAGCGTGTAGGCCTCCGTCCCCGCGTTGACGACTTCGACGGGCCTGCTGCACGAGGCTTTGTCGAAGAGGCCCTGCAACTGCTCCGGCCAAGCTTTCTCACCGTCGCGCAAAGTGGGGCCAAAAGTCTGCGACTCACCGAGCGCAAAAATGCGGAAACGGTCGCCCTTGTCCGCCGCGATCTCAGGCCCGCGGAAGCCGGCGTGATTGATGCGGATCGTCGTGTCGAACATGCGCCCGGAACTGCCGGGGATCAGCACGAAGGGCAGCTTCTTTTGCGGGTCCGGGGCCTCGATCGCGCCGCGGATGCCGTTCGGGCGGATCCATTCGTTGAGGTAGTAGAACCACCACACGGCGAAGGCGGCCGGATTCTTGTGCGCGTCGCGATAGGAATAGGTCGGGGCCGCCACCGACCCGGCCTGCGGCAGATGGGTCGAGGTCCGGTAGAGCGCGTCCGCAAGCGGAAGCGTCAGCGCGAAGAGGAGGAAGGCGCGGGCCGCGGTTTCCAACCGGCCCGCTTTGCCGGCGAGCGCGAGGCAAAACGCAGCCGTCGCGGCGAGCGAGGGGTAGAAGGCCCATGACGCGTTCGCCATGAACGCGTTGCGCGCCAGAACCGCGGCGACGATGGCGGCGGCGACGGTGATTAGGTTCGGCCAGAGGCCGAATGCGTCCCTTCTCTCCGCGCGCGGGGAGAAGGGAGCGCGCCCCGTCTCCCACCCCCAGGAGAGGGCCGGCGCGAGAGGCGGCCGCGCCCCGTAGACCGGCCGCGCGGCGAGGATCGGCCGCTCGAAGCCGCGCCAAAAGAGGAGCGAGAAGGCGACAACGCCTGCGAGATAGACCGCAAGCTGCGCGGGAAGCGGCCAGGCGCCGATCCTCGGCTTCAGCGCCATGATGAGAATGAGGTGAAAGAGATAGGCCGAATAGGAGATGCGGCCGATCGTGAAGCTGAAAGCGGCGAGTCGAGGCCTGCGCTGGAACGCAGGGTCGGCCGCGCGGAAGAACGCCACCCATGCCATCCCGAACAGCGCCGACGAATAGGGAAAGACCTGTTGCGCAAGCACGCTTCCCTTGGTCGCGTGGACGGCGATGAAGAGTTCGAGGGCGGTCGCGCCGACGGCAAAACAGGACAGCGCGCCAAGAGCGCGAACAAGCGCGCGCCCTACGTCGTCATTTCGACGAAACGGCGCAGGCGATCCGAGTCGTATCCCCCGCTCCATCGCGAGATAGAGCAGAAAGCCCCACACGATCGAATCGATGCGGAAGGCCGTCACCCGCCGGACCTCGAGGTCCCAGTCATGCGGGGCGACGAGGAGCCGCGCCGCCGCCACCATGACGATGACGAGGACCGCGAACGCCGCTTCCATCCGCCGGTCGGCGCGCTTGAGCGCGCGCCCCAGCAGAAACATGAGCGGCGCAAACAGAAGGTAGAACCATTCCTCGACCGAAAGACTCCAGGCGACCGGATAGAAATCGCTCTTGTTCGCGGCCCTGAAGAGGTTCTGGACGTAGAAGAAGTAGCGCAGGAAATCGGCGGTGAAGAGCTTTCCGGTCAGAAGCGCGATCGCGATGAGCGCGACGACATAGGGCAGGATGGTGCGCATCCACCGGCGTGCGAGAAAGACGCCGAGATTGCGCCAGGGCTTGCCCACCACGAAATCCAGGATCTGGGGCGCGAGCACGAAGCCGCTAAGCACGAAAAAGACCTCGACGCCCGCGATCGCTACCGCCTCCGTCGCCGGCTCAAACGGCGCGTCGGCCATCAGCCAATGGGGGATCGCCACTGCGAAGGCCGCCGACCCGCGCAGGAAGTCCAGCGCTGCGCTGCGCTTCATCTTGGCGGAGCGTAGACGAACGGTGCGTTGACGGTCTCGCCCGCGAGGGCGAAGAGGAGGACGTAAAGCGCAAGGCAGACGAGCGCCGGCGCGGCCCAGCGGCCCTTGATGTGCCGGACGAGAAATTCGGCCATGGGCGCGCCTGACCCCGCGAGCTTGAGCCGGCTTCAGATGAACCGAGCGGCGCCCTTATACGCGCCCGGCCTCAAGCCGCAAATTCAGCGAGCCTGCGCTTGAGATCCACGATCGACCCGGGCTTCTCAGACCGCGCCCAATGATGAGCGGCGCGCCAGCCGATGCGGGAGCGGGGGAGGACGCCAGGCGCCGTTCCCGCCTCGACCCTCAGCCCCCGTGCGATCGCGGTCAACGCCAGCGCCTTCGCCTCGTCCTCGCTTGCGCAAGGAGTCAGGGACCACTCGACCTCCTGCCCACGCGGACGGGTCGTCGACACGAACCATGCGCTCATGATGGGGCCCTCCGGAGCCCCGCCGCGAAGGCATCAAAATTCGCATTTGTGTTGAGACGATGACCGCGGGAAGCGGCGTGAGCGCGAACGCTCGCCCTCCCTCGCCTCAGCCTGCGACCGCCCAAAGATGGCCTCGAACCTTCCCGCGCGAAGCACAGCGACCGGCGGCGCCTAGTCCGCCGGCTTCGACGGCGGCGACGAGGCCAGCATCGGGATGTTGAGCGGCCGTAAGATCTCGAGGGTCTTCACGATGCTGCGCGAAATGAACGAGGGGAGAGGCGGCCCCTTGGCCTGCTGCCTCAAAAGGACCGTAGCCTTCTGTCTGTCTTCGTCGTTCGCGACAGCAAGATCGCGATCACAGAGGTCGCGGATCCAGTCGTCCTCAGCGCGGTCCGCGCCTTTGCGCGCAGTCTCGAGCCACATGAGGCCTTTGGCCCGCTGCGCGGGCACGCCATCGCCGATGAACAGCATATGCCCGAGCAGGGCTTGCGAGGGTTTATGGCCTTTCATCGAAGCTAGGTTCAGCCAGCCGATCGCCATCCTCTTGTCTTTGGCGAGTCCGCCCGCGCCGGCGATATACATGTTGGCCAGATTGTACTGCGCGTCCGGGTTGCCGAAGGCCGTCGCGGCGTATTGGAAGAGTTCGCGCGCCCGCTGCGGGTTGGACCGCACTTCGCTGTTCGGGATGCCGTTGAGGCTGTAGACGCCGACCGCGACGAAGGCGTTCGAGATTGCAGCCCGGTTTCTGAGGTCGGGCGCGTCCTCGTCATAGTCTTCGACGAGCTCGTTGAAGTAGTGATAGGCCTTGAGATCGTCGCGCGCTACGCCCTCGCCATCGGCGTACATTTGACCAAGCTTCCAGCGGGCGATGGGCTGGCCGCCTTCGGCGGCGTAGGTCAGCGCGGCCACGCAGGAGGCGGCGTCGCCCGCATTGAGGTCGTCGACGCCGGCGCGAAGCGCCTGCTCGGCGCTGGCGAAGTTCTTCGGAGAAATCTTGGCCGGCGCGTCCTGCGCCGCGCCGTCAAAGGCGAAGGCGGGCGGCGCCGTCAGCGTCATTACCACGAGCGTCGCCAGCCCGACGCCTTGGCGCCCTCCCCTTCGCGTGTTCCCGTCCCCCGACACACCACACGCGTCAATGCGCATTGTCCCGACCCGCAACCAACGCCCCCGCGCCGCCTCATGGAGCCGCGTCCAAAGTGACCCGCGTCATCCACGCGCGGGACCCTGCGAGTCGTTTATGGCGCAATCGCGGCATATTCCGTTGCAAATACGGGCGCTTTGGACTTGCTGGTGCGATGTTGCGCGGGAGCAACAATTCTCCAAAGAAACCTCCTCAGACCTTCTCCAGGCGCTCGCGGGCGTGGGCAAGCTTGGCAAGCCGCGCGAGGAAAGTTTCGCGCCGCTCCTCGTGCTCCGCGACGACATCCTCCGGCGCGCGGGCGAGGAAATCGTCATTGCCGAGCTTCGCTTCGACCTTAGCGATCTCGATCCGGACCTTGTCGATCTCCTTGTCGAGCCGCGTGCGCTCGGCCGCGAGATCGACGAGGCCCGACAGCGGCAGCGCGACGACCTCGCCCCGCACGACGATCTGCAGCGCTCCCTCAGGCGCAGCGTCAGCCGCGTCAATCCTGTCGACGCGGGCGAGGCGCTTGACGCTCTCGCTCCAGGCCGCGACGCTCTTCGAAGTCTCATCGCTCGGGCTCACAAGAATGAGCGGAACCATTGCCGCAGGCGGCACGCCCGTCTCGGACCTTACCGAGCGGATTTCGGCGATGAGATCCACGACGAATCCCATCTCGTTTTCCACCGCGGCGTCCACCTCGACGCCTTCACGCGGCCATGGCCCAAGGGCGAGCGGACCCGTCCGCGCCGGCCCGCTCTCTCCCGTAATCGCCCACAGCTCCTCGGTGAGGAACGGCATGAACGGGTGCAAGACCGAGTAGACCATGTCGAGGACGTGGGCGATCGTCGCCTGAGTCTCCGCCTTCGCGGCGGCCCCGGAACCGCCTTGAAGCACAGGCTTGGCGAGTTCGAGATGCCAGTCGCAAAACACGCTCCAGACGAAGCGATAGACGGCGGTGGCGGCGTCGTTGAAGCGATAAGATTCGATCGCGCCGGCCGTCTCGGCCGCCGTTTTCGCGGCTTCGCCCAGGATCCAGCGGTTAAGCGGAACGCGCGTTTGCTCAGGATCGAAGCCGGCGACCCGCACGCAGCCGTTCATCTCGGCGAAGCGCGAGGCGTTCCAGAGCTTGGTCGCGAAATTGCGGTAGCCCTCGACCCGCGCCTCGGAGAGCTTAATGTCCCGCCCCTGCGCGGCCATCGCCGCCAGCGTGAAGCGCAGCGCGTCGGCGCCGTAACGGTCGATGATGTCGATCGGGTCGATGACGTTGCCCTTCGACTTCGACATCTTCGCCCCCTTCTCGTCGCGAACGAGAGCGTGGATGTAGACGTCGCGGAACGGGATTTCGTTCATGAAGTGGAGGCCTATCATCATCATGCGGGCGACCCAGAAGAAGATGATGTCGAAGCCGGTGACGAGCACGTTCGTCGGATAGTAGCGCTTGAGCTCGGGCGTTTCGTCCGGCCAGCCGAGCGTCGAGAACGGCCAGAGGGCCGATGAAAACCAGGTGTCAAGCACGTCTTCGTCGCGCTTGAACATTGCGGCGAGGCACGCCGGATCGCCCGTTAACGCGTGCGCCTCGCTTTCCGCGAGCACGCCGCGTTCCACGGCGTCGGCGAGGGCCGCGGCATACGCGGCGTCCTCCGTCTCCTCGACATAGACGCCGCCCCAAGGCGAGTACCAAGCCGGAATCTGATGCCCCCACCAGAGCTGTCGGGAGACGCACCAGGGCTGGATATTGTCGAGCCACTCGAAATACGTCTTCTCCCAAGCCTTAGGAACGAACTCGGTTTGCAGGTCCCGCACCGCGGCGATGGCGGGCTCGGCGAGGGTCTTTGCGTCCACGTACCACTGGTCGGTGACCCAGGGCTCGATGACGGCATTCGACCGGTCGCCGTGGGGGACCATGTGCGCCTGCGGCTCGATTTTCGCGAGGAGTCCGGCCTGATCCATCATCTGAACGATCCGGAGTCGGGCGACGAAGCGGTCCTCACCATCAACAGCAGCAAGGAGCCGGTCGTGGTCGTGGTTACTATCGAGGCCGAGGAAGAACGGAACGTTGTCCTTGAGCGTGACGCGAGCCTCGGCGTCCAAAACGTTGATCGGACGCGAGCCTTCGGCCTCGTGACGCTTGCCGACCTCGAAATCGTTGAAATCGTGGGCGGGCGTGATCTTGACCGCGCCCGTCCCCTTCTCGGGGTCGGAGTATTCGTCCCCGACGATCGCCATGAGACGGCCGACCAGCGGCAGCCGGACCCGCTGGCCGATGAGACGCTTGTACCGTTCGTCCTCCGGGTGGACCGCGACCGCCGTGTCGCCCAGCATTGTCTCCGGGCGGGTCGTGGCGACGGTCACATATTCGTCGGTGTCCTCGCCATGCTCGTCGACCACCGGATATTCGAAGTAGTAGAGGTGGCCGTTGGGGTTCTTGGCGAGGACCTTGCCGAGCGCGGCCGCGTCGAGCGGCGCACCCCCGGTCCGAGACCACTTAAACGATCCCTTGCACTCGACCTGGACAACCTCGAGGTCGGAAATCGCGGTCTGAAGCTTCGGGTCCCAGTTGACGAGCCGCTTGTCCTTGTAAACGAGCCCCTCGCGGTAGAGCTGGACGAAGACTTTTGCGACGGCCCGCGACAGTCCTTCGTCGAGGGTGAACCGCTCGCGGCTCCAGTCGCACGAGGCGCCGAGCCTTTTCAGCTGCGCGACGATCGCCCCGCCCGACTCGGCCTTCCAGGCCCAGACCCGCTCGAGAAAGACTTCGCGTCCCAGCGCCCGCCGGTCCGGCTCTTGGCTCTCCATGAGCTTCCGCTCGACGACCATCTGCGTCGCGATGCCGGCGTGGTCGGTGCCGGGCTGCCACAGCACGTCCTTGCCGTTCATCCTTTCGTACCGGCAGAGGATGTCCTGTAGCGTATTGTTGAGCGCGTGGCCCATGTGCAGGGCGCCGGTAACGTTCGGCGGCGGGATGACGACGCAGAAGGGTTCGGAGCCGGCCCGGTCGGGCCTGCCCGCGCGGAATGCGCCGGTTTCCTCCCATTGGGCCGAGACGCGGGCTTCGATGGCGGCGTAGTCGAACGATTTGTCCATCATGAACTTTCGGGCCCGCGGCGCCCACGTGAGGCGGCGAATGAGGGTTGAGGACGGCGATTGCGGCGGGCGCTGACAAGGCGGCCGATCGGGGGCAATCGCGACCGGCTTAAAGCCCATCGTCCTGCGGCAAGTCAACGCGCCAGACGGGCGAGCAGGGTTCAGCGCAAGGAGCGCGAAATCCGATCTAGCTCGGCGCGCACCAGCCGCTCGACAACGCCCGGAAGGTTCTCGTCGAGCCAGGCTTTCAGCATCGGGCGGATGAGCTCGCGGACCATCGCCTCGGCGAGCTCTGCGCTGCGCGCCCGCAAGCCGGCGGAGAGCGTCGCAAACGCCGCCAGCACCGCCTCCTCCGTTTCGGGCGACGTCAGGGGCTCGTCGTCCTCCGCGGACCCGGCAGGCTCTGCCTCAGGCGGCTGGCTCGGCGCTGCCGTCGGCGTGTTCGCCTTGCTCAACGCCAAGTCAAACCAAGGGGCCTGGCGCGCCGCCCTTTCCGCCTGCGAATTCTCCGAATGGACGACTTGGGAAGCAAAAGCGGGCGCTGCCGGGCGCAAAGCCGTGTATCCTGCCGCTCTCACCGGGTCCCGCTCTTCCGCGATGATGCCGCGGATCGAGGCGAGAATTTCCTCCATCGACGGCTCGTGGGCGCGCTGGGCGCGGCGGATCGCTTCGACCTCGCGGTCGCCCGCACTCGAGTTGACTGCGCTCATTTTGCCGCCTCGCCTCGCAAGGCTGCCCGCGTCCGGCTGCTTTCGGCAACCGAGATACGGCCGCCCGCCCGAATCAGCCTCGGCCGGCGACGAGGTTAACGGCGAACCCAAGGCGACGGCAAGCGCCTCCGAATTTCGGTTTACTTGCCGGACGGGATCCTCACGCCCCAAAGCTTGCTTTTGACCTGATTGAAATGGACGTGCGGGTCGTATTCCGCGACCACGAGGCCCAGCGTCGGCGCGTTGAGACGCCCAATCGCCAACAGCAGCGAATAGGAATAGACGACCGCGTCATGTTCGGCGGTTACCAGCAGGGTACGCGCGTTCAAGAGCGCCTGCTGCGCGTTGAGGACGTCGAGGGTGGTGCGCTGGCCGACCCGGGCCTCTTCCCGAACACCGGCGAGCGCCACCTCGTTGGCCTGAACCGAGGCGCGCGCGGCGCGCACGACTCCCGTCTGGGCCTCGTTGAGGCCCCAGAAGGTCACAACGTTGGCGCGGACCGCATTGCGCGTCTGGTCGAGGTTCAGTTCCGCCTGGGACAGACTCTCTTTTGCTTTGCGGATCGTCGCGTACTCCTGGCCGCCCTGGTAGATCGGCACGGTGAGAGTCCCCGTGACGGAGGCGCTAAAGGCGCGCAGGCCGGGGGTTCCACTCAGATCGAAGTTCTGGTTGACCGCGCCGGCGACCGAGGCTTGCGGGTAGAGCGCCCCCTCCGCGATCTTGACCGCCAGCATACCCTGATCGACCGCATGAAGAGACCCCACGACTTGCGGATGCTCGATCTGCGAGATCGAGATCGCCTCAGGCAAAGTCCTCGGCAGCGGAGCGACAAGCGGCCTGACCGGGGCGAGGCTTCTGGGCTGCTCTCCAATGAACTCCCGGTAGCGCCCTATCGAGGCGCTCAGGGTCGATTCCGCGGTGAGTTCGGTGGCCTTGCCGGTGGAGAGGCTCGCCTCGGCCTGGGCGACGTCCGTCCGCGTCACTTCGCCGACGTTGAAGCGGTCGCGCGTCTCTCTGAGCTGCTCCTGGAGGACGAGAACGTTGTTGCGCTGCAATTCGAGCAGCGCCGTATCACGCAAGACATCCATGTAGGCCGTGAGGCCGGATAGCAGGGTATCCTGCTCGGTGTTGCGCAGCGTCGCGCGCTCGGCCATGACCCCGGACTCGGCCTGTCGGATGCGGTTCATCGTCCGGTAGCCGTCGAAGATGGTCTCTTTGGCCTCGATCCCGTAGCCGCGGGGAAAGGTGCCGTAGGCGAACCTCGCCTCCTGCCGGTTGCCGGTCGCGGACTGGCCGAAAGCGTTGGCGTTGACGTGCTCGACGCCGGCGTTGCCGCTCGCCGTTATCGTCGGCAGGTAGCCGGAGTTCGCGATCGGGACGTTCTCGTCGGCGGCCCGCACGCCGGCGCGCGAGGCGTTGATTTGGGGATTGTTAAGATAGGCCTTGATCAGCGCGCCGCTGATCGTCTCGGCTCGGCTGGCGCCCGAGGCGATGACCGCCATTCCTGCCGCCGCGAGAGGCAGCGCCCGAAAGCTTCTCGTCCTCACGGCGCCGACCCCGGGTCGCCACTCCTTGCCCGCGCCTTCGCCCACCACCATAGCCTAACGCCTCTCAGAGGATCTCGCCGCACTCCTAACCCGGATACGTCGCATGCCAAAGACGAAAGACCCAGACACATTTTCGTCGCTTCCCCAGAAATGGCGAGGCTGACGCAAGCGGCTTATGATAGCGCGCATTCCGGCGGTGGCTACCCAGGCGTCAAGGTTCAGCGCCAAACCCGCCCATTTTTTGCCGCAGCGTCGCAAACATGAGACACTTGAACCGGAGACGCTCCGCTGCGCCGGTCGCCGGGTGGTTAGAAGGCGAAGCTCACCCGGGGCTCGAATCCATCCAGCACGTCAGCGCTGACCTCGAGGAGCGCGCGCCGGCTCACGGCCTCGCCGTCCCTGTCGAAGAGGACGGCTTTCGAAGCTCCGGAGGTCGCATCAACGCCGACGAGGCGTCCGCCGTTTGCGAGTTGGGCGAAAAGCGCTTCGGGAAAGACTTTGAACGCGCCCTCGATGACAATGACGTCAAAGGGCGCATTGGCTTTGACGCCTGCGTCGAGCGGCCCCTCGACGACCTCGATGTTCTTGCCTGCGGGCTCCTCACGCGCGACCGCCGCTGCGCCAGGGTCCGATTCGAGAAGGACGACCTTGGCGCCCATGCGGTCGAGAATCGCCGCCCCATACCCAGAGCCTCCCCCAACGTCCAGCGCGCGGTCGCCTCGCTTAACGGCGGCGGCTTGAATCATCCGCGCAAGGGTCAGAGGAGCAAGGAGGCGCCGCATTTTTGCGCCGCGCGCAGGAAGATCGCGGTCGAGATAGGCGAGCTCTGCGAAGTTCTTGGCGACAAAGCGCTCGCGCGGAATCTCAAGAAAGGCCGCGAGAACCTCCTGGTCAACGACGGCGCCGGTTCTCAGCTGGCCGTTCACCATTCCCAGACGTCGCCGCTGCTGCGCCTCGGCCCAAGCGTCGGTCACCACCGGATCTCGCCCCGCAAGTCAAACGTCGCCGTCGCCGACGACAGCAAGCTGGAGGCCTCGCCCGGAATCGAACCGGGGTGCAAGGATTTGCAGTCCTCTGCGTAGCCACTCCGCCACGAGGCCGGCGGTCAACAACGTTGAGCCGCGATAAGCGCGGCCTATAGCAAGGATTTGCGATGCCGGGCAAGGCTAAGTCAATGATGCGCCCAGGGCGAATGCCGCAGCAGCGGAAGGGCGAGGAAATAGGCCGCGGTCACGATGAGGCCGGCCTTCACCCAAGGCGTGGGCATGAGGTTCTGCAGGAGCGATAGGCCGGCAAAGGCGAACCAGCCGATGGACATCGCGATGGTGAGCTTACGCAGCCGCACGACACGCAGCGGATGCACGAAGACGACGGGCGCGAACATGAGCCCCGCGGCGACGAGCAGAACCGCCGCGCTTAGGGGCCAAGGCGGGCGAAGCGCGAATAGATAGAGCACGAGGACGTTCCACGCGGCGGGAAAGCCACGGAACCAAAGGTCGTCGGTCTTCATCCTGACGTCGGCGAAGTAGAGCGCAGACGAGATCACGACGAGCAGCCCGATCCAGAAGGAGACTTCGGTCGGCATCAAGTCGGATCGCCAGAGCGCGACCACAGGAACGAGCACGTAGGTGAGAAAATCGACCACAAGGTCGAGAACGGCGCCGTCGATCGAGGCCGCGGTCACGTGCACTTTCGCCGCGCGCGCGAGCGTCCCGTCGATCCCGTCGATGAAGAACGCGAGCCCGAGCCATGCGAAACAGGCCGGAAAATTGCGTTCTATCGCGGCATAGAGCGCAAGAACCGCCACCGCGCCGCCGGACGCGGTGAAGATGTGCACGGAAATGCCCGCAACCTTGGCGACGGGAACAGGTCGTTTTTCGGTCGACATACCGCGTCCTGCCGGGTCCCCTCGATATAACGTCGCAAGGAAGCGGTTGACCTCGCGAGCTTTGCCTTATCAAAGTTGAGCCGCGCCGTCTCCCCGTCCGTATCCGGTAGGGTGAAGGCGCAACCCCCGTGTGCGCGCATGGCGAATGACCTTTCCCCCGCCGATCGCGTTTGCGACGTTCTCGTCGCGGGCTCGGGATTGGCCGGGCTTACCGCCGCGATCGCCTTTGCCGCGGTCGGTTTCGACGTCGTCTGCTGCGGGACCACTGAAAAGGCGGCCCCGGGTCGGACGGTCGCCTTGCTCGACCGGTCGGTCGCCTATCTCGATTCCCTTGGAATCTGGGCCCTACTCGAGCCCGAGTCCGCGCCGATGCGGGCGTTGCGCATCGTGGACGACACCGGCGCCCTCTTCCCTCCGCGCCTGGTCGAGTTCCTTGCGTCGGAAATCGGCCTCGACGCCTTCGGGTGGAACGTCGAGAACGAGAAGCTGGCCGAGCGGCTTGCGAAGGCGGCGGCTGAAACCTCACGGCTCGAGCGCCGGACGGCTCCAGTCGCCGCATATGATTTTGCCGGCGAGCGGGCAGCCGCGCGACTCGCCGACGGCGGGCTGATGCAGAGCGCGATCATCGTCGGCGCGGATGGACGCTCCTCGCTCGCCGCCCGTTCGGCGGGGCTCACAGCGCGCGTCCATCGCTATCCGCAAAGCGCGCTCACGACGTTTCTGGCGCACCGCCTACCCCACCGGGACGTTTCGACGGAGTTCCATACGCGCGAAGGGCCGTTCACGCTGGTGCCGCTGCCCGGTACGGACGTCGCCCCCAACCGCTCGAGCCTCGTCTGGGTCATGTCGGATAGCGTCGCCGGAAGGCGGGCGGCTCTGAATGATGAAGCGCTCGCGCTTGAGATCGAACGCCACGCGCATTCCCTCTTGGGCGCGATGCAGGTTGATGGGCCCCGCGGCCTCTTTCCCATGGCGCGGCAAACGCTCGGCAAGATCACGGCGCAACGGCTGGCGCTTGTCGGCGACGCCGCGCATGCGTTTCCTCCCATCGGCGCGCAGGGGCTGAATCTTGGGCTTCGCGACGTGCAGGCGCTCGTCGAAATCGTGCTCGAAGCTCGCGCTGAAGGCGGCGACATCGGCTCGCCCACGGCGCTTGCTCGATACGAGCGTGCAAGGGCGTCCGACATCCTGATGCGCACGAGCGCGGTCGACGGCCTCAACCGTGCGCTGCTCTCCGGCTTCGCTCCCATCGACTTCGCCCGGGGCGCCGGCTTGGCCGCGCTCGCAGCGATCGGGCCGCTCAGGCGTTTCGTCATGCGTGAGGGGGTCGCGCCAAGATCCGCCCGTGAACGGACGGCCCCAACGATTCGCCACAAAGGCGATCATTTACCAGGCTAATTTCGGAGGACGCGCCCAAGAAAATCAAAAAGCCTCGCGCGTCACGGACTTGCCTGATAATTCCTCTACACCCGCGACAAAAGCAATTTTTTGGCGACGCTGAAGCCGCGACGGCCGCTCTGCCGTGTTCGCGTCCGTCGCCTATTCGGAGAACCTGGCCGTTGGAGGCAATCGTCAGAACCACTTCCCTTCGCGAAAGGAACCTCGCGCGCGGCGCTGTCAACCTGCTGACGCTTTGCCTTCTGGCTCTGGCGGTCGGCATCCTGACGGGGATCGGCGCCGTCGCGTTGCGCTCCCTCATCGGCCTTATCCACAACTTTGCGTTCAACGGCGTCCTCAAGATCGCCTATGACGCGAACGTCCTCGAAGGGCCGAGCCGATGGGGCGACTGGGTTATTCTGTCGCCGATCCTCGGCGGCCTCGTCGTCGTCTATCTGGTCCAGAGGTTCGCCCCCGAAGCCAAGGGCCACGGCGTCCCCGAGGTCATGGACGCCATTTTCTACAACCGGGGCGACATCCGTGGCCTCGTCGCCGTCATCAAGTCGCTCGCCTCGGCCCTCTCCATCGGCTCCGGCGCCGCCGTCGGCCGCGAAGGCCCGATCATCCAGATCGGCGCTGCGCTCGGCTCGGCCTTCTCGAGGTCGATCGGGCTTTCGACCGGGCAGAAGATCACCTTGCTTGCGGCGGGGGCGGGCGCCGGCATCGCCGCCACGTTCAATACGCCGCTCGGCGGCGTCCTCTTCGCGCTCGAGATCATGTTGCCCGAGGTCTCGAACCGGACCTTCCTGCCGGTGGTCATCGCGACCGGCTCCGCGACGCTCCTTGGCCGCATCCTGATCGGCCCCAATCCTGCCTTCTCGGTTCCCGAACTTCTCTTTCCGCCCGCGCGATCGTTCGGGATCGAGGAAGCGGCGGCCTATGTCGCGCTCGGCGTCCTCTGCGGCGCCGCGGCATGGGCCTTCATCCGCCTGCTCGAATTCATGGAGGACGGATTTCCGGCGCTCACGCGCAACGTCTACCTGCAGAACGTCATTGGCATGACCCTGATCGGGCTGATGATGGTCGGGCTCACCCACGCCTTCGGCCATTCCTACGTGGACGGCGTCGGCTACGGCGTCATCCAGACCATCCTCGATCACCAGATGACCGCGGTGGGGCTGCTCGCCCTGCTTTTTGTCCTCAAGCTGCTGGCGACCACCGTCAGCCTCGGCTCCGGCGCGTCGGGGGGCATCTTCTCGCCCTCGCTCTTCCTCGGCGCGACGCTCGGCGCCGCCTTCGCCTCGGTCGCAAACATCGCGCTCCCCCACGCGGGCTTGACGATTCCGTCGTCCGCAATCGTCGGAATGGCGGCGGTGGTCGGCGCCGGGACCGGCGCCGTCATGACGGCGATTATTATGGTCTTCGAGATGACGCGCGACTACGCGATCATCGTGCCCGTTATCGTCGCGGTGGCGGTCGCGGCCGGCGTCCGGCGCA
>DATJXI010000209.1:0-4424 GCA_035500275.1 Roseiarcus sp. | reverse complement strand
TCCGGGTGAAGGGGGCGGCGGACGTGAAGATTGCCGTCCGGTCGACGCGACACGGACCGGTCCTGTCCGATGTCAGCGAGCGCGTTCGCAGCATCGCCCCGGCCGGAAAAGTCGTCGCGCTCGCCTTTACCGGCCTCAGTGATCACGACACGACGGCGGAGGCGATCATGCGACTCGATGCGGCGCGCAATTGGAACGAGTTCCTTGATGCGATGCGCATGTACCAGACGCCGACGCAGAACGTCGTCTACGCCGATGTTGCAGGCGACATCGGCTTTTTCAGTCCCGGCCTCGTCCCAGTTCGCAAGTCGGGCGACGGGCTCACCCCGGTCGACGGGGCCTCCGGCGCGTTCGACTGGGTGGGAATGGTGCCGTTCGAACAATTGCCGCAACTGCACGATCCGGCGGCAGGCTTCGCCTTCAACGCGAATAACGCCAATGTTCCGGACGATCACCAGCCGACGTTCGGCCAGGATTGGGACGAGGGATTCCGCGCCCGCCGCATTCAAGAGT
The DNA here is from genome assembly GCA_035500275.1 of Roseiarcus sp. Lineage (GTDB taxonomy): Bacteria > Pseudomonadota > Alphaproteobacteria > Rhizobiales > Beijerinckiaceae > Roseiarcus. The sequence continues at coordinate 3,911 of DATJXI010000209.1, read as the reverse complement.
TCTTCGACACGATCGGGACCCACAGCCTCGGCACTTCCGCGGCCATGCAGGCCGACCGCCTGTCGCTCGCCGCAAAGGACTTGCAGCCCTTCATCGCGACGATCGCGCCTTCGGATGAGCGCGCGCGCCAGGCGCAGGCGATGCTGCTGAACTGGAATGCGGTCATGGACAAGGATCGGGTGGAGCCCCTGATCTTCACGGCGTTCCTCGATTCCCTGCACCGCATCCTGCTTGTCGAGAGGGTTGGGCTTCCCCTAGATGAGCTGGGGCCGTTCGCGGCGTCGACCCTCATTTCTCTGATGCGGGACCATCCCTCCTGGTGCGACGCGCCGGACAAGCCCGATCCGGGCTGCCGCAAGGCGCTCGGTCGCGCGCTCGACGAAGGGCTCGCGCTCATCGTCAAGCGCGACGGCCCGGACATGAGCAAGTGGCGGTGGGGCGACGAGCATGTGAGCCTGCTTCGCCACAAGATCTTCAGCCATGTGCCGCTGCTCGACCGCGTGAGCGACCTCAGCGTCCGGTCGAGCGGCAGTTTCTACACGCTCGACCGCGGCGGAGGTTCGGAGGCGCCGAGCGACAAGCCGTTCGCCCGCACCCTCGGGGCCGGCTTCCGTGGAATCTACGATCTCAGCAACCCCGAGAACTCGCGGGTCATGATTGCGACGGGCCAGTCCGGACACATTTTCTCCCGCCATTTTGGGGACCTCGTTCCCCTTTGGAACGACGTCAAATCCTTCCGCCTGACCGGCTCCGAGGATGACTTGAGGAGGGCGGGCGCGCGCGAACTCATCCTTTCGCCCTGATGGCCGCCTATGGCGCGGAGGCCATGTGGGTTCGGATATTCGCGTTCCTCGTCCTGCGCTTGACGCCCGCTCGGCGCTCGCATGGCTAAGGTGGCGTCTGCCGGGCGAGCGGGTGGCGGTGCTTGGAGTTACCATGCGCGGCGCGGCGGCGCTGATTGGAAAACCTATCGAGGCTGACGCGCTCATCATCGAATCGGCGCTTCGGACATGGCCTTGGCTGTTTCAAACAGGCTCGCGCCGGCGTTTGGCCCCGCGGGCCGCGCGCTCGCGCCCATGGTCCTTGCGGCGATTCGATCGGCGCGGGCGTCGACGTCGAGCGTCTGCGGCCCATCGACGGGATCGCTGCGGTGCGCGTTCCGATTTACGTGATGACGGGGGGCCGACGACAAGAAGATCACGGTGGAAGAAAGCCGCGCCATGTTCGATAAGGCGAATCCGCCAAAGTCCTACTGTGAGGTTCCGGGCGCTTGGCATGTGGACCTCGCGGCTATAGGCGGGCGCCGCTTATCGAGAGCGTCCTATGGCCTCTCTTGACGCCAGTCTGCGTGGCGACGGCCGTGAGAACCTGCAATAACGCCTTCGCCAAGTTGGAAAAGTCGCCGCAAGCTCGCCTCATTCGGAGGCTAGCGGCGCGGCAATGCAGCCGGTACACTGCCGCCCCATGACTCAGACGCGGCGAATTCTTATCGTCGACGACGACGCCGACCTGCGCAACGCGCTCGTCGAGCAGCTCGCCCTCCATCCCGAATTCCAAGTCGATTCGGTCGAAACAGCGGAGGCGGCGTGTACGTTGATCGCAGATACGCCGCCAGACCTCGTTATCATGGACGTCGGCCTTCCGGACCTCGACGGCCGAGAGGCCGTGATGCGCGTCCGTCGCGACGGCTATCGCCGCCCAGTCATCATGCTGACCGCTCACGATTCGGACGCCGACGCCGTACTCGGCCTTGATTCCGGCGCCAACGACTTTGTCGGCAAGCCGTTCCGCTTCGTTGTGCTTCTCGCCCGCATCCGGGCCCAGCTCCGCCAGTACGAAGCCAGCGAGGACGCGGAATTTCAGGTTGGGCCCTATACCCTCCGGCCGACTTCGAAGAACCTGGTTGACGCCAACGGGGTCAAGCTCCGGCTCACCGAGAAGGAGGCTGCGATCCTGCGCTATCTGCACCGGGCGGAGCAGCAGCCGGTCGCCCGCGAGACGCTTCTGAAGCACGTGTGGGGCTACAACGCGAACGTGACCACGCACACGCTCGAGACGCACATCTACCGCCTGCGCCAGAAAATCGAGAGCAATCCGGCCGAGGCGCAGCTTCTCGTGACCGAGGCTGGCGGCTACAAACTCGTCGCAACCGCAGAGGGAGGGCGAATCGGATGACGCTCGACAGCGACGTCGGGCGCCTCTCACAAACGCGCCCCTTCGACCTCCTGCCGCGGGAGGCCGTTCAACTCATCGCCTTCTCCTGCGAGAAGCGCCGCTTGAAGGCGGGGGAGACGCTTTTCTGCGCGGGCGACGCGGGCGACGCGGGCTATTTCGTGCATTCCGGCGCGGTCATGGTGACCGGCGGGCGGGCGGGCGCGGCCAAGCGCGCCGGCGCCGGCGCGCTCATTGGCGAAAGCGCTCTCTACGGACCGGTCACCCACAGGGTCGAGGCCCGAGTCGTCGAGGACGGCGTGGTGACCCGCATTCCGCGCGACACATTCCGTCGCGTGCTGGTCGAGTTCCCTGACGCCGCCGACAAGGTGCGCGGAGCGCTCGCCGCGCGCGCCAAGAGGCTCGTCGAGAGCCTTGACGCCGCCCGCCTGCGGCATTGGAGCGCCGGCGCGCAGAACGCGTCGTGACTCGAGAGGCCGCCGTCCTCGGCCCGTTGCGCGCGCCGACGCTCGCGGACATCGAGGCGCTGGCCGATGCGGCCTTCGCACAACTCCCGGAATCGTTTCGCAGCCGGTGTGAAGGGCTCGTCATTCGCGTCGACGACTTCCCGGACGACGAGACGCTGGACGAGATGGGCGCGCAGAGCGAGTTCGACCTCCTCGGTCTCTTTCGCGGGCGCGGACTTCCGCACCGCGGCTCTGTCGGCGACACCGGCGAAATGCCCAACATGATTTGGCTCTATCGCCGCCCGCTGCTCGATTTCTGGTGCGAAGGCGAGGACACGCTGGCGGCGGTCGTCACGCATGTGCTCGTGCATGAGATTGGCCATCACTTCGGCCTTTCGGACGCCGACATGGAGAAGATTGAGCGCCCCACGCGCTGATCCCCGGCCTCGCCCTCGCCATGAAGCCTCGATCACCCTCCGGAAACAACTAGGGTTTGGGCGCCTTCACAAGGGCGTCACGCAAGCTGTAGAGTGATGGCGATGGCCGGATTCGGCGCCGGCGTGTGCGACAGGACGGAGGACGGAGCGGCCTTGTGACGGTTCATTCGCCAGTGCTGACGCCGGGCAATTGCCCGGCGCTCGTCCTGAACGCGGACTTTCGGCCGCTGAGCTATTACCCTCTTTCCATCTGGTGCTGGCAGGACGCGATCAAGGCGGTGTTCCTGGACCGGGTGAACATCATCTCTGAATACGACACGCGGGTGCGCAGCCCCTCCTTCGAGATGCGCCTGCCCTCGGTCGTGTCGCTCAAAAACTACGTGAAGCCGACCCGCTTCCCCGCCTTCACCCGGTTCAACGTGTTCTTGCGCGATCGCTTCACCTGCCAGTACTGCGGCTCGCGCGAGGACCTGACCTTCGACCACGTCGTGCCGCGCTGCAGGGGCGGCCACACGACGTGGGAGAACGTCGTCGCCGCCTGCTCCGGCTGCAACCTGAAGAAGGCGGACCTGCTCCCCACGGCGGCCAGGATGTGGCCGGCCCGGGCGCCCTACCAGCCCACCGTGCATGATTTGCACCAGAACGGCCGGCTCTTCCCGCCGAACTATCTGCACGAGAGCTGGATGGACTACCTCTACTGGGACAGCGAACTGGAGGCCTGAGGCCGGCGCCGCGTTCAACTGCCAATTTGCGTATATTTACTCTCGGGCCGGCCGCTTTCCGCGCAAGAATTCGCGTTTTTTCGCATTTTTCAGGCGGAAAAGACGCGAGAAAAAGCGGAAAAGATGCGAAAAAA
>DATJXI010000208.1:0-21213 GCA_035500275.1 Roseiarcus sp. | reverse complement strand
TCAAGCCCGACGCGCGTGACAGACGAGGTATCGATGATCGACTTGCCCACGGACGGCTCCCTTCCAGATGGCGCTTTCAACGACGACCATCTTGGCCCGCTTGATGCCGTTCGGGGCGCCGTCCACCCCATCAGCAAAGGGTCCAGGCTGTGTGAAAAGTACGAGGCATTGTCCGACCGACCCGAATCTTGAGCCTTATCGTCGAGCAGAGCGGGAAAAATCGCGAATTTCGCTCATCTGCGCAGCGTCGCAGAGGCGAGCGCTGCGTTTTCGCACAGCCTCGGTCGACTCCGGACCTGCGCTACGCAAGGACCATCAGGCATGTGCAAAGCAAACGTGTCAGTGGGGAGGGCGGCTGCTCTTTCCTTCCAACCTAAGAACGAAGTTCAATCCGCCACACCAGCTAGGACTTTATACGACGTGTTGAGTTCAAATACCTTTTGATCATCTTCCGATGGGCGATGTCGATTTCCGCCGAGAACTGACCCAGGATTTCCATTGAGAACTGACCCGGCTTGATGATGGTTTGAGGGTCAGGGGTTCGTCAAGTTTCGCGGTTTCTCCTTGGTGGGTTTGGCGGATTTCGCCGAGCTGTTTTTGAAGCGGAAGCTGTCGTTGCCGGTTTCGAGGATGTGGCATCGGTGAGTGAGACGGTCGAGCAGCGCCGTCGTCATTTTCGGATCGCCGAAGACGGTGGCCCATTCGCCGAAGCTGAGATTGGTCGTGATGACGACGCTGGTTCGCTCATAGAGCTTGCTGAGCAGATGGAAGAGCAGCGCCCCGCCGGAGGCGCTGAACGGCAGGTAGCCAAGCTCGTCGAGAATGACGAGGTCGGAATAGACGAGCCGGCCGGCGATCTGCCCAGGCTTTCCCTGAAGCTTCTCCTGTTCGAGGGCGTTGACGAGTTCGACCGTCGAGAAGGACCGGACGCGCTTCCGATGATGCTCGATAGCCTGGACGCCGATGGCGGTGGCGAGATGCGTCTTGCCCGTGCCGGGGCCACCGACGAGGACGACATTGTGGGCGTCCCCGAGAAACTCGCAGCGGTGGAGCTGGCGGACGAGCGCTTCATTGACCTCGCTGCTGGCGAAGTCGAAGCCGGCAAGGTCGCGGTAGTTCGGGAAGCGCGCGGCTTTGAGTTGGTAGGCCGTTGACCTCACCTCTCTGTCGGCGGTCTCCGCCTTCAGGAGCTGCGACAGGATTGGCAACGCGGCTTCGAAGGCGGGGGAGCCTTGTTCGGTCAACTCGCCGACGGCTTGAGCCATGCCGTGCATTTTGAGTGTCCGCAGCATGATGACAACGGCACCGGCGGCCGGGTTATGACGCATGGCGCGCCTCCCGAGCTTTGCGCAGGGCGTCGTATCGCTCGACGTTGGCTTGCGGCTCGGTGGTCAAGGTCAAAGCCTGCGGCGCTTTTATCGGCGGCGTGTCCACGGGCTTCCCGTCGACCAGCCTGTGCAGCAGGTTCAGGATATGCGTCTTGGTCGGTGCGCCGGCCTCCAGCGCCAGTTCGACGGCGGTAAGCACCGCCTGTTCGTCGTGCTGGAGGACGAGCGCCAGAATCTCGACCATCTCGCGGTCGCCGCCCGGCGTCTTGAGCATGCGCTGCTGGAGGGTCCGGAAGGCCGGCGGCAGCTCGAGGAAGGGCGCTCCATTACGCAGGGCTCCAGGTTTGCGCTGGATGACGGCGAGATAGTGCCGCCAGTCGAAGACGGTCGTCGTGCTCTTGCGCTCGTGTGAGCGGGCGAAGACGCGAACGTGCTCGCATACGATCTGCCCTTCGGCAGCGACGACGATGCGCTCGAGGTAGACCCGCACGCTGACTGGGCGATTGGCGAAAGAGGCCGGCACGCTGTAGCGGTGCGGTCAAAATGGATCAGGCATGTCGGCGAGACGCGCTTGGGATATTCGACGAAGCCGTCGAACGGCCGGGGGCGCGGCATCAGACGCCGCGCCTCTTCTGCCCAGGCGTCGGCTACCGAGCCTGGCTGCGAGCCGTGCGCCATTTGCGCCCATAGCTCCCGGCAGCGCGTCTCCAGCCAATCGTTCAGCGCCGCCAGGGAGGGGAAGTCGGGCATGGGTTGCCAGAGCCGATGGCGGGCGTCCTGGACGTTCTTCTCGATCTGCCCTTTCTCCCAGCCCGACGCCGGATTGCAGAACTCGGCCTCGAAGAGGAAGTGACCGACCATCGCCGAGAAGCGCGCGTTGACCCGCCGTTCCTTTCCGCGCCCGATCCTGTCGACGGCGGTGCGCATGTTGTCGTAGATGCCTCGTCTCGGCACGCCGCCCAGAACGCGGAAGGCGTGATTGTGGGCGTCGAACAGCATCTCATGGGTCTGTTGCGGATAGGCGCGGAGAATGAAGGCGCGGCTGTAGCTGAGCTTGAAGTGAGCGACCTGTAGCTTGATGCGCTCGCCGGCGATAATCGCCCAATCTTCCGACCAGTCGAACTGGAAAGCCTCGCCGGTCGAGAACGCCAGGGGCACGAAGACGCCCCGGCCCGTGGTTCTCTGTTCGCGTTGCCGAGCGGCTTTCCAGTCGCGCGCGAAAGCCGCCCCGCGATTGTAGGAGCCGTCGTAGCCCAGCGCCGCCAGATCGGCGTGCAACTGCAGGATCGTCCGCTTCTGCTTGCGCGATTTGCCCGCCTCCTGCCGCAGCATATGCGACAGTTTGTCGGCGAACGGATCGAGCTTGCTCGGCCGGTCAGGGAGGTTGAACCTCGGCTCCTCGCCGTCCGAGCGCAGGTATCTACGGACTGTGTTGCGCGACAGTCCCGTGCGCCGGGATATCTCCCGGATCGAGAAATGATCTCGAAAACGCCAGCGTCGGATGACGCTCAGTAACTCCATGTCGATCACTCCGTCGCCCCCGCCTAGGCCAAGGGGCAAGGTTCGAACATGGGTCAGTTCTCGGTGGAAAAACCCGGGCTGCCTGGGTCAGTTCTCAGTGGAAATCAACAGGCATTCCTCGCAGCGCCCACCGATGACCGCCCTCGGCCCATTGCGGCCCTTCAGAATGGGCGCTATGAACGAGCGGAAAGCGCGAGAAAGCGGTCTTCGGCTGAAGGCGCGGGCTGCACAAGACTGACAGTTTCCAGAAGCAAGCTTCGAACGCGTTCGTTCGACCTTTTACGCGAAGAACTTTACCGCCTATTGATGGCTGCTTTGCGCGTCGAAAGCAGCCGCTCAGCGGCAAGCCGTGAAGCTTTTCAAACGCGGACTGGGCCCCAGGCGCGCAGGGCGTCTGGTCGTTCGGGCCAGGACAAGCTGCTACACGGCGCTGACGAGGGTTGTGCAACTGAGCGTGCGAAAAGCCCTTGGGCGGTCAGCGTCTCGCACGCGGCGGGCGATGGAGGCAGGCATTGACCCGCTATGAAAGCGGCGACAACCGACAAAACGAGAGAAACGACAAAACGAAAACATCTAAGTGGCAGAAACGACCAACCTAAGTGAGAAGCCGACCAATTTAAGTGAGAAACGAAAAAGCGAGCGAAACGACAAAACAATGAAACGATGAAACGATGAAACGAGGGAACGAGGGAACGAGGGAACGACAGAATGAAGAATTAAGCCTTTTGACATTCCAAACAACTACCGAGTATTTCAGAGGAGTATTTGACATCTGGTTGTGGTTGCTGCTAGGGTGGCGAGGAGCTTCAACCAAACCGAAGGAACACAAGTGAAATGAACGAGATGATTGAGCCCAACTTCTTCCGGCAGTACCGGCGCCGGAAGACCAACGTCGAATGCGGCTGGACGCTCGGCCAGCTCGTCATGACGCTGGACTGCGCGCGCTAAGGCTTGAACAATCCGGAGCTTCAAAGAATTGTTATTGCCTGATGTTCGAAAGGCATCTTGATGGCTACATACGCGGCCTCGCCAGCGACTCCACCTCCGGCCCCTATCAAAATTTGAAACAGAAGCACTGGTCGAAAGCCGCCATCGGGGCATACCGTAAAGACAAGGGCGCCGAGCTGGAAAAAGACCACGGGACGCCGGCGCGTCAGATGTTTCGCATGGCGCTGACCCTCTACCGGGAGGGCCGACTTGATGAGGAAGCTCTCCTGAAGCTTGGGCGCAAATACAGGAAGGTCGCGGTCCTCACCAGGGAAGAGCATCGGCGCCTAAGCAAGAATGGCGACCGCTCGACCCTGTACCGGTCGCCGGACGAGCGGTGGGCGGCGCACGGCATCACGGTGGTGGATATCAAAGGGTTCGACAAGAGCGGGAACTTTATCGTTTGACGCAATTAGCGGCGGATAGCCCGCGAAAAACTGACGTACTTACTATAGCTGACATCATGCACCGGGACGGGAAGATATTCTTGCGCCCGGAATACGGTCGTCTCGACGAGAGCTGGCCCGTCATCGCCTTTCATAAGCTTGCCGTGCTGAAGCGGCTCGCCAGCGACTACGAGCGTGGGCGCGACGTCGTCGTCAGGACCGGAACGCTCGATAAGACGCTGACGCTGAACCCCGAGTATCGAGGCAAGCTTCTTGCGGCTGCGATCATCGAGCCCAAGCAGGACATCGACACGGAGGACATCGTGCCGGCGTCAAGCTGGGAAGATCACTGTCGCCGACGGGGCAAACCGCGATGGGCTCACTGCCTCCCCGCGCTTTGCCTCTATCACATCGCGACCGTGAAACCCTACCCCGACGCTAGGGAACTCATCCCATCCGCCTACAGGCAATTGGACTACCGCACTGGCAGACTTCGCGGCAGCGCAATTCTCGTCACAGGGAAAGAACGGCTCCGTCTTATGAAGCTGCCTGTGACAAGGGTAAAGATGACCCTGAGTGAGGCCGTCGCCAACTTTCAGGCGACGCTGAGACAGGCAGGCCTACAGACATACGACTGTCCAGAATAACCACCCCAATGCGCTGCTTGAGCAGCGTCAAGCCGCTCGTGTGTTCAAGAAGCTCCCCTCCCCATGCCGCTACGCCTGAACAGCTTACTGCTTTCGAGAAACTGTCGCTGGGAAGGGAACGCTCACTTTGTGCGGTGAAGCGTACTCCGCGCTCGCAACCAATGTCGGCTATGGCGCGGACTCCGGTCCTTCCCCGAGGCCGATCGCCAACGCCCGGAATCCGCCCTTACGAGACGATCGCTGCCCGAGGAGGACAGCGATGCGCGATGAGGCGGCGCAATAGCGCTCGGATCCAGGTTTGACAGGGATGATGCTCTCTCCCGGCGATATACCGTCCGGCCTGTGCCGGTGGTCGAGCGCTGGCGCATGCCGACCGCCCCCCGGGCGGCCGGACCCGGCGGCTTCCGCGCGTGCCGGAGCCCCAGGACCCGCGGCGCAATCACGAGATTGCGTCGGTCGGCTGTGGTTGTGGGTGCACACTCGATCCCCGACTACCTCGCTGGCTGTACCCACGCTTGTAGACGGATCGGCGCGGCTGCGTCCCCCATTCATCCAAACAACGCCGTGGTAGCTCGAGATACTACAAATGTCCGTTGGCGGACGGACGGACGGGGACGCTCCCTGGGGGGGGTCGGACCGAAATGGCGCCGCAAGCCATTGAAAAGGCCCGTTTCGTGCGCAGAAATGGCAGAGGGCCTGGAGCGGCCGAAGGGGTCGCCGCCTATTCCCGCCGCTCGCGCTTCATGTAGTCCGCAAAGGCTCGGGCGTAATCCGGATGCCAGCGCGACAGCGCCGGGCGGTTGTCGACAATATCGTGCGCGGCCCAGAGGATGCGGCGCTCGTCGATGTCCCGCGTCACCTCATTGTCGGGACAGAGGATGTAGAAGTCGCCCCGTCCCATGCCGTCGATCAAGAAATCGACCACCTGTTCGGGCGTCCAGGCGCCCGGGGGCTTCGGGCCCCCGGCGCTCGCGTTGATGCCGGTGTGGGTGAAGCCGGGGATCAAGAGATGCGCCCTGACCGCGCAGCCCTCGATGTTGCGCAGTTCATGGGCCAGCGCCTCGGTCGCGACCTTCACCCCCGCCTTCGAGACGTTATAGGCCGCGTCGCCCGGCGGCGTCGTGACGCCCTGCTTCGACCCGGTGTTGACGATCGCCGCCGGCGAGCGCTGCGCGATCATCGGTTGCGCGAAGACCTGCATGCCGTTGATGACGCCCCAGAGATTGACCTCGATGACGCGGCGCCATTTCTCGGCGTCGCCGAGCACGCCGCCCCCGCCGCCGACGCCGGCGTTGTTCATCAGCAGCGCAACCTCGCCGAAGGCGCCGTAGGCTTCCGCCTTGAGGCCCTCGACGTCGGCGCGCTTGCTCACGTCCGCTAAAAGAGAGCGCACGTCGCCCTGCCGGCCGGAGACGGCGGCGACGCGCTTGGCCGCCTCATGGAGCGCGTCCGCTTTCCAGTCGGCCATCAGCACCTTCATGCCGATGCCCGCGAACTTCTCCGCCGCGGCGAGGCCGATGCCGCTTGCGGCGCCGGTGATGACGGCGGCGCGGCCAGGAGCGAGGGCGGGATGGATCATGTCCGATCTCCGTAGTGGAATTAGCCGTCGATCGCTTCGACCGCCACGATCTCGATGCCGAAGCCCGAGAGGCCGACGTACGTGCGCGCGTGGTCGGTCCTGAGCCGGATCGACGACACTCCGAGATCGCGCAGGATCTGCGCGCCGAGGCCGATCTCGCGCCATTGTTTTGCGCGCGTACCATCGGAGGTGGTCTCCTCTATCACGCCGAAATTCGTCGGCACCCCAGCTGCGCCGTCCCGGAGATAGACGAGCGTGCCGCGCCCCTCGGCCTCGAATTGCTGCAGCACTTTGGGGATCGGTCCGGCGCCGAAAATGTCGGTGAGAATGTCGCAACGATGGAGGCGCGCAGGCATGTCGCGCCCGTCGCCGATGGAACCGTGCACGAAGGCGAAATGGACGACCGGATCGAAGGGCGTGCGGTAGGCGTAGCCTTGCAAGTCGCCAATCGGCGTCTTGACCGGAAAGACCGCCACTCGCTCGACCAGCTTCTCGCGCGCCTGCCGGTAAGCGATGAGGTCGGCGACGGAGATGCGCCTGAGCTTGTGCTTGTCCGAGAATGCCTCGATCTGCGGCCCGACCATCACGGTCCCGTCGTCGTTAGCGAGCTCGCAGATGACCGCAACCGGCGGCAGCCCCGCTAGCTTGCACAGATCGACCGCGGCCTCTGTGTGGCCGGAGCGCATGAGCACGCCGCCCTCCCGGGCGATGAGCGGGAAGACGTGGCCGGGACGCACGAAGTCGCTCGCGCCCATATTGTGGTTGGCGAGCGCGCGCACGGTGTTGCAGCGCTGCTCAGCGGAGATGCCGGTGGTGAGGCCGTGCTTGACGTCCACCGACACAGTGAAAGCGGTGCCGAGCGGTGCGTCGTTCGCCGCCACCATCGGCGGCAAATGCAGGCGGCGGGCGTCGTCGGCGGTTAATGGCGCGCAGACGATGCCGCAGCCGTAGCGGATGATGAAGGCCATCTTCTCCGTGGTGCAGAGCGAGGCGGCGACGATCATGTCGCCCTCGTTCTCCCGATCGTCGTCGTCCATGACGACGACGATCTCGCCGCGGGCGAAAGCCTCGATGGCGGCGGTGACGGGATTGTGCATGTCGTCTCCCTTGCCGCGCTTCGTCGCATCGAGGAAATCATTAGGCGTCACCTCGCCGCGCGTCTCGGCGACGATCCGTTCGGCCGTCTCGCGCGACACCCAGGCGTCGCTTTCGCGGCAGATGAGGGTCACCGCTCCGGGCGAGACGCCGATGCGCCGCGCGAAATCGGCCCGCGTCACGCCGTTCGCCCTGAGCCAGTCGCCGAGTTTCATGCCGAAGAAGATAAGTCCGCCGACCCTTTAGCGCAACTCAAGGATGCTGGCCGGCGATGCCGGAGCCCAAAGCCGGCCTTGAGTTCAGCTCAATGCACCCGGATCAGCATCTTGCCGAAGTTCTCCCCGTGCAGGAGGTCCACAAGGGCCTGCGGCGCATTCTCCAATCCGTCCCGGATCGTCTCACGCCACTTGAGGCGGCCGGCGGCGGCATGGCCGACCAACTCGGAGATGGCCTGCGGCCTCAGGTCTGGGTGGTCGGACTGAATGAAGCCCTCGACCTTGATTCGCTTGACCAGGAAGATGCGCATGTCGGGGATAACGGTCGGCGCGCCCTCGTAAGACGCGATGAGGCCGCATATGGCGACGCGCGCGAAATTGTTGAGCCTGCGCAAGGCCTGCAAGAACGGCTCGCCGCCGACATTCTCGAACAGGCCGTCGACGCCGTTCGACAGCGCCGCCTTCAACTCCTCGGCGAACGTCGGAGACTTGTGATCGACGCACGCCTCATAGCCGAGCTCCTTGATCGCGTAGGCGCATTTTTCCGGTCCGCCGGCGATCCCGACGGGGCGGGCGCGGTGGAATTTAGCGAGCTGGCCGACGACCGATCCGACCGCACCGGTCGCGGCGGAGACGAGTACCGTCTCGCCCGCCTTGGGCGCGATGATCTTGTTGAGCCCATACCAGGCGGTGACGCCGGGCATGCCGACCGTACCGAGATAGGCCTGGATGGGGACCGCCTTGGCGTCGACGACCCTGAGGTCGCGCCCGTCGCTGAGCGAATAGCTCTGCCAGCCGCCCATGCCGACGACCGCGTCGCCCGCCTTGAAGTGCGGATTATTCGACGCCTCGACGACGCCGACCGTCCCGCCCTGCATCACCGCGCCGACTTCCTGCGGGGCAGCGTAGGACTTGGCGTCGCTGAGGCGGCCCCGCATATACGGGTCGAGCGAAAGGAACTCATGCCGCACCAGCACTTGCCCGGGCCCCGGTGACGGGACAGGTGTCTCCACGATCCGAAAATTCGCGCGCGAGACTTTGTCGGTCGGCCGGCGATCGAGCAGAATCTGAAGGTTGGCGGTCATGGTCGTAGTCCTCCGATAGCTCTGGACACGGATCGGCCGCTGGCGGGGATCACACCCTCAGCGGCATCAGCACATAGAGCGCGCTCGATCCGTCGCGATCCTGTATGAGCGTCGGCGAGCCAGGATCGGCGAGGCGGATGAGCGCCGTGTCGCTCGCCAGTTGTCCGACAATGTCGAGAAGGTAGCGGGCGTTGAAGCCGATGTCGAGCGGCTGCGAATCGTAATCGACCTCGATCTCCTCGCTGGCTGAGCCAGAATCCGGGTTGTTGACGGAGAGCGTCATCTTGCCGTCCGCGATGGCGAGCTTGATTGCCCGCCCGCGCTCGGACGAGAGCGTCGACACGCGGTCCACCGCGTTCTCGAACGGCTTCTTGTCCACAACCAGGCGCTTGTCGTTGTTGACCGGAATGACCCGCGCATAGTCGGGGAAGGTGCCGTCGATGAGCTTGGTCGTGAGCACGACGTCCCTGATCGTGAAGCGCGCCTTGGCGGTCGAAATTTCGATCCTGACCTCCTGGGCGGAGTCCTCGAGCAGCTTCAGGATCTCGCCGACCGCCTTGCGCGGCGCGATGACGCCCGGCATGCCGACCGCGCCTTCCGGCGCTTCCGTCTCGACTCGGGCGAGCCGATGGCCGTCGGTCGCGACCGCGCGCAGCATCGGCTTGCCGCCGACGTCGACCGTGTGGAGGAAAATCCCGTTGAGATAGTAGCGCGTCTCCTCTGTCGAGATGGCGAACTGGGAGTTCTCGATGAGGCGTTTGAGTTCGGACGCCGGGAGCGTGAAGCAATGGGCGAACTCGCCCGAGGTGATGTCGGGAAAGTCGGAGGCGGGCAGCGCCTGCAGGTAGAAGCGCGACCGGCCGGAGCGCAAAAGAAGCTGCCCGGTGTCCCCGGCGATTTCGAGGTTAACCTGCGCCCCCTCCGGCAATTTACGCACGATGTCATAGATGACGTGCGCCTGGACCGTTGTCGCGCCCGGCTGCATCACGTCAGCAAGTATCTGCTCCGAGGCCTCAAGGTCGAGGTCGGTCGCCTTCAGCGCGACCTTGCCGTCGCCTGCTTCGATCAGGACGTTGGCGAGGATCGGTATCGTATTCCGGCGCTCGACGATGCGATGGACGTGCCCCAGCGCCTTCAAGAGAACCGAACGCTCGATGGTGACCTTCATAACCGGAATCCCAATTTTCTTCTTACGCGCTGGGCTTTCCGCGCGGGGCCGGGGACTTTGCCAAGGCGCTACCGCCCGCGCAAGGGCGCGCGTCCGCTGCGTCGCTGCTTCTCGCTGGATATTAACGATTGCGTCAACCGCGTGGTAAACTTTACCCGCCCTTAAATCGCCGGCTTTAGCCTCTCCCCCTGCGTGAGGGCGCGCGGGATGGGGAAGGCGCGCCGCTCCGCGAGCGGGTTCGCCATGTTCGGCCGGAGGGCCAAGACGAAACGGACGCGGATCGAGCCGCGCCTCGACTGGCCGGACGAAGCCGGAAGCGGCGACTTGCGCGCTGATCCGGCCGATCGCCCATTCCGGGGGCAAAGAAAGGGGGCGGGGAAGATGGCGAGACGCCCTCAAAAAAGCCGGCGCCGGGCGCGGGGCTCGATCCTCCGTAAGCTCGCCTATTGGACGCTTGTGATCGCCGTCTGGGGCGCCATCGGGGGCGCAGGCGTTGTCGCTTTCTACGCGAGCCAGCTGCCCCCGATCGATCAGCTCGCGGTGCCGAGGCGGCCACCCAACATCGCCATCCTCGCCGACGACGGCGCGCTCGTCGCCAACCGCGGCGACACCGGCGGTCCGGCCGTGCGGCTCATCGACCTGCCGCCCTATTTGCCGAAGGCTTTCGTCGCCATCGAGGACAAGCGCTTTTATTCGCACGCCGGCATCGATCCGCTCGGGGTCTCGCGCGCGATCCTGAGAGACATCACAGGTGGAGGCGCCATCGAGGGCGGTTCGACGCTGACCCAGCAGCTCGCGAAGAACCTCTTCCTCACCCAGGAGCGCTCGCTCTCGCGCAAGATCCAGGAGGCGATCCTGGCGCTCTGGCTCGAGCGCAAATACTCCAAAGACCAAATCCTCGAACTCTACCTGAACCGGGTCTATTTCGGCTCGGGCGCTTATGGCGTGGAAGCGGCGGCGCAGAAGTATTTCGGCAAGAGCGCCCGCTTTGTGTCGCTCTCTGAGGCGGCGATGCTCGCCGGGCTCATGAAGTCACCGAGCAAGCTCGCGCCCACCCGCAATCCTGAAGGCGCGAGCGAGCGGGCGGCGCAGGTCATCACCGCCATGGCTCAGCAGGGCCTCATCACCGAGGCGATGGCCAAGATGGCGCTCGCCAATCCGGCTGAGGTCAAGCACGACAAGAGCGCCGGCTCGATAAATTATGCGGCGGACTATGTGATGGACGCGCTCGACGACACGGTCGGCGCCATCGACGAGGACATCGTGGTCACGACCACGATCGATCTCAAGATGCAGGCCGAGGCCGAGCGGGCGCTGACCGATGAGCTCAACGTCAAGGGCGCCAAGTTCGGGGTTGGCGAAGGCGCGCTCATCGCGCTCGACCCCATGGGCGGGGTCAAGGCGATGGTCGGCGGCAGGAACTACGCCGAGAGCCAGTTCAACCGGGCTGTCGCCGCCAAGCGCCAGCCGGGCTCGTCGTTCAAGCCCTTCGTCTATCTCGCTGCTCTCGAGAAGGGCCTGACGCCGGACACGATCCGGGAGGACGCCCCGATCTCGATCAAGGGCTGGAACCCGGAAAACTACAGCCGCGAGTATTTCGGCCCGGTCACGCTGACGAAGGCGTTGTCCCTGTCCCTCAACACGGTCGCCGTGCGGCTCGGCCTCGAAGTGGGCCCGAAGACGGTAGCCGGCGTCGCGCACCGGCTCGGAATCACGTCGGACCTCGAGCCCAACGCCTCGATCGCGCTCGGCACCTCGGAGGTGACGCCGCTTGAAATGGCGGCCGCCTACGCCGCTTTCGCCAACGGTGGCGTCGGGGTGCAGCCGCACGTCATCGCCAAGGTCCGGACCGCCAACGGCAAGCTCTTGTACGCGCGGCGCGCCGCGAGCTTCGGCCGGGTCATCGAGCCGCAGTACGTGGCGATGATGAACCAGATGATGCAGGAGACCCTGCTGACCGGCACCGCCCGCAAGGCCGAGCTGCCCGGCTGGCAGGCGGCTGGCAAGACCGGCACAAGTCAGGATTGGCGCGACGCCTGGTTCGTCGGCTACACGAGCTATCTCGTGACGGCGGTTTGGCTCGGCAACGACGACAACAGCCCGACCAAAAAGGCGTCAGGCGGCAACCTTCCGGTCGAGGTGTGGAGCCGGTTCATGAAGGCGGCCCACCAGGGGGCGCCGGTCGCGGGGCTTCCGTTGAGCGCGCCGCGCGTGGGCCCCGCAAATCATTTGGCCCCGATCCTGCCGCCGCTCGACCTTGCCGGGGCGGCCCAGCAGGCGCCGACGCCGCCCTCGGGCGGGCGAGGCGGGGGACAGCCGGCCGCGACGGGAGCGGTCTCAAGCCCGCCGGCGCGAACGGCCCAGCCGGTCCCGCGTTCCGCGCAGGCGCCGGTTCCCGCTCCCGTCCTGGACGAGGCGCCGATCCCGCCGGCGCCGATCCCCAACGCCGCCCCGCGCCGGCGAGGCAACAGCTTCCTCGACAAGATTTTCGGCGCCCTCTGAAGACCCCCCCATTGTTGCGGCGCCCGAGGCGGGTGTGCGGTTTTGGCGGCGATCGCGTGATAGCGGCGCTATCGACTTGGCCAACGAAAGAACCGCGCGTCGTTGAGTGCTGAAGCGGGATGCCCGCGGGGAGGTAACGGTGACACCGAACGAAAGTCGTGCGATCGCGAAGGACGCGCATATTTACAGTTTTCCGCTGGTTGACAATTACAGGATCAATTGCTCCTATTTCGTCGATCCCAAGAGCCCCGAATTCAAGGCGCCCTGGAACACGATCAGCAGCATCGCCCGCGTCTTCACTCCGGACGATAAGGCCATTTCAGACGCCGAACTCCGACACGCCCTATTCGGCGCTCGGGAACGGCGCTTCGCGCTGCGCAGGGAATTGACGCTGCGACGTTGACGACGATGTTGCGCGCGGTGAAGGCGGCGACATGATCACGGTTCCGCCGGGCGGGCGGGTGCGGGTGGCGACGAAGCCGGACACCGAAAGCCCCATGCCCTCAAGGACGTGCGCGGCCTGCCTCTTGGCGCGGTCGTCAATCCTGGCCTTACGAAAAAGCGGCCCGCAACAAGGGGCCGCTCTTTAGCCGAGCTCCTCTTTTCGGAGCCGGTGAGGACAAAAGGCGCTCTCTAGGCCGACTTCACGGCAGCCTCGCGGGCGACCTCCTCGATGTCGCCGCGGCGGATGCCGATGTCGGCGAGCTCCCGGTCGGAGAGCTGCGACAGTTCGCGAACCGCGTCGCGGTAACGCCGCCAAGCCTGCAGCTTCTCGGAAATGGTCCTGAGGGTGGTCATTCTGTACACTCCTTTCGCAATGGCCGAAGCCTTTGCTGCAGCGCAACATAAATGCACGCCAACCTACAAGGTAGATGGACTTTGAGGCGCCACGTATGCTCTCATGGCATAGCTAATTTGGCTGATCGTTTAGCTTCGCCTGCTCTTGGCCGCACAAAGCGCGCCTCGATTCGGACCGCCAGCGGCAATTCCGGCGAAAGTTCGTTGGACTTGCGTCGGCGGGCGTCAATTGTTAGTAACTATCTGTTATCAAGAGTGATATGAGTGAGCCAGCCGAACTTCCCGGCGCCGCCGCGTCCACACTGAGGCGAGGCGCGAAGGAGAGCCTCAGACGTGCTTTCGAGGGTCCGGCGAGCCTTTTCGCCAGCGGCTTTAAGTATGTTAATTTTTCATGACGCAATGCCGCAGCCCGACAAATTGGCCGCCACAATTCATTGTCGCGTCGCGCCAGGCGCGCCGCGTTTTGGCGCGTCCGCGAAATGCGATTCTCGCGATGAAACGCGGAGAACAAACGCCCTTTCCGGTCGCCCGCCCGACCGACTACTATCTCCCGCGCGCTTGATTTTGGCCACGCCAGCGGCGAGGAGATGCGCGTCGCGCCGAGCGCGTCAGGGAGCCGAAACATGGATAACCTCATCGCCCGCGTCGCCAAGGCGGCGAACCTTTCGCCGGAGGTCGCGCGCAAGGCCGTCGCCCTCATCGCCGACTTCATCCAGCGCGAAGCCTCCGAAGACGCGGTCAACGATCTGTTTGAGAAGGCGCCTGAACTGCATGCGATCATCGCTTCTGGCGCCCCGACCGGCGGCGAGGGCATGGGCTACGGCCTGAAAGGTCTCATGGGGATCGCGGCCGGCGCCATGGGCGGCGGCGGATTGATGGCGCTCGGCGGCGAACTCATGGGCCTCGGCCTCAGCATGGACCAGATCCAGATCGCCGGTCATGAAGTGTTCGCCTACGCGCGGGAGGTGGCGGGCGACCAGACGGTCGGGGAGATCGCGGCCTCGATCCCGGGCATTTCGAATTTTATCTAGGGAGGCTGGCTTGGCCGCGGAGGGGCCCGTTTTTCCCGCTTATGGCGAAGCCGATTGGCGCAAGGCGGCGGAGGCGGCCCTCAAAGGCCGAAATCTCGAATCGCTTGCGTCCGCGACCGCCGACGGCCTCCGCATCGAGCCGCTCTATACGCCCGCCGACGGGCCAAGGGCGGTTGGTCCGGACGGCCCGTGGCGGGTGATCGCCAGGGTCGATCATCCGGACGCAGGCGAAGCCAACGCACAGGCGCTTGAGGATCTCGCCGGCGGCGCCGACGGCCTGCAGTTGATTTATTCCGGCGCGATCGGCGCCTATGGATTTGGCCTCAAGCGCCACGATCCGGCCACGCTCCATGCGGCGTTCGACGGCGTCCGTTTCGACGCCGGGCCGACGTTCGAGCTCGACCTCGGTCCGGAGGCGCCTCGCCAGGCGCTGGGCCTCGGCGCCCTCGTAGAACGTTCCGGGGCCAAGCCCGTCGACTGCACCGTCTCGTTCGGCCTCGATCCGTTTGCGGTCTGCGCCTTTGGGCCATTCCCCGAAGACTGGGCGGCGCATGCAAGACCTTATGTGGAGGCGGCGCTGGAGCTGAAAGCGCGCGGCTTCGCCGGGCCGTTCGTCGTCGCCGATTCTCGATGCGTTCATGCCGCGGGCGGAGGACCCTCACAGGAACTTGCGTTCGCGCTCTCAGCCGGCGTCGCGTTGTTGCGCGCCTTGAGCGAGGCCGGGGCTCCGCTTGACGAAGCGCGGAGGCTCGTCGCGTTCCGTCTCGCGGCCGACGCGGACGAATTCGTCACGCTGTCGAAGTTCCGCGCGCTCAGGCTCGCCTGGGCGCGGGTCGAGGCGGCGTGCGGCCTTGAGCCCACGAAAGCACGCGTGCAGGCCGAGACGGCCTGGCGCATGATGACCGCCCGCGACCCGTACGTGAACATGATGCGCGGCGATATCGCCGCCTTCTCGGCCGGCCTCGGCGGCGCCGACAGCGTGAGCGTCTTGCCGCATACGCTCGCCCTCGGCCTGCCGGACAGCCTTGGGCGACGGCTTGCGCGCACCGGCCAGCTCATCCTCCTGCGGGAGTCCAACCTCGCCTTCGTCGCCGATCCGGCGGCCGGCGCGGGCGCGTTTGAGGCGCTCACGAAAGGTCTTTGCGAGAAGGGCTGGGCGCTGTTTCAGGAGATCGAGGCGCAAGGCGGATTGCCCGCGGCGCTCGCGGCCGGCGCATTCCAGCGCCGGGTCGCCAAGAACGCGACGGCGCTGAAACGCGACGTCGCGCGCCTGAAATGGCCGATCACCGGCGTCAGCGCCCATCCCGATCTGGCCGAACGGCCCGCCGATCTCGCCCCCGCCGCGCCCGAGCGGGAGACGATAGCGGCCGCGGCCGGGGCGCTCGCGCCGATGCGTCTCGCCGAGCCATTCGAGACGCTGCGCGACGAGGCCGACGCCATCTTCGGCAGGAGAGGCCGGCGCCCAACCGCGTATCTCATCGCGCTTGGGCCTGAGCCCTCGCACCGCCGGCGCGTCGCCTTCATGCGCGAATGGTTCGCGGCCGGCGGAATCGACACGGCTTACGATGGCGAGAGCGCCACCCCCGACGAGGCGGTCGCGCAGTTGGAACGCAGCGGCGCGGACTTCGTTTGCCTCTGCGGCGACGACGAGGCCTACGCCGCTCACGCGGAAAGCTTCGCCAGGGCGATCAAGGCCGACGGCGCCGGCGATATCGTTCTTGCCGGCCGCCCCGGCAAGCGTGAGACCATTTTGCGCGAGGCGGGCGTCACAAATTTCGTCTTCGCCGGATGCGACGCCGTCGCGACCCTGCAAGGCCTCACCCGTAGTATCGCCGGCCAAGGTCGCCCCGGGAGCGCGCCATGAGCTCAATCCCCGATTTGTCGAAAGTTTCCTTCGCCCCTGCGCTTGGGCTTCCCAGCGCGGGCGAGGCTCGGATCTGGACAACGCCTGAGGGCATCGACGTCAAGTCTTTCTACGACGCGCGCGACCACGACGGACTCGACTTCTCCCACGACTGGCCGGGACTGCCACCCTATCTGCGCGGCCCCTACCCGACGATGTACGTCAATCAGCCGTGGACAGTTCGGCAATACGCGGGCTTCTCGACCGCCGAGGAATCGAACGCCTTCTATCGCGCCAATCTCGCCGCCGGACAGAAGGGCCTTTCCGTGGCCTTCGATCTCGCGACCCATCGCGGCTACGATTCCGATCATCCGCGCGTCGCGGGGGACGTCGGCATGGCGGGCGTCGCGATCGATTCGATCTATGACATGCGCACGCTGTTCGACGGCATTCCGCTCGATACGATGAGCGTGTCGATGACGATGAACGGCGCCGTGCTGCCGGTCCTCGCGCTCTTCATCGTCGCGGCGGAGGAGCAGGGCGCGCCAATGTCGGCGCTCTCCGGGACCATCCAGAATGACATTCTGAAAGAGTTCATGGTCCGCAACACCTACATCTATCCGCCCGCGGCCTCGATGCGGATCGTCGCCGACATCTTCGCCTTCACCGCGGCGAACATGCCGAAGTTCAACTCGATCTCCATCTCCGGCTATCACATGCAAGAGGCGGGCGCGACGCAGGACCTCGAGCTCGCCTACACGCTCGCCGACGGCATCGAATATGTGCGCGCCGGAATCGCGGCGGGGATGAGCGTGGACGCCTTCGCGCCGCGCCTCTCGTTCTTCTGGGCGATCGGCATGAATTTCTTCATGGAGATCGCGAAACTGCGCGCGGCGCGCAAGCTCTGGGCCGGCATCGTCAAAGGCTTCGGCGCTAAGTCGGACCGGTCGCTGCCGCTCCGCGCACACTGCCAGACGTCCGGCTGGTCGCTGACCGCGCAGGACCCATTCAACAACATCGTGCGCACTCAGATTGAGGCGATGGCGGCGACGCAAGGCCACACCCAGTCGCTGCACACCAATGCGCTCGACGAAGCGCTGGCGCTGCCGACGCCGTTCTCGGCGCGCATCGCCCGCAACACGCAACTCTTCCTCATCGAGGAAAGCGGCACGACGCGCGTCATCGATCCGTGGGGCGGCTCTTACTATGTCGAGCGCCTGACGGCGGACCTGGCCGCTCGCGCGCAGGAACGCATCGACGAGATCGAAAAGCTCGGCGGCATGGCCAAGGCCATCGAACAGGGGCTGCCGAAGCGACGCATCGAGGAAGCCGCCGCGCGCACCCAGGCGCGCATCGATTCGGGCCGGCAGACGGTCATCGGCGTAAACGCGTTTCCGCCGCTTCTCGAGCGCGAGATCAATGTGCTCAAGGTTGACGCCGCGGCGGTGCGCGCGAAGCAGATCGACAAGCTCAAGCGGCTGCGGGCTGAGCGCGATTCGGCGAAGACCGCCGCCGCGCTTGAGGCGCTGACCAACGGCGCGCGCGCCAAGGCTAATCTGCTGCAGCTTTCGGTCGAGGCGGCGCGCGCCAAGGCGACAGTCGGCGAAATCTCGCTCGCAATGGAGAAGGCGTTCGGCCGCCATGTCGCCGAGACCCGAGCCATCTCGGGCGTCTATCTCGCCGAATCCGGACCTGCAGCGGAGGCGAACGAACGCGTGATGGCGCTGACCCGCGCCTTCGCCGAGAACGAGGGGCGCCCGCCGCGAATTTTGGTGGCCAAGATCGGCCAAGATGGGCACGACCGCGGCCAAAAGATCATCGCCTCGGCCTTCGCCGATCTCGGCTTCGACGTGAAGATTGGCCCCTTGTTCGCGACGCCGGATGAAGTTGCGGCGCTCGCAGCGGAGAGCAAGGTCCATATCGTCGGCGTGTCGTCGCTTGCCGCCGGCCACCTAGCGCTCGTCCCGGAGCTGAAGGCCACACTCAAGAAGGTGGGGATGGGCGATGCGATGATTGTCGTCGGCGGCGTCATTCCCGAGCGCGACTTCGGGCCGCTGCGCGAAGCCGGCGCAGACGCGATCTTTCCGCCCGGCACGCCGATCGCCGAGGCTGCGCAGAGCCTCATCGAGCGCCTCAACGAGCGCCTCGGATATATCCAGCGCGCTCCAGCCTAAGCTCAGCGCATGCGCAAAACGCGGCGCGGTGTTCGGACGATCGATCCCATAACGGCGCAATAGATCGAATCCCCTACGCGCGACGTAAGGGCGCCTGCCTCAAATTGAAACGTAAAGACGATGACGTGAGCGGCGCCGACTTTGCCGTGTCTGCGCACGGGGGGGCGGGGGCCCCCGCCGCGGGAGAGACGGAACAAACGCCATGAGCGTTACGGTCGCCGACATTGTGCGCCGCGTCATCGGGCACACGCGCCAGATGTTGCGGGAGCGCGTCTACGATTGGCCAACGGCGCGTCGCGCGCTCGTGAGGATTCTCGCGGATCTCGAGTCCCGGTCGCCGAACGACCCGAACCTGGCCGAGTTGCGCGCGTTCATAGAGCTGGGCGACCGCAATGCAACCGAGCGGGGGCAATATCCGACGAGGCGCGATTGACTCGGACAGCGACTTGGCCTTCATTTTCGAGAGCTAGTTGACGTTCCGGCGCCGCTGGAAGAACGCACTCGCTCTGTCGCCGACGCCTTGACTCGCGTCGCCGACTGCTCACAAACTTCTTGTGGAGCGCGTCGCCTGGACAGAGCGGGAAGCTTGCCCGCGGCGGCTTTCGCTGCGCGATCTGACGCCGGCGATCGGCGTAACGAAAGGCGCCGCGGTGATTGCAACGTCCAAGCGTCGGGGAGGGGCGGTCGATGGCGGCCATGAATGGACGAAGCGCACGGACGCGAAAATTGGTGACGCGCACCGGCGCGGAGTTGCAGTTCACCGAACTCGGGTTCGGCGCCGCCCCGCTCGGCAATCTCTACCGGCCCATGACCGAGAAGGAAGCGCGCGCGCTCTTGGAAACGGTCTGGGCTTCCGGCTGCCGCTACTTCGACACGGCGCCGTTCTACGGCCTTGGCCTGTCGGAGACGCGGCTCAACGGATTCCTTCGCCCTAAGCTTCGCAAGTCGTACCTCCTCTCCACCAAGGTCGGCCGCCTCCTCGAGCTGTGCAGTCCAAAAGAGCGCTCACGTCAAAGCGGCCCGGGCGCCTTCTTCGAAACCCCTTCCCGGCGCGAACGCTTCGACTACTCCTACGATGGCGTCATGCGCTCGCTTGAATTTTCGCTTGAGCGCCTGGGTCTCGACGACATCGACATCGTCTACGTCCACGACGTCGACGTCACCACGCACGGCAGCAAGGAAGCTGCGGACGCGCGCATCAAGGAATTCATGAACGGCGGCTACCGCGCGCTGGAAAAGTTACTTGCGTCGGGCGCCATTCGAGCGATCGGCGCGGGAATCAACGATTGGGACATCGCCGAGAAACTGGCGCGCATCGGAGTCTTCGACGTGTTCCTGCTCGCGGGACGATATACGCTGCTCGAGCAGGATGCGGTGACCAGCTTCCTTCCCTTTTGCGCCGAAAAAGGGATCGGCGTCGTGGTTGGCGGACCGTTCAACTCGGGCATTCTTGCGACCGGCTTGAAGGCCGACGCGCACTACAATTATGGACCTGCGCCCAACGAGGTGAAAGAGCGCGTGCGGAGGCTTCAGCAGCTGTGCAAATCGTTCAAGGTCAAGCTGCCGGAGGCGGCGCTGCATTTTCCGCTGGGGCACCCGGCGGTGGTGAGCATCGTCCCGGGCGCCCAGCGAGCGAGCGAAGCCAAGCGCAACGCTGCGATGATGGCCGCGAAAATTCCGGCCGGGTTGTGGCGCGCGCTGAAGGCGGAGAAGCTTCTGCGCGAGGATGCGCCAACCCCCAAATGAGACCGACTGGCCTCAATTCAGGATAGCCCCTCGATCTCGCCATCGACCACATGGATGCGCTCGGCGGCGGGGCTGCGCGGCAGGCCGGGCATGGTGTTGACGTCGCCCATCAGAACGACGACGAAGCCGGCGCCGGCGCGCAGCCGCACGTCGCGGATCGTTGGCCGATGCCCCGCCGGCGCTCCGAGGAGAGCCGGGTTTTCCGAGAAGGAATATTGGGTCTTGGCGACGCAGACCGGCAGTGCGCCCCAACCTGCCCCTTCGAGGTCGCGGAACTTCGCCCGCACCGAATCCGTCGCGACGATGTCGTCGGCGCGATAGATCTCGCGCGCGATTGTTCGCGTCTTTTCCCAGAGGCTCATTGCGTCCGGGTAGAGGAGGCGGAAATCCGCGAGCCCCCTGTCGGCAAGCGTCGATACGGCGTGCGCGAGCTCCTCCGCTCCCGCTGCCCCGCGCGCCCAGTGTTCGCACACGATCGACTTGACGCCGAAGGACTCGGCGACGGCGCCTCGGACAAGATTGAGCTCGGCGGGTGTATCGGCGTCGAAGCGGTTGATCGCGACCAGAGCCGGGACGCCGAACTTGCCCAAGTTTTCAATGTGGCGCGCGAGGTTGGCCAGGCCCGCCCTGAGTGCGGTCAAGCTCTCGGCGGCGAGCGCGTCCTTCGAGACGCCGCCATGCATCTTGAGCGCCCGCACGGTGGCGACGACGACAGCCGCGGCGGGCGCGAGGCCAGCCTTGCGGCACTTGATGTCGAAGAACTTCTCCGCGCCCAAATCGGCGCCAAATCCCGCTTCGGTCACGACGTAGTCACCGAGCTTGAGCGCAGCTTTGGTGGCGACGACGGAATTGCAGCCGTGCGCGATGTTGGCGAAGGGGCCGCCATGCACAAGAGCCGGCGAGCCCGCCAAAGTCTGAACGAGATTGGGCTTCAGCGCGTCCCTGAGCAGCGCCGTCATCGCGCCCACGGCCTTGAGGTTTCCGGCCGTAACCGGCGTTTTCGCGCGCGTATACCCCGCGACCATTCGGCCCAGCCGAGCCTCAAGATCGGAAAGATCGGTGGCGAGGCAAAATACGGCCATGACCTCGGACGCCGCCGCGATTTCGA
>DATJXI010000207.1:0-3359 GCA_035500275.1 Roseiarcus sp. | reverse complement strand
GCTCGGGCTCATCGAGTCGGCCTCGTTGACGAGCACGCTAAGCGGGGTTTTCAGCGCGTGGGCGAGGTTCCCGACCTGAGTGCGGGCGCGCTCGACGATCTCCCGGTTGGCGTCGAGGAGCTGGTTCACCTCGGCCGCCAGAGGGGCCACGTCCTCGGGGAACTCGCCGGCGATGCGCTCGGTCTCGCCGCGCCGGATGGAGGCCACGCCCTCCTGCAGGACGCGCAGGGGCCGGAGGCCGAAGCGCACGGCGAGCGCGGTCGAGCCCATCAGCGCGAGCGCGAGCGTGAGGAACGTCGCCGCCAGCGCCCATTCGAAACTGCGCTGCTGCGCCTCGAGGACATCGGCGTTGGCGGCGACCTGGACGAGGTAGCGCCCCTCCTCGCCAGCGTCGATCTCGCGCTCAACCATCCTGAGCTCCCGCTTGCCGGGGCCAAGGGCGTAGCCGCTGACAACGGGCCCTCGCTCCTCCCCGACCGGAACCAGGTGGGGGAGCTGTGTCGCGAACAGCGACTTCGAGGCGCGGATCTCCGGCGGCTTCGCGTCCAGGCGGGTAATCTGCCAATACCAGCCCGAAAAAGGCAGCTCGAACTCCGGCGCGAGCGCCGCCGCTTTCGCCTCGTCGTTTGTCGACGTGGCGTTGGCGACCAGCGCTTTCAGATAGACCCCGAGCTGATCGTCAAAACTGGCTTCCGTCCAGCGCGCGTTGAGGGCGCTCAGGCCCAGGCCGGCCAGCGCGAGAATGAGCGTGCTCCAGAACGCCGCCGACAGGAAAAGCCGAGAGGCGATGGAGCGCGCTTTGAGCGCCCTGAGCTTCAATTGAGGCTACGGAACCTCCCGAACGGCACCGCGCGCCGCGCTCGTCGCGAAGGCGGCATAGGCGCGCAGCGCCTGCGACACTTTGCGGGCGCGCGGAGCGGCCGGTTTCCAGGCGGCCTTGCCCTTCGCCTCCATCGCCGCGCGGCGCTTGGCGAGCGTCGCGTCATCGACCATGAGGTTGATCGTGCGGGCCGGGATGTCGATCTCGATCCGATCGCCTTCTTCGACGAGGCCGATCGCGCCGCCCTCTTCCGCCTCCGGCGAGACGTGCCCGATCGAGAGGCCCGACGTACCGCCGGAGAAGCGGCCGTCGGTGACGAGCGCGCACGCCTTTCCGAGGCCGCGCGATTTCAGGTAGCTCGTGGGGTAAAGCATCTCCTGCATGCCCGGGCCCCCGCGCGGCCCCTCGTAGCGGATGACGACGACGTCGCCCTCGACGACCTTTCCGCCGAGGATGCCTTTCACCGCGTCGTCCTGGCTCTCGAAGACGCGGGCGGGGCCGACGAACCTTAGGATGCTTTCGTCCACCCCAGCCGTCTTCAGGATGCAGCCGTCGAGGGCGATGTTGCCCTTGAGGATCGCCAGGCCGCCGTCCTTCGAGAAGGCGTGCTCGACGTCGCGGATGACGCCCCTGGCGCGGTCCTCGTCGAGCGCGGAATAGCGGGCCGACTGGCTGAAGGCGATCTGGGTCGGGACGCCGCCCGGCGCCGCGCGATAGAAGTCGCGCGTCGCGTTGCTCGACGTGCGCATGATGTCGTTGCGCGCTAGCGCGTGTCCGAGCGATTCCGCGTGCGCCATCGCCACGTCGCGATTGAGGAGGCCGGCGCGATCGAGTTCGCCCAATATCCCCATGATGCCGCCGGCGCGGTGGACGTCCTCGATATGGACGTCGGAGACGGAAGGCGCGACCTTGCACAAGACCGGCACGCGGCGGGACAGCCGGTCGATGTCGGCCATGGTGAAATCGACCTCGGCCTCGTGCGCCGCGGCGAGCAGATGCAGGACGGTGTTGGTCGAGCCGCCCATGGAAATGTCGAGCGTCATCGCGTTCTCGAACGCCTTGAAGCTCGCGATCGAGCGCGGCAGCACGCTCTCGTCATCCTGTTCGTAATAGCGCCGGGCGAGATCGACCACGAGGTGGCCCGCCTCGACGAACAGGCGCCTGCGGTCGGCGTGCGTCGCGACCACCGTGCCATTGCCCGGCAGCGAGAGGCCGAGCGCCTCGGTGAGGCAGTTCATGGAATTGGCGGTGAACATGCCCGAGCAGGAGCCGCAGGTCGGACACGCCGAGCGCTCGATGACCGCGACGTCCGCGTCCGAAACTTTCGAGTCGGCGGCGGCGACCATCGCGTCGATGAGGTCGACCTTGCGCGTCGCTCCGGACGAAAGCTTGACCTTGCCCGCTTCCATTGGCCCGCCGGAGACGAAGACGGCCGGGATGTTGAGGCGCAAAGCCGCCATCAGCATGCCGGGTGTGATCTTGTCGCAGTTCGAGATGCAGACGAGCGCGTCGGCGCAATGGGCGTTGGCCATGTATTCGACGCTGTCGGCGATGACCTCGCGCGAGGGCAGCGAATAAAGCATGCCGTCGTGGCCCATGGCGATGCCGTCGTCGACCGCAATGGTGTTGAACTCCTTGGCGACGCCGCCCGCCGCCTCGATCTCGCGCGCGACGAGTTGGCCAAGGTCCTTCAAGTGCACATGGCCTGGGACGAACTGGGTGAAGGAATTGGCGACCGCTATGATCGGCTTGCCGAAATCCTGGTCCTTCATGCCGGTGGCGCGCCAGAGACCGCGCGCGCCCGCCATGTTGCGGCCGTGCGTGGTGGTGCGGGAGCGATAGGCAGGCATGGGGCGCCTCAGGAAATCAGCGGGCGGCGAGGGCCGGACGCCTCATAGTCGCAATTTGGGAAGGCGCCGGCAAGGGCGCCAGACGGGCCTGCCATTTCTGCGCACGAATCGGGACTTTTCAATGAATTGCGGCGCCAATTCCGTCCGACCCGATTTTCGCTGACGCCGGCCGCATTGACTTCGGCGCGGGCGGTCGTCATGTACTCTCGGACGCGCCTGCCGCCCGCCGAACGCGGGCGGGGCGGGGCGCGGGTGTAGCTCAATGGTAGAGCAGCAGCCTTCCAAGCTGAATACGAGGGTTCGATTCCCTTCACCCGCTCCAATTATTACAAAGCCTTAGGCGCTATCCACAGCGCCTAAACGGGCAGATTTGTCCAAATTTGTCCAACTGGTTTTCCGCGATGTATTCAGCTTTCGGGGCTGCGCACGAGCGGGTCTTAAAGCGGCTTGTTGCGCCAATGCAATTAGTCTAGTCCTCTAAAAGTGGGGGTGCCATCGGGGTAGAACTCGATTTCGTTCTGTGAAGGATTGATCCAGTCAATTTGATTTTCCTGGACTGCTTTGAGTATCTTTGCCAAAGAGACAGGATACATGACATAACCGCGACCAGTGTATTTCATAGCTCGTTTAACTGTTGATAGCGGCTTTGGAAGACTTTTCACCACGAGCCTGCGCTGAGTATTATCTAT
>DATJXI010000206.1:0-13147 GCA_035500275.1 Roseiarcus sp. | reverse complement strand
GCAAGGCGACCGGGAAGAAGCGCGGGCGCGCGATTTCCTGATCAAGGAGCTCGGGCTGCGCCCGCGCCTTATGGAATTTGTGATCTGGCCGCCAACGCGGGCTTTCGTCAGCGGCCTTCGCGGTTCAGACGATCCGCCGATGGCGGCGGATCGAACGGCTCGCGCGTGCGATTGTGGAAACTTGAATTGCAGCGCCGCGCCGACGAACTCGGAATATCAATGAAGTCCATCATCCGCCGCCGGGAACCAGCAAATGGAACACGATCGAGCATCGCCTGTTCTGGTTCATGACCCAAAATTGGCGGGCCCAACCGCTGCTCAACGATCGCGTCATCGTCGAACTGATCGGCGCTACGACCACAACAACCGGCTTGACGGTTCGATGCGAACTCGACGACAAGCCCTATCCCAAGGGAATCGTCGTGTCGGACGAGGTCATGCGAAAACTCAACTTCCAGCACGCGGATTTCCACGGCGAAGGGAACTACACAATCGCCCATCAACCCCGCACACCAAAGCGGTTGATTCCTGACAGACCCTAAGTGCGCCGGGCGGGATGCGCCGCGAGACGGGATCAGGCAAAGGCAAGCGTTCGGGCGTCCGGGGCCAGCACGGTCGGCCCAATCCCGACTTCCTTGCGATGGGCTTTCATCGCCGCTTCGTCGATGTCGAACAGCGCAGCGTAGCACATGACCTTGCCGATTCGTTGCGGCCGGCCGATGATGTGGGGCCTGCAGCCGATGGTCCGCAAAATGCGCAAAATGCGCGCGTCAATCACCGACACGATCTGCGTCAATCCGGCGATGAGGCCGACCTCGCCAATCCCCAAGATCAGCTCACTCAGGACATAGTTTACGCCGCCTCGTCCTCGGTCCGGCTGACCCTCGACGTCGACCGCGCAGATGCGCGAGCTTTCCCATACGGTCGCGCTTTCGATGTGCTCTCCCTCGTCGAGGAGCTGCGGAAAGACGTCGCGCAGCATGTTGGGGCCGGTCGTGGGGAGCAGCCGCAGCGACCCCCAATAAAGTTCCGTCTGCGGATCGACCGACACGAGGTACAAGGGGTTTAGATCGTCGAAACAGTCACGCTCGTAGCCGTTCTTCACTACGACGTCCCATCCGAGCCGACCCGAGAAGATCTCGGCCCGATTTCGGAACATCGCATCCGTTTCCCTCGGGAAAAACGAGGAATAAGAACCTTCGATGAGCTTCAACATCGCAGTACGACTCCAGTCTTTTCATATTCTGTCAGGCAATGCCGCCTGGGTTCTTGTAGCGCATTCGTTCTTTTAATGTTCATTGTTTGTTCGAAATTGCTCTCCTTTGACCTGAGCGTCAATCCCATTTGAATAACGCGGAGGCGCTTTTCGTTTCGATGGTTAAGTTCCTTTGGGGAAGCGCGGCGTTCTATTGAGCCCAATGAAGAATTGAGTCGTATTTTAAGAAAATTTGACGAATTACTCTTTCCACTTGCTCTTGGCCGACGGCCTGCATGAGGCCCGGTGGCGCGCTCCGGGTGAGATCGTCGGGTATTTCTTGGCTAAGCTCGGCCGCAATCTTCATCGGCGCGTCGGTGTGATCCCCATGAGGTCCCCGATTGAATCGAGCGCCACCCGCAAGCGGTCGGCGACGACGGCGTCGGCGCGCCACGGAGTGACGAGTTCGGGAACGAAGCCGCGGCATTCGCGCACGCCAGCGCCCTCGATGACGATGCGGGTCACGATCGGCCACGCCGCCGGCCCGGCTCGGTCGGCCGCCTTGCGGAGCTTGTCGCGCGCGTGCAGCGCCGCCTCCGACTGCGGCAGGCCCGGCCGAGGGCCGCAGCCGGTCGAACCGATCCGGTCGGTCGCCACCGCGCGCAGCGCGTCGAGCCGCGCCCGGTGGTGCGCCCGGCGCAAAGATTCGCCGATGAGCCAGCGGATGTCATTGAGCTTGGGGTCGTGCGGCGCGAGCAGCCGATTCGCGCGCATCATGTCGAAGGGGTCGAGGATCCGCCGCAGGCGCTCGGCGTCGCGGGTCGGGGTTTCGCCTGCATCCTTAGCGCGGGCGAGGCGCTCGGGCGTCGCGTCGAGCCGCTCCTGCACCGCTTGGGCCAGATCCTCCGGGCGGCGCTTCGTCCGCTTGGCGGCGGGGGAAACCGTGGGCTTATCCAAATTTCGCGTGGTCATTCAGCAAGCTCCGCGCAGAGTTGGGCCGGGGAGGTGCACCAGGAGGCGCTTGAGATCGGGTTGACGTACTTCGGGATCGCCACCGGGCGGACCGCCACGTCCGCCGGCGGGCGGCCGTGGACGCGCTTCAAGTCCTTGAGATGTCGCGCGCAGGCCCTGGCCGCTTCGGCGCGTTCGGTGTCTTTCTTGGGCGGTTTTCGGCGCGGCTTCAATGCGGTCACTGGCTTGCCTCCTTCTCCTAGCAGCACGGCGTGTTCTTGTTTTGTTCATTTTGTTGTTTTAGAAAACGATTGTCAACTTTCTGTTTTTTGATATTGCTGTTTTTCGGAAAATATGATTAATGGGCGCGGCAAGGGGCAAAGAGGGTTTTTTCTGAGGCGGGAAGCGGCCGCGCCTACGGCTTCCCCGCCGCAACCAGAGGTAATGGAATGACCGTCGACTGGATTCGCGCCGGCCTCAAACATACGGGAAAAACACGCAGCGGGCTTGCGAAAGCGCTCGGACGCTCGCCGTCCGCGGTGACGGATTTGCTGAACGGCCATCGGCGCCTGCGCGCCGACGAGATTCCGATCGTGGCCGAATATCTCGGCATCGAGCCTCCCAGGCCGCTCGGCGGCGGAGGCAAGCCGATCACGCCGAAGGCGCCGCTCGTCGGCTATGTCGGCGCCGGGGCGGTCGCCCATTTCTACGCCGACGGCCAGGGGCCGTTCGACGATGTGGACGCCCCGCTCGACGCCAAGCCGATGACGGTCGCGGTGCAGGTTCGCGGACATTCGCTTGGCGCGCTGTTCGACAACTGGCTCGTTTTCTACGATGACGTGCGCAACCCGCCCGACGACAGCCTCATCGGGCGCATGTGCGTCTGCGGCCTCTCTGACGGGCGCGTGCTCATCAAGGCGGTGAAAAGGAGCCCGCAGACGGGCCTATGGAACCTGCTCTCAAACACCGAGCCGCCGATCTACGACGTCGGCCTCGACTGGGCCGCGCCGGTGCGCGAGATGCGGCCGAGATAGGACAATCCCCGCCGCGCTCGACATCGCCCGCGCGCTCATCGGCCGTCCGTCGGTGACGCCGGCGGACGCCGGCGCGCTTCCCTATCTGCACGATCTGCTGGCAGGCGCAGGGTTTCAGGCCCGTCTCGTCGCCTTCTCGGCGCCAGGAACGCAGGACGTCCTCAACCTCTACGCGCGCTTCGGGACCCACGCGCCGAACCTCGTCTTCGCCGGCCACACCGACGTCGTCCCGCCGGGCGACGCAGCGCGCTGGCGCTTTGACCCGTTCTCCGCGACGGTCGCGGACGGGCAGCTTTGGGGCCGCGGCGCTTGCGACATGAAGGGCGGACTCGCCGCCGCCGTGGCGGCGGCGCTGCGTTTCGTGAGGAAGGGCGCCTTTCGCGGCTCGATCAGCTTCCTCGTCACCGGCGACGAGGAGGGTCCCGCGATCAACGGCACGGCGAAGCTCCTCTACTGGGCCCTTGAGCGCGGGGAGAAATTCGATCACTGCATCGTCGGCGAGCCGACCAGCGAACGCGCGCTCGGCGATACGATCAAGCACGGCCGTCGCGGATCCCTCACCGGGCGTCTTGCGCTGCACGGCCGACAGGGGCACGTCGCCTATCCGCACATCGCGGAGAACCCGATCCGCGCCCTTGCTCCCGTGCTGTCAGCCTTGTTCGCGCCGCCGCTCGACGCGGGCAGCGGCGATTTCGACCCGTCGAATCTGGAGGTCGTCACCGTCGACGTCGGCAATCCAGCGGCCAACGTCATCCCGGGCGAGGCGCGCCTGGTGTTCAATATCCGCTTCAACGACGCCTGGACGCCCGAGACGCTCCAGGCCGAGATCGCCCGCCGGGTCGAGGCGGCGGCGGGCCAGACGCGCTACGAACTCGCCTTCGATCCGACCAACGCCGTCGCGTTTCTGACCAGGCCGGGACCGTTCACCGACCTCGTCGCCGCCGCGGTCGTGGACGTGACCGGACGGCGGCCGAAACTCTCGACCAGCGGCGGCACGTCCGACGCGCGTTTCATCCAGAAGGCCTGCCCCGTCGTCGAGCTTGGCCTTTTGAATGCGACCATCCATGCGGTGGACGAGCGCGCCGCGCTCGAGGACATCGAGGCCCTGACGCGCATTTTTGAGCGCGTGCTTGAGCGGTATTTTGGGGAGACGCCGCTTTAAGGCGCAGGCTGCAGATCCGGCGGATAGTCCACCCGCGCCAGATAGAGGCCGTAGGCCGGCGCGACCTGTCCGCAGCGGCCGCGGTCGGCGGCTTCGAGCGCATCTTTGAGGTCGGCCGGAGTCCAGCGGCCCGCGCCCACCTCCACGAGCGAGCCGACCATCGAGCGCACCTGCCGATGCAGGAAGGACAGCGCGCTCGCCTCGAACGTCACGCTGTCACCCTCGCGGCGGACCACGAGACTGTCGAGCGTGCGAATCGGCGAACTCGCCTGGCACTGCGAGTCGCGGAAGGTGGTGAAATCGTGCTTGCCGATGAGCGGCCGCGCCGCCTCGCGCATCGCCTCGACGTCGAGTCGCGGCTTGACCCGCCACGCCCGGCCGAGGTCGAGCGCGAGCGGCGCGCGCCGGTTGACGATCCGGTAGAGATAGTGGCGCGCCGCCGCGCTTCGCCGGGCGTCGAAATCCGGCGCCGCAAGCTCGGCCTTGAGCACCGCGATCGGATGCGGCGCGAGATGGGCGCTGAGGCCCTCGGCGAGCCGGAAGGGAGTCCAGTCGCGAGTGAGATCGACATGCGCGACTTGGCCGAGCGCATGCACGCCGGCGTCGGTTCGCCCGGCGCCTTGCGCATGCGTCCGCTCGCCGGTCATGGCGAAAATCGCGTTCTCCAGCGTCTCCTGCACAGCGACGCCGTTCTGCTGCCGCTGCCAGCCGACGAACGGCGCCCCGTCATATTCGAGGGTGAGCTTGAAGCGCGGCATCGGCCTAGTTGCGCAAACTTTGGCCGCGCCTTCTATGCCAACCTCGACGGCGGCGCCAAAAGCGCGCCGCTTTCTACGCGCGGCCGATGACCGCGCCTGGCCGCCCCTCGCGCGCGGCGACAATCAGAACAAGCTCAGCTGCGCACCTCTTTCGGGCAGCGCCGGCTTGCGGAAGAGGTCCGTGCGCAGGCTCGTCTTCTCCTCGCGGTAGCCGAGGCGGCGCGCCGCCGTCTCGAAGCGGCGGCCGATTATCCAGGCGTAAGGGCCGGAGCCCGCCATGCGGCGGCCCCACTCGGCCTCATAGTCCTTGCCGCCGTGCATGGACTGGACGAGCGAGACGGCGCGCTGGAGCCGGTCGGGGAAATTGACCTGCAGCCATTCGCGGAACATGTCGCGGATTTCGAGCGGCAGCCGCAGGCAGACGTAGCCGGCCTCGCGCGCGCCGGCGGCATAGGCGCGGCTCAGGATCGCCTCGATCTCCGAATCGTTGATCGCCGGGATGACGGGCGCAACCATGACGCCGGTCGGCACGCCCGCGTCGTTCAGGGCCTCGATCGCCTCGAGCCGCTTCTCGGGCGTCGGCGTGCGCGGCTCCATCTTGCGGGCGAGCTGCCGGTCGAGCGTCGTCACCGAGACGAACACCTTGACCAGTCCCTTCCGGCCCATCTCCCGCAAAAGATCGATGTCGCGCAGGATGAGGTTCGACTTGGTGACGATGCTGAGCGGGTGCTGGCAGCGATCGAGCGCTTCGATCACCGAGCGGGTGATGCGGTGCTGGCGCTCGATCGGCTGATAGGGGTCTGTGTTCGTCCCCATGGCGATCGCGGCGGGCGCGTATTTCGGCACCGCAAGCTCGCGTTCGAGCAGCGCCGCGGCGTTCTCCTTGGCGAAGAGGCGGCTTTCGAAATCGAGCCCCGCCGAAAGACCCATATAGGCGTGGGTCGGCCGCGCGAAGCAATAGAAGCAGCCATGCTCGCAGCCGCGGTAGGGGTTGATAGAGCGATCGAAGGGAATGTCGGGCGAATCGTTGCGGGTGATGATGACCTTGGGGCGCTCCCAGATCACCTCGGTCTTCAGCGGCTCGGGCGCCTCGTCGCGCGTCCAGCCGTCGTCGAAATCCTCGCGCGTCTGGATTTCGAAGCGGCCGGAGGCGTTGGTCGATGCGCCGCGGCCCCGCCGGCGCTCGTGGGGCAGGATGCGCGCTGCGACGGCGACGGGGTCATGCCGCGAATGGGCGGAAAGGGCGGACATGGCGGCGATCCTGAAAATTGAAGGAACAAAACGTGAACGAATGGATAGCGCCTCAATCCGAGCGCGTCAATCTCCGCGGCCACAAAAGGAGCCCGCCGCGGCGCGCGACACGGCGTCGAACCAAGAATACCAACATTAGTCCAGGTTGTAGCCGTATCATCCGAAAATATAGACAAAATTGCGCTTGCGTGCTGCAAATTGCCACGATCTACTCTGCGTCAGGTTGCGGGGCCGTATGCGAGGGCGCTGAGGGTCGATATGGCGCTTTTTGGGAAGACTAGAGCGGGCCGGCGCCGCCCCGCTCGACCGCCGGGCCGGCCTCGGTTGGGTCGCGCCGCAAGAACTGCCGGCGCAGCCGGCGAGCTTGACCAGATCACCGAACTGGAGCGCGCCCTTTCCAGCCGCCCGCAGCATTTCCAACTCCAGTTCCTTGGGGAAGTCGATGACGCGGAGCTAACGATCCGGCGCGAGACTAACATCTGGGCGGCGGACGCATCGGCCGCCGCGAACGTCGCCGCCGCCTTCCCTTGGCCAGAGGGGGCGCTTCGCATGCGCATTCTCGACGAGGCCGGGCGCGTGGTCTTCAAGCGCCTGAAACCGAAGCGGACGTAGGTCGCGCGTCAGCCCGACCGGCTAGGCCTGCACCGACGCCGGCGACATGGCTTAAACTAGTCCCGGCGCCGGGATCGTCAATCGGATCCGTCCTTCACGGGTCCGATTGGCTCAATCCTTGGGTTGGACCAGGGTCCCTGCAATTGGCCGAACTGCTTGGCGGCGCCCGTCCGTGCATCCTCTTGACCTGCACGGCATAGGCACCCTCTTCAGGATCGACCGGCGACACGCCGAACACTGGATCCCATGTTTTCGACGCTCACGCCAAGCTGCCGCGTGGCTCCGTCAAAGTCGGCTCTCCGCGCGGTGAGGTAATTGTCATCAGGTCGCGTAAGTCGGCGGTTGAGCTGCATCTATCGCAATTGTCCTCGACTTCAACCTCGCCCTGGGTTCTCGCCAAGCCCCCAATCTTTAGCTAGTCTAGACTAAAACCCCTCTTTTCCCTCGGGAATAATGCATGTGTCACCATTATCCCCCATTATCCCACCTTTATCCCCGTTATCCCTGTGTCAGCGCTATCCCCCGTTATCCCTAATGCATGTGCCACCTTTACCCCGTCTTCCCCGCTGTCACCATCGCCCCCGATCTCAAAGTTCTTGGCTTCGTCATCGTCGGAAGGCACAGCCGTGTCGCCCTGCGCGTCGATGCCGAAGGGCGCTTCGAAGGTCAGTAGACAGACCATCCGGCCAATTAAAACTGAGGCGTTTAGTCCAAGCGCAATTTACCTTCTATTCCCATCCCTACCCCCAGGTGAGCGAGCCAGCGCCGAACATCTTCAGAAAGCTATTGCAAGGGCGTCACCCAACTTAGAAAGCCGTTGGGCGTCCAGACAAAAGAATCATAGTCAGGTTCAACTCGGTAATCGAGAAAGCAGCGCTTTTCGAGAACGGCTCCCACGTCGACGCCGTTGATCACCGTCCCTTTGTAGACAATGGCGCCGGAATCGACCGTGCCCGCTCGTCCGAAGGCCGTGGACGACCGGATGAGCCAGCTCCCATCCTCGAGCTTCTCAGCCGCCTGGCATCCCGGCGTATGGACGATTCGGGCGGATGAGGGCGATGACGGAAGGAAAGCCGCCGCGACCAGAAAGCCGAGGGCGCTTCTCTTGATCGGGAGGGACATGGGCGCTGACCGGGGGATGGACTCACTCCTCATAAGCGGCCGCCGCAGAGACGTAAAGGCGGCTCCAGAAAAACAGACGGAAAGCAGCGGCGCACAGCTTTCTTGAAACCTCGGCGCTCAAGGTCCAAACCCCGCCTCGATTTCGAGCGGAGTTGGTTTCATCGTGAACTTGGCGGCGAGTTCGCCTTCCTCGAAATAGGGCTCGGCGACCACCTCCACCTGTAGCGGCAAAAAGACGGGGGCGCCGGTCACGTGACCCTTGGCGCCGGCGGTCTCTCCCGGACGAAGCCGACGCGCGGGCTCGTTTGGGGGATCTGGCACGGTTATCAAGACGCCTCGATTCAACTCGTCTTCGGTGAACGCGTGGCCGGATATCTTGACGCTCAGCAATTGTTCGAAATCCGGCGGCTGTGTGATCCGGTGAGCCAGGAACATTTCCGGACCTCGTCCAAAAACTATGTATCCGAGCTCATCGGCTCGGTCAGGTCCATTTGGCGGCCCGATCTCTTCGGCGTACACGACGCGCTGAACATTCACGTCGACTTCGGTTAGCGGGTCGATCGGCATGCCCCCGCGCTCGAGGTGGCCGCGGAAGACTGTGCCGCGAAATGACGTGCGCCGCGCCTTGTCATCGCTATTGAATAGCCGTGACAACACGAAGATTTCTGATGGCGCAAGCGTGTACATCCTCGTGTCCGGATGCTCTCTCCGCTCTTCGGCGTATACGCCGTTGCGGCTTCCTCCATCCTTCGTGAGATTAACCTCCAGGATAACTTGGAAACGATGCGGGCTCTCGAACATCGGCAGATGAGACGCAAACACGCTTTGCTCGCCCACCATCATCATGTTGTGTTGCGCGCAATCGGGATCCTGCGGCCCACGAGCGCGGCAGTCGTCGGAGGAGCCGAAACCACTAGTAGCCGCAAAGCAATCGACCGTGCTTATAAAGACGATGAAGGCGGCGCGGACTTGCTGTAATCCCAGAATCCCGGCGAGCTTCAAGAAAGCAACAGACATTTACGTCTCCGTTTTGCTTGGCTTCGTCGTAGCTTTCCACCTCGATCGTAACTTGCTGATAAGATGATCGACGCCGACGAGGTCCAAGAGAAGGACGCGCGTGAGCTATTGCCGATTAGGGCAGGCGCTTTTAAACAACCTCTATAGATTGAACTGAGCTGCCCGGCACATTCCAAATCACAGACCACTTACAATGTCTGTGATGGCAATCAGACTTCTGCCCGAAAACTCAGACGAAAAAGAAGTTTCGGCGGCGGCATTGTCCATGGCGACGCAAGCGCGCCTCGCGTCAGGCGGGCGTTGTTCGGCATGAGAATTCGTTCGCGTCCTCTCAGTTATCGCGACTTCGAGAATCTGTTGTCGGAGCGCCGGGCTAATACCACCCGCATTGGGGACCCCAGAAGGTCCACCAACAATGGCGCCAGGGGCGAGGGCGACCCCAATAGTAAGGGTAAGGAGCCCCATAGTAGTAAGCCCGGTAATGTGGATGGCGCCATCGCCGCCGCCAGCCCCAATTCGGATGCCAGCGCCCCCAGCGGTCCCACCAAACCCGCTCGACGCCGGGCGAGAGGACTGGCTGCGAGAGCGACGGCGACGACAGCGTGAAGGCGGCTGCGGAGCCGGACGAGCCGGCGAGCATCGCGATGCCGGCGATGGCGCCGACGGCGCCCGCGGGAATGCGCAAGTTCATGTTGACCTCCATGAGCGTCGCCCCCTTCAGACATGACACCCCTTTTCGCCTGAACGGCGGCTGAAACATCGCCTAACCTTGGCGTTCCCAGCAAGAGGTTGTCTCGCTAGACCGTCCTCCACCAACGGCCGCCCGGGAGCGCTCAGGCGAGTCGCGAAGCCATGTGCGCAGGCCGGAATTTGCCTGCCGGGCGATCGTGCGGGGATCGGCGCGCCGCCTTGAGCGCAACCCTTTTTACAGGTTGACAAATCCGGCTTCGAAGCGCATCCGTAAATTTGGCGCTCTGGCCTTCTCGGCCCGGCCGCCACGTCAATCTGTTAACCGCGCTTTGCTAGTCGTGTGACGATCGCATGACATCAAGCGCGATAGAGTGGTTCGCCGTACGAGCGGCGCGGGTCCCTTGAGGGGCCGATCGCGACCTGCTCACGGCCAGCAAAGGAGACAGTGTTGAACGACGGCCCTAGTCGCCCCGCCGGAGCGCGCCGCGCGCATTCCGCGGGTTCCCTTGTGAAACTCAACTCAGCCGTCTCAGCTCTCTCTCGGGTCTTCTTCGACTGACCGTCGGGGTTCGGTCCTTGAGCCGGAGACGGCGAAAGGAGCGAACCCGTGACGATGAACATCCACATCGTCGAGCCGGTAGAGGCCGCCGTGCTCGACGCAGCTCATATCGGCCCCATCCGCGGCGCCTTCGGCACCATCGCCCATCACGACGTGGGCGCGCGGACATCCTGGAAGCGGCGTCTCGCCACTCTGCTCGCAATCATCGGCCCCGGCCTCATCGTCATGGCCGGCGACAACGACGCGGGCGCGTTTGCGACCTACGGCCAGGCCGGGCAGACCTACGGCACGACGCTCTTGTGGACGCTCGCGCTGCTCATCCCGGTCCTCTACGTCAACCAGGAGATGGTGCTGCGCCTTGGCGCGGTGACCAGGGTCGGCCATGCGCGCCTCATCTTCGAGCGCTTCGGCCGGTTCTGGGGCGCCTTCAGCGTCGTCGACCTCTTCCTGCTCAATGCGCTGACCATCGTCACCGAGTTCATCGGCATCAGCCTTGCGCTCGACTATCTCGGCCTCAACAAGGTGGCCGGAGTGATTGTCGCCGCGGGCCTCATCGTGGCCGCTGCCAGCACGGGCGACTTTCGCCGGTTCGAGCGCTTCTCGATGGCGCTCGTTTTCGGGAGCCTCCTGCTCGTCCCGATCTGGCTCATGGCGAGCCCGCCGATGGGACAGATCGCGCACGACTTTGTCGTGCCGCAGCTGCCGACGGGAGGGAAGTTTAGAGACGCCATGCTGCTCGTCATCGGCATCGTCGGCACGACGGTCGCGCCGTGGCAGCTCTTCTTTCAGCAGAGCTATGTCATCGACAAGCGCATCACGCCGCGCTTCATTCCCTACGAGCGGCTCGACCTCTGGCTCGGCATCGGCCTCGTGCTCGTGGGCGCGGTCGCGATCATCAGCTTCACCGCAGCCGCTTTCGCGGGAACGCCGGAGTTCGGCGCCTTCACGGATGCGAGCGCCATCGCCGTTGGGCTCGAACATCACGCCGGGCGGGCGGCCGGCGTCATGTTCGCCGTTGCGCTCATCGACGCGGCGCTCATCGGCGCCTCGGCGGTGTCGCTGTCCACGGCCTATGCGATCGGAGACGTGTTCGACGCGCGCCACTCGCTGCATCGCAAGGTGTCCGACGCCAAGGGGTTCTACGCCGTCTATGCGGCGCTGATCGCGGTGGCGGCCGCGATCGTGCTCACCCCCGGCGCGCCGCTCGGGCTGCTCACGGTCGCGGTGCAGACGCTGGCCGGCGTGCTCCTGCCGAGCGCGACCGTGTTCCTGCTCTTGCTCTGCAACGACGAGGCGGTGCTGGGACCGTGGGTCAACGGCCGCTTCACGAACCTGCTCACCGGCGGGATCGTCGCGGCGCTAGTGGCGCTCTCGGTGATTCTCACGATTGCGGTGCTGTTCCCGGGCGCGGCGACCGAGACGCCGATTTTCGGCGTGCTCGCGGGCGGGGTGGTAGCGGCGGGCATGGCGGCGCTGGCCTTCGTGGTCTTCGGCCGGGCGACGCGTGCCGCCTCTGCGTGCGAGGGCCGCGAGACCTGGCGGATGCCGCCGCTCGCCTCGCTGCCGCCGGCAAAGCTGTCGCTCTCCGCCAAGACATGGATGGCGATGCTGCGGATCTACCTCGTGGTCGCGGGCGGGCTGGTGCTGGCTCGGATCGTGATGCTCGCGGTCGGCCGAGGATAGGCGTCACCGGGTGATCCGCCGCGGGCGATCAGCGGCGGATCGCCCGAACGCATGGCGAGCAAAGAAAGCTAACCCGCATTTCTCACTGCGGGGGGCGCATCAGGGCCTTGAATCGTGTACACTTGTTTTGCGACAACAGGTTAGCCGATTTGAAGTGGGTCCCCGATGCAGACGGAGCGTGGCGCGGCCGAGATGGATTTCGGAAGGGTGGACGTCGGGTGGTTGCGGATTTCGACGACGGCCTTCGGTCTTCCGACGCCGGGGGCTGCTTCTGTTGGAGACCGACAAGGCCATTGGGCTCGTCGATCGCTTCGCCGCCTGTTTTCGGGATCGGCGCAATCCGGGTTCTGTCGCGCATGCCGTCCGCTTGCGTGGCCATCAGGAGGGGCGCTTTTTTCACAGCGACTCCGATTGCTACGGCTATCTGCCGCTCTACGTGTTCTGCGGCCGTCATCTGCTGGCGGCCAAGCTCAGGCGGTCGAACATCGACGCTTCTGCCGGGTCGGTCGACGAGATGGCGCGCATCGTCGGGTCGATCCGCGCGGCCTGGCCCAAGGTGAAGATGATGCTGCGCACCGATTCCGGCTTCGCGCGCGCGTCGGCGAGGCCTTGGCCGAAGCCGAGCGGCTCTGGAGGGCGGCCGACGGCAAGGCGGCGCGTGTGTTCCGCGATTTCCTGTGGTCGACCAAGACAAGCTGGCCGCGCCGGCACCGGGTGATCGCCAAGGCCAAATGGACGGGCGGCGAGGCCAATCCGCGCTTCGTGGTCACCTCGCTGAAGCCCGACGCCTGGTCCGCCCACCCGCTCTACGAAACCCTCTATTGCGCCCGCGGCGAGATGGAGAACCGGGAATGCCCGCTTGATCTGTTCGCCGACCGCGCCTCGGCGGCGACATTGCAGGCCAACCAGCGGCGTCTGTGGTTGTCCTCGATGGCCTATGCGCGGCTCTGCGCGCTGCGTCGCCTCGCCCTCGCGCACACCCAATTCGCCGCCGCCTGCGCCGCCATCCGGCTCAAGCTTCGGAAGCTCGGCGCGCTGATCAAGATCCGCGCCCCGCAGGGTGAAGATCGCCTTTCCCTCCGCCTGTCCCCGGGGCCGAGGAATGGCGCCTGG
>DATJXI010000205.1:0-2830 GCA_035500275.1 Roseiarcus sp. | reverse complement strand
GCGCGCGGCGCGCCACGCCTTGAGACGCGCGACCTGTTCCGCCTCGGCTTGCGACGACGGAACCATGATGGATGTCTCGCCCGCCGTAAGCGGCGAGGGCTCGGAATTGGTGAAGGCGTTGACGCCGACGACGATCCGCTCGCCGCGCTCGATCGCTTCGAGCCGGCGCATGTTGGATTCGACGAGCTTGGCTTTCAGCGCGCCCGATTCGATCGCCTTCACCGCGCCGCCCGCGGCGTCGATGGCCGCGATTTCGGCCAGCGCCTCGCGCTTGAGCGTCGCGACGAGGCCGGCGATCTCGTGGGCGCCGTCGAATATGTCGCCGAATTCGAGGAGGTCGGTCTCATAGGCCACGATCTGCTGGAGTCTGAGCGACCATTGCTGGTCGAACGGGCGCGGCAGGCCGAGCGCCTCGTTCCAGGCCGGCAGTTGCACCGCCCGCGCGCGAGCGCCTTTTGACAGCACCACCGACAGCATCTCGATGAGGATGCGGTAGGCGTTGTTTTCGGGCTGCTGCTCGGTCAAGCCCAGCGAATTGACCTGAACGCCGTAGCGGAAGCGGCGCTTCGCCGGGTCCCTGACGCCGAACCGGTCGCGGGTGATCTCATCCCACAGCTCGACGAAGGCGCGCATCTTCGCAAGCTCGGTTATGAAGCGCATGCCCGCGTTGACAAAGAACGACATGCGCCCGACGACCTCGGCGAAGCCGGCCTCGTCCACCTCTCCGCTCGCGCGCACCCGGTCGAGCACGGCGATGGCGGTGGCGAGCGCGTAAGAGAGCTCCTGCACCGGCGTCGCGCCCGCCTCCTGCAAATGATAGGAGCAGACGTTCATCGGGTTCCACTTCGGCGTCTCGCGCGTGCAGAACAGGATGAGGTCTTTGGTGAGCCGAAGCGACGCGTCCGGCGGAAACACGTAAGTGCCGCGGGCGAGATATTCCTTG
This sequence comes from Roseiarcus sp., assembly GCA_035500275.1. Lineage (GTDB taxonomy): Bacteria > Pseudomonadota > Alphaproteobacteria > Rhizobiales > Beijerinckiaceae > Roseiarcus. Next base: position 1,887 of record DATJXI010000205.1, on the reverse strand, counting down.
ATGATGTCGTTCTGGGTCGTGCCTTGCAGCTCCGCCCTCGGCGCGCCCTGCTCGTCGGCGACCGCGATATAGAGGGCCATCAGCCAGGGCGCGGTCGCGTTTATGGTCATGGACGTGTTCATGGAGGCGAGCGGGATCGCCTCGAACAGGGTCCGCATGTCGCCGATATGCGAAATGGCCACGCCAACCTTGCCGACCTCGCCGCGCGCGAGCGCATGATCGCTGTCGAGGCCTGTCTGGGTCGGCAGATCGAAGGCGATCGAGAGGCCGGTCTGGCCCTTGGCGAGGTTCTGCCGGTAGAGCGCGTTCGATTCCCGCGCGGTCGAGTGGCCCGCGTAGGTGCGGAAGATCCACGGCTTGTCCTTGCGCCTTATCGGCGCAGCTTCGTCCGATTCCGCCATCGCTTTCCTTTCGTTACCGCAGCGCGACGAATTTGTGCATAGCACAATCGCAGAAGAGGCGGCCAAGCGCCAGCCGATCGATTCAAGCGGCGGCCCATGGCCAGCGCGAGCGCGAGTCGGGCCGGGTCGTCCGGCGTCAGGATCAGATGGACGGGGGTTGGCGTCAGGCGATAAGCTTAAGCAGGCGACGCCGAAGCGGCGGCGCGATTCCGCCAGCCAGTCCTTGTTAAAAACGATCGTTCTCCGGCTCGAAGACTATTTTCTGGGTGCGATTGCCGCGCTCATGTCATGTGATGCGGCAGGCCGGGCGCGACGACGCGGGCTATGCGGGTCATAGGACAACGTCGCATGGCGGAACAAAAACGGTAAAGGAGGGTGTCACCATAATCCACTGTAATCCCGGACGCCAAAGTCTCGTGGAGGCCCAAAATTTTTCCCGCGTACTTCCCACCCAACGTGAATAAGATGTTTTGCAGGGGAACACTTAGGAGCTCATTCCTTGGCCAAAAATGAGCCGATTGCTTTTCTGAGCTATGTCAGGGCCGATGACGAGCACGATCATGGTCGCATTACCAAGCTTAGAGCACGCCTCGAAGGCGAAGTTCGGATGCACACTGGAAAAACGTTCAAAATCTACCAAGATAAAAGAGACCTAAAGTGGGGTGAACAATGGAAGGAACGTCTCGACAGTACGTTGCTTAATGTCACATTTTTGATTCCAGTCATAACTCCAAGCTATTTTCAAAGTATGCCTTGTCGACGCGAATTTGAGCAATTTTTAATGAGAGAGAAGCAACTCGGAGAGAACCATCTAATATTACCGATTTATTACTTGGAGACCGATGAAATTGAAGATACTGACAGTAAAGATGAGATAGCGAGGATTGTCGCGTCACGTAGCTGGCCAGACTGGCGAAACTTGCGATTTAAACCCGTCGATTCACCTGAAATTGAACTCGCTATTAGTGAGATGGCTCATACTATCAAGCTTGCAATGAGGGAGTTGGAAAGCGTGATAACAGCGTCACGAATCGCAGTTCCGAGGCCAACTCCTTCATCAGGTCCCTATAAAATTGATGTATCTAAGTTCTCATTGGACACACCGACGTTTGACCAACTTAGGGCTGAAGATACTATTCTTGCGGATGAAAACGTATATTATATCTATACATCGGAATTTGACGAAATTGTTTCCGCACATGAATTGTCTAGTGAAGACGAGCTTACCCGCTTGTACCGATTTGTTAGTAAAAACAATTCGGCTATCAAGCGGTTGTACCGACGACAGCTTGTGGAATTTGGTTCTTACTTAAGGAAACGCAAGGATAACAATTTATCTATAACTTTCCTGGTCGACAATTCAGGTAGTATGCGGGGCGAGAAGATCCTGCACGTTTCTTCCTGGTTGATAATATTGTCGGAGATTTTTGAAGCGTCCGACATCTTGGTTGAAGTCTTGGGGTATACGACGAGAGCGTGGAAGGGT
>DATJXI010000204.1:0-6097 GCA_035500275.1 Roseiarcus sp. | reverse complement strand
GCGCCGCCCACGACTGCGATCGTGACATAAGGCAACGCCGCGAAACGGGCGAAGAAGCGCCCGCCGGCGACGCTCAACGTTTCCAGCGGATCGACTTCGCCTCGCGCCGGCGGCGTCGCCAACGCCTCCGACAGCGACTTGAGATCGGCGCCGGCGCTGAAGACGCCGTTCGCGCCCTCAATGACGAGGGCCGCCAGCCCCTTGGACGCCGCGTCGAGCGCGCGCTCGATTTCGGCCACCATCTCGACCGAAAGCGCATTTTGACGCGGCTTGTCGTCGAGGGTCAGGATCAGGCTGCGGCCGATCTCGCGGCGACGGAGGCGCATCAGAACCTCGCCACGCCGAACGTGTTGGGCCGCAAGGTCCGCGCTTCGGCCTCGGCGCATGTATTGAGGCAGAAGGCGAGCGTCGCCCGGCTGTCGCGTGGGTCGATGAGACCATCGTCCCAGAGCCGCGCGGTGGCGAAGAGCGCCGTCGATTCGCGATCGTAGGCTGCGACGATGCGGGCGCCTTGCGCCTTGGTTTTGGCTTCGTCGAAGGAAAGTCCCCTCGCTCGCACGCCCTCTTCCGCGACGATCGCCATCACCCTCGCCGCCTGCTCCCCGCCCATGACGGCGACGCGCGCGTTCGGCCACGAGAAGAGGAACCTCGGCCCGAATGATCGCCCGCACATGCCATAGTGTCCGGCGCCGAACGAGCCGCCGATCTGCAGCGTTAGCTTCGGCGCCGTCGCGTTGGTGACGGCCTGGATCATCTTCGAACCGTGCTTGACGATGCCGGACGCCTCCGCCTCGACGCCGACGATATAGCCGGTCGTGTTCTGCAAGAAGACGATGGGGAGCCCCGACTGGCAACAGAGCTGGATGAACTGGCCGGCCTTGCTCGCGCCCGCCGAATCGATCGGGCCGTTGTTGCCGATGAGGCCGACCGGACGCCCCTCGATCGCGGCCTGGCCGCAAACGGTCGCCGCGCCATAAGGTCCCTTGAAGTCGAGGAATTCCGAGCCGTCGACGATGCGGGCCACGACTTCGCGCACGTCGTGGGGCTTGCGGTAGTCGACCGGCACGACCCCGAGCAACTCCTCTGGGTCGTAGAGCGGCGCAGGCGCCGGCGGGCGCGCCGACCGGTCAACCGCCCAGCCGATGCGAGCGAGAAGCTCGCGCCCGATGCGCAGCGCGTCGGAATCATCCTCGGCGAGATATTCACCGAGACCCGTCGTTACGCAATGCAGCTCGGCGCCGCCAAGGGATTCGTCGTCGGCGATCTCGCCGGTCGCGGCTTTGAGCAGCGGCGGACCCGCGAGAAACACTTTCGATCGACCGCGCACCATGACGACATAGTCGGCCAGTCCCGTCTGATAGGCGCCCCCGGCGGTCGAGGAGCCGTGCACGATGGAGACGACCGGAATCCCGGCTGCTGAGAGGCGCGCCATATTGGCGAACGTCGCGCCGCCGCGCACGAACATCTCGGCCTGCAGAAAGAGATTGGCGCCGGCGCTCTCGACGAGCTGCACATAGGGCAGCTTGTTCATCAGGGCGATCTCTTGGGCGCGGAGCGCCTTCTCGACGCCCATCGGGTGCGCGGCCCCGCCCTTGATGCCGGAATCGTTGGCCGCGATCATGCAGCGCGCGCCGCAGACCATGCCGATCCCGACGATCGAGCCGCCGCCGAACACGTTTTCCGCGCCGTCGTCCTCATGCATGCCGAGGCCGGCGAGGCTGGAAAGCTCGAGAAAGGGGGAGTCGCGGTCGAGCAGCAGATTGACCCGTTCCCGCGGCGGCAATTGCCTGCGCGCACGGAATTTGCTGTCCGCGCGGCCCGAAACCTCGCGGACCTTGGCTTCAAGCGTCCGGAACTCGGCGATGAGGCGCAAGTGGTCGGCGCGGTTGGCGCGGAAGTCGTCGCTCTCGACGATGACCTTGGAGCGGATCGCGGCCATCGTCCGAGCCCCCTCCTGCCCTCTCCTCGAGCTAAGGGACATGGAACGCGGCAGCAAGTCAAATTGCGCCTGCGCAACACGAAAAGAGGCCGCCTGAAGACGGCGTCGAACCGCAAATAGCCAAGCGAAACTCGGCGACGGCGGCCACCCGCGCCTTTCGCGCGCCGAACGCGGCGTATGCCAGCGCGGCAAAGCAAAGTCGGATAGCCTGACTTCTTCTTCCTTCCGCGCAACTTTATATCGACGTCCACGACGGCCTTCAGCCGACCCGCCTTCCCCGGAGTTCGCCATGACCACCCACCCGCGCAACTTCCCTTCCGTAGATCCGGTGAAACTCGAACGGCTCGCCGAAATTGCGGTCAAAGTGGGCTTGCGGCTCGAGCCGGGACAGGATCTGTTCCTGACCGCGCCCATCGCGGCGCTGCCGCTCGCGCGGCTCATCGCGGCGGAGGCCTATAGAGCGGGGGCGGGCTTGATCACGCCGATCTTCGCCGACGAGGAGATGGCGCTCGCGCGCTTCCGGCTCGCGCCGGACTTAAGCTTCGACCGCGCGCCGGGCTGGCTCTACGAAGGCGTCGCCAAGGCCTTCGCCGCCAATACGGCGCGGCTCGCCATCGTCGGCGAGGACCCGATGCTGCTTTCCGGCGAAGATACGGCCAAAGTGTCGCGCGCCAACAAAGCCAATTCCATCGCGTACAAACCGGCGCTCGAGAAGATCGCCGGCTTCGACATCAACTGGAACATCGTCGCCTATCCGACGCTATCCTGGGCGAAACGCGTCTTTCCGGACGAAACGGACGAGGTCGCCGTCGGCCAGCTCGCGGACGCCATTTTCGCCGCCTCTCGCGTCGACAACGACGATCCGATCGGCGCCTGGGCCGCGCACAATTCCGCGCTCAGCCGCCGCACGGAATGGCTGAACGCGAGGAGGTTCCGCGCGCTGCATTATTCCGGGCCGCGCGCGGACCTCACCATCGGGCTCGCCGACAGCCACGAATGGCAGGGCGGCGCCGCGACCGCCAAGAACGGCGTGACCTGCAATCCGAACATCCCGACCGAGGAAGTGTTCACCACGCCGCACGCGCTTCGCGTCGAAGGGCATGTCGTCAGCACGAAACCGCTCTCCTATCAGGGCACGCTGATCGACGGCATCGAGGTCAAGTTCGAGGCGGGACGCATCGTCGAGGCGAAGGCGGCGCGGGGCGAGGACGTGCTCCTCAAAGTTCTCGACACCGACGAAGGCGCGCGCCGGCTCGGCGAGATCGCGCTCGTGCCGCACTCCTCGCCGATTTCCAAGAGCGGCCTCATGTTCTTCAACACGCTCTTCGACGAGAACGCCGCCTGCCACGTCGCCATCGGCCAGTGCTATTCGAAATGTTTCGTCGGCGGCGAGACGCTCACGCCCGAAGAGGTGGCGGCGCGCGGCGGCAACGCGAGCCTGATCCATATCGACTGGATGATCGGCTCGGGCGAGCTCGACATCGACGGCCTCGACGCGGACGGAGGGCGCACGGCGGTCTTCCGCAAGGGCGAGTGGGCGTGAGGCCGCGGGCGCCCCGCAAGCGCGAAAGGCTATTCCGCCGCTCGCCAATCGACCTTCAAGTCCTCGCGGAAGGCGAAGCGCAAGAGATGCCGCGCGACCACGTCTTGCAGGCGTTCCATCGCTTCCGCGTCCGGCGCGGCAAGAAAAAGCTGCAGGCGGGCGTCATCGGCCTCGAGACGGCATTCGCCGGACGGGAATTCGATGCGCCCCGCATGCGGATCGAACGCCACGGGAAGCTTGTGCTGAAAGTGCTTGCAGAGCTGCTGCAGATAACGGGACGCGTTGGCCGTTTCGACGTCCGCGACGCGGTGAACTTGTGATGCTGCGAGAGTGAGCTCGTTCAATGCGGCGACCTCCATGGCGTGATGCAGGATAGGCGCTGGAAGGCGGGTGGGCACGGCAGGCGCCGAGATCTGCTTTGGCAATTTCTTTGATGCCCTCCGATCGTTCGTGATATCGTTCCTATCACGAACGCGGTTTTTTCGCATGGCTGATCTCAGTGTGCGCGGGGTCGACGAGACGGTCGTCCGGGCGCTCAAGGAGCGCGCCGCAGCGCATGGCCGCGGCGCGGAGGCTGAGCATCGGGAGAGTCTCGCCGCTGCCCTTCAGCGCCCACGTCGGAAGAGCTTCGCCGAGGTCCTCGCGTCCATGCCGCCGGTCGGCAATGACGCAGCCGACCTTGCGAGCTCAGGCGTTCGGCTGAACAATCCTTTCGTCTAAGGCGCCGGCGGCGTCGAAAGCCGGGTTCTCAAGCGCGGCGCCAGGAAATCCAGAAACGCGCGCAATTTCAGCGGCGCCGGCGGCCGGCCGGCGTGAATGAGGCTGACCGGCATAGGCTCGGGCTCGTATTCCTCCAGCACGACCGCAAGCTTTCCTTCCGCGAGCGATCGGGCGATCTGATAGGAGAGGACGCGCGTCACGCCAACGCCGGCCATGGCCGCGTCGACCGCTGCTTCCGCCGTATTGACGGTGAGCCGCGATCGAATCCGCACCGGCGGCTCCGGCTTGCCGCCGGGCGGCCGAAAGCTCCAGGCCTCGCCCGGCTCCATGAAGTCGAAGCTCACGCAAGCCAGCTCGGAAAGGTCCTGCGGCCTCTCGGGCGCGCCATATCGTGCGAAAAAATCCGGGCTGCCGCAGACGACTCTGCGAACCTGCCCGACCCGGATCGCCGTCATCGCGCTATCGGGCAGCGCGCCGATGCGGACGGCCATGTCGATGTGATCCTCGATGAGCCGCGCATTGCGGTCCAGAAGCGAGAGGCGAACGTCAATCTCGGGAAAGCGCGCGAGAAAGTCGGCGACGACAGGAAGCACGTGCAAGCGACCGAAGGCGACGGGCGCCGTGACGACAAGCTCGCCCCGCGGCGCGGCATATTCGCCGGCCGCCGCCCGCTCCGCCTCGCTCACCTCTTCGAGGATGCGCCGAGCGGCGGGCGCGTAAGCCGCGCCGGCGTCGGTCAGCGCCAGCTTCCGCGTCGATCGAATGAGAAGGCGCGCGTTCAAGCGCGCCTCGAGATCCGAGATCTTGCGGCTGACGGTCGGCAGGGCAAGCCGAGCTTGCGGCCCGCGGCGGACAGACTGCCGGCCTCGACCACCGCGAGCAGGACTTTCATGGCTTCGAGGCGGTCCATCGCCGTCTTCCAATTCCTGAAAGAAACTCTCTCAGAATGAGAGGATTATTGATTAGCGTCAAAAGGATTATGTCGTGCCTGAGGCGGCCCGCAATGCGTCGCCGAAGGAAAAACCGTGAGCTACACGTTTCTCGACATCGCCGGCACGCCGAGCGTGAGGGCCGCGCAGGACGCGAACGGCAGCAGCCGCTACTGGGCCGATTTCCGGGGCGACCGCGCCTCCGACCGGCTCACCGAGGCCGAGGCGCAGTTTGTCGCGAGCCGCGACGGCTTCTACATCGCGACCGTGTCCGAAAGCGGCTGGCCCTATGTGCAGCACCGCGGCGGTCCGCCCGGCTTCCTCCGTGTCATCGACGACCGCACCCTGGCCTTCGCCGACTTTCGCGGCAACCGCCAATACATCAGCCTTGGCAATCTTGCGGCCAATGACAGAGCGGCGCTGATCCTGATGGACTATCCTTCGCGCCGCCGCCTCAAGATCTACGCGCGCATCGAGCCGCGCGACCTCGCGAGCGATCTCGAGCTCGCCGCGGAAGTGGCGACGCCGGGATATAAGGCCAAGCCCGAGCGTGCGCTCGTTCTGCATCTTGAGGCGTTCGACTGGAACTGCCCGCAGCATATCACGCCGCGCTACACCGAAAGCGAGCTCGCGCAGGCGCTCGCTCCGATCCGGACGCGGCTCGAACAATTGGAGGACGAGAACAGGGCGCTGCGGGAAAAGCTCGCGGAGCAGCCGCGAGCGTAGCGGCGCGAGGTCAGCGCGCGTCTCGATGACTCACCGGACGACGGCGCGCGGCGATGCGGCGTTGCTTCTGAGCGCCGATGGCTTCCGCAGCAGCGTCCAGGTCGCCTCAGGCTTTGACCTCGACGAAGGCGATCGAGCGGCCCCTTTTGGCGAGGAGGTCGATCTCCCCTCCCGAGACGGCATAGCGGCGCTCGAGGATCGAATGGCCTTTCAGCCGCAGCACCAATGGCCGCAACGGTC
>DATJXI010000203.1:0-3094 GCA_035500275.1 Roseiarcus sp. | reverse complement strand
AGCCGCTTCTTCTCGATCCGCACATAGTCGCGATCGCGCAAGGTGGCGATGGTCGACGCGTAGGTCGACGGCCGGCCGATGCCGAGCTCCTCCATGCGCTTGACCAGCGTCGCCTCGGTGTAGCGGGGCGGCGGCTCGGTGAAATGCTGGGTCGCCTCGATCCGCTCCTTGGCGAGCCGCTCGCCCTCGCGCATCGGCGGCAGGCGGCCCGAATCCTCGTCCTCCTCGTCGTCGCGCCCCTCCTGGTAGAGGGCGAGGAAGCCGGGAAAGCGCACGACCTGCCCGGTGGCGCGGAAGTCGAGCCGGCGCGCGCCCGCCTGAGCGAGGATGTCCACAGTCGTGCGTTCGAGGGCGGCGCTCTCCATCTGGCAGGCAAGCGTGCGCTGCCAGATGAGCTCGTAGAGCTTGGCCTGCTCCGGCTCGAGATGGCGCGCCACGTCGCGCGGGCGGCGCGTCATGTCGGTCGGGCGGATCGCCTCGTGCGCTTCTTGCGCGTTCTTCGCTTTGACCGAATATTTGCGCGGCGCGTTCGGCACATATTCATCGCCGAAGTCGCGACCGATGATGCGACGCGCCGCAGCGACCGCCTCGGGCGCGAGATCGACGCCGTCCGTGCGCATATAGGTGATGAGGCCAACCGCGCCGTCGCCGATGTCCACCCCCTCGTACAGGCGCTGGGCGATCTGCATGGTGCGCGCTGGCGCAAGCCCGAGCTTGCGCGAGGCCTCCTGCTGCAGCGTCGAGGTGGTGAAGGGCGGATAGGGGTGGCGCTTGAGCGGCCGCGATTCGATCGAGGCCACGGAGAAGATCGCGTTCTCGAGCGCGGCCTTGAACGCCTCAGCTTCCGCGCCGGAGCCGACGTCGAGCCGGTTGATCTTCTTTCCATCCGCGCCAACGAGGCGCGCCGTGAATGGCGCCCCTGCCGCCGTCTTCAAATGCGCGATGATGGACCAGTATTCGCGCGCGACGAACCGCTCGATCTCGAGCTCCCGGTCGCAGACGATGCGCAGCGCCACAGACTGCACCCGGCCGGCCGAGCGGGCGCCCGGAAGCTTTCGCCACAGCACCGGCGAGAGGGTGAAGCCGACGAGGTAGTCGAGCGCGCGGCGCGCGCGGTAGGCGTCGACAAGCGCCTCGTCGATCTCGCGCGGATGGCGCATGGCCTCCTGCACCGCGTCCCTCGTGACGGCGTTGAAGACGACGCGGTCGACTCGCTTGTCCTTGAGCAGCTTCTTGTTTTTCAGAATTTCGTGGACGTGCCAGGAAATGGCCTCGCCCTCGCGGTCGGGGTCGGTCGCGAGGATGACGCGGTCGGCGTTCTTGACCGCCCCGCCGATCTCGTTGAGCCGCTTGGCGGCCTTGGCGTCGACCTCCCAGCGCATCGCGAAGTCGTGGTCGGGATCGACCGAACCGTCCTTGGCGGCGAGGTCCCGCACATGGCCATATGATGCGTAAACGCCATAGTCCTTGCCGAGATATTTGTTGATGGTCTTCGCCTTGGCGGGCGATTCGACAATCACAACTTTCATTTCCGCTTCAATCCCCCTGAGACCCCAGCGCCGAAGGCCCTCGCGATCGAAAACGCAGCTCCGGGTCGTTCGGGCGTGCGGATATGGAGAGGCGAGCGCCGCCTGTCAAATCGCCGTGCGCGATGTGGAATAGCGGGACCGCGGGGGGCGCCCCTTTAATTTCAGACGGCGGCCTCGATATCCGTCTTCGAGAAATCGTCGCCCTTGAACGGCAAAGCCGCCCGCGCCGCCTTGGCCTGCGCGTAAGCAAAACAGTCGCCCAGATTCAATTCGGCGGGGTGAACTCCTTTGCCGTATCGGGGTATCGGGAAAAGGCGGCTAACGCCATGTGGGCTGCTTGCGGATCAATCCCCGCGAGGTCCACGCCGGATTCACGGAGGAAGTCCATGACATCGGCCTCCGCCTCCTCCACAGCGCCTTTCCACTCGCGACGGACGCCGAGCGCAGCTTCATAAAACGGCGATCGGCGAGATCGACGCCGCTTTCGCTCGCGCGAGCGCGTCCATTAGCGACTCGTATCCGGGTTCGTGCGTCAGGATGGCGATTACCGCAGAGGCGTCCAGAACGATCACGGATCGCCGCTGAGTTCGTCGAAAAACGCCTTGTCAGCTTCCAATCCCGTGGGCGGTCGGCTGGCGATCCGGTCCTGGATTGGCTTGATCCGCTCGGCGAGCGACTTCTCGCCCTCGATGCGGGCGAGTTCGTTCTCGAGCGCCCGCCGAACGGCCTCTGTCTTTGTGGCGCCACTGCGTTGGGCAAGCTTCGCCGCCAATTCGATGACGCGCTTGTTTCGAATCTGCAGCATGGAGGCGTTGGTTTTCATGCGCAATGAAGTAGAGTGTCGCCTTCAATACGGCAAGCGTTCGTTACTGTTTTTAAAGTCGTCCTCAAGGCCGCCATGACCACGATAAGCCTGGCGATTTGCGGGCTCGACGCGCCAAGCAGCCAAGCATGACAGAACGTTTCGACCTTCAGCGCTTCGTGGATGCGCAAAAGTCCGTCTACGAGCGGGCGCGCCGGGAGCTTCACGGCGGGCGGAAGGAGAGCCACTGGATGTGGTTCGTCTTTCCGCAGATCGCAGGCCTCGGACGCAGCCCGACCGCGGTCTTTTACGCCATCTCGTCTCTGGACGAGGCGAGGGCCTATCTGGCGCACCCGGTCCTGGGGACCCGGTTGAGAGAATGCGCCAAGCTCGTACTCGCCATCGAGGGGAGCACGGCGCGCGACATCTTCGGAGCGATCGACGAGATGAAATTCCGCTCGTCGATGACGCTTTTCATGAAAGCGGCGCCCGACGAGCCGATCTTCGCGCAGTGCCTCGAGAAATATTTCGGCGGGGCGGCCGACGAGGCGACGCTGGCGAGACTGCACAGCTAGTACGCTTGGCGTCCGGCCCGGATCGGTCCCCGCAGGGCCGGAATCGGCCCTTTGCTGATGGGGTGGACGGCGCCCCGAACGGCATCAAGCGGGCCAAGATGGTCGTCGTTGAAAGCGCCATCTGGAAGGGAGCCGTCCGTGGGCAAGTCGATCATCGATACCTCGTCTGTCACGCGCGTCGGGCTTGA
>DATJXI010000202.1:0-10384 GCA_035500275.1 Roseiarcus sp. | reverse complement strand
CGCTACGACAAGGGCATCGACCCGGAGGAGGTGAAGGCGATCCTCGCCGACGAGGTCGAGCGCGCGCTCGCCCCCGTCGCCCTGCCGCTCGAGATCAATCCGGCGAAGCGGCCGTTCGTCATCCTCATCGTCGGCGTCAACGGCTCGGGCAAGACGACGACCATCGGCAAGCTGGCGGCGAAATTCCGCTCCGACGGCCTCACCGTTATGCTCGCCGCCGGCGACACGTTCCGCGCCGCCGCCGTCGAGCAGCTCAGGGTCTGGGCCCGCCGCACCGGATCCGACTTCGTCGAGCGCGAACAGGGCGCGGACGCGGCCGGCCTCGCCTTCGACGCGCTGACCGACGCACGCCAGGACGGCGTCGACGTCGTGCTGATGGACACGGCCGGGCGGCTGCAGAACCGCGTCGAGCTCATGGGCGAACTCGAGAAGATCATCCGCGTGATGAAGAAGGTCGACCCCGCGGCGCCGCACGCCGCGCTCCTCGTGCTCGACGCGACGGTCGGCCAGAACGCGCTGAGCCAGGTCGAGATTTTCGGCCGCACGGCGGGCGTAACCGGACTCGTGATGACCAAGCTCGACGGCACCGCGCGGGGCGGCATTCTCATCGCCATCGCCGACAAGTTCGACCTGCCGGTTCACTTCGTCGGCGTCGGCGAGGGCGTGGACGATCTCGAGCCATTCACCGCGCGCGAGTTCGCCGAGGCGATCGCCGGCATCGAGAGGGCGGAGGCGGCCCAATGACCGAGTGGAAGTCGACCGAAGTCCCCGCCGCGCCGCCCCGCAAGGCGCTGAACCCGACACTGAAATTCACCCTCGAGCTCGGGCCGCTCGTCCTTTTCTTCGCCGCCTATTCGAAGCTCGGCATCTTCGCCGCGACGGGCGTTCTGATGGCGAGCGTGGTCGTCACGCTCGCCGTCTCCTACGCCATGTTGCGGCGGATTCCGGTCATGCCGCTGGTGACGGCCGTCATTGTCCTCATCTTCGGCTCGCTCACCCTCTTCTTCCACGACGAGACGCTCATCAAGATCAAGCCGACGGCGCTCTATCTTCTGTTCGCCGCGGCGCTGTTCGCCGGCCTCGCGCTGAAAAAGCCACTTCTGAAGATCCTGTTCGACGGCGCGCTGCACGTGACCGAAGAGGGCTGGCGCAGGCTCACCTGGCGCTGGGCGTTCTTCTTCCTCGCGCTCGCCGTTCTCAACGAGATCGTCTGGCGCACGCAGACGACCGACCTCTGGGTCAAGTTCAAGACTTTCGGCTTCCTGCCGTTAACCATCCTGTTCGCCCTCTCCCAGGCGCCGCTCATCATGCGCTATGAGTCGAAAGAGCCGGATACTGCCGACAACGATTTTTAAACGGCTTTCTGGGAGGCGAAGACGTCCTTGCCAACTGAACCTTCGCGCAGCGCGGGGATGATTTTCGTTCACCGGGCCGCGATCATATCGCTCGTCACTTTCTCGAGCGCGCTCCTGGGCTTCGGTCTGCAGCGACTGCTGCCGGCCTCGTATGTCGCCGAATCGAAGGGCATGATCGGCTCGGTCGTCGGCCTCGACGCGACGCTGCTGGCGCTCGTGCTCGGCCTTTTGATCTGGACGAGCCATGGCCTGTTCACGGGCCAGCAGAACCAATTGCAGACAATCGGGCGCTCGTTCATCCTGCTCGATCTCGCCTTCACGCAATATGGTCCGGAAGCGATCGCAGGGCGCCGTAAACTGCGCGAGATGGCGAAGCGCGCCGAGGATTGGCTTTGGACCAAAGACCCGAAGCGCAAGCGCGTCATCGTCTACGACGCGATTTCCGCCGAAGTGCTGCCGATGCGCGATGTGTTCGACTCGCTGCGTCCGACGAGCGACGACCAGAGGAAACATCTCGCGACCGCGAGGGACCTGTTTGACGCGCTCGTCGAAACGCAACTGACCATGATCCGCGGCCTCGTCAACCCGGTTCCGAACTTGCTTCTCATCGTCGTCGTCGCCTGGGCGTGTCTTCTCTTTTTCGGCTATGGCCTCCAGTCCGCGATCAACCTCTTGACGACGCTGATGGCCGCGCTCGGCGCCCTTGCGGTCGGCAGCGCGGCGTTCCTCATTCTGGAACTCAGCGACCCCTATATCGGTATGTTCAGGATGCCGATCGACGCCTTCGAGGCGCTCATGAAAGCGCTGACGCCGGCCGACCAAGGCGGGATGGCCCCTCCCGAGGGCGAACGCGCGTCCGTATGAGGCGCTTGGCGGGGCGCATCTGCAGTCTTGGCGGCGAGCGAGCGTTTTCAAAGGCTTGAGTGTCAAAAAGTGTAAATGGTCAATGGACACGGCGAGCAGCGTTCCGGGGGCGGAGCTCATGCTCGTTCCGGGCCTCGGCCACGACTTTACGGAAGCCGCCGCGCGGGTCTACCTCAACGCGATTGGCGACTTCGTCGCGAAGGTCGAGGCGCGCGCCGCAGCTTGATTCGCAAGCCAGCGTCCTCGCCGACGCGCAAGTGCGAGACGCTACACAAACCGTCGCTTTGAGATTTCACTCGTTCCCACTATGGTTCGCAAGTCTCTGTCCAAAGGCGGCAAGCCGAATGCCTCGCGTCGCAGTCAACGGGATCGACATCCAATACGAGAGCGTCGGGCGGGACAGCGACCCTGCGATCCTACTCATCATGGGCTTCTCGGCCCCGCTCGCGGCCTGGCCGGATTCGTTTTGCGCGGGCCTTGTTGCGAGAGGCTTTCGCATCATCCGTTTCGACAACCGAGACATCGGCCGATCGACCCACTTGGCGGCGCTCGGCGCGCCCGATCTCAAGGCGATCTTCGCCGACGCCCAGGCGGGCCGGCCGGTGCAGGCGCCCTACGCGCTCGACGACATGGCGGACGACGCGGTCGGCCTTTTGGACGCGCTTGGGATCGACGGCGCGCATCTCGCCGGCGCCTCGATGGGCGGCATGATCGCCCAGCTCGTCGCGATCAACCACCCCGCCAGGACGAAGAGCCTCGTCTCGATCATGTCCACGACGCAACGGCGCGGTCTCCCGGAAGGCAAGCCGGAGGCGTTCGCGGCGATCATGACGCCGCCCGCGAGCCCTGGCCGCGAGGATCGCATTGCCCGTGGCGTCGCGGTATGGCGCGTCATCGGCAGCCCGGGCTTTCCCGCGGGCGACGAGGAGCTCAAGGCCTTTGCGACGCGCACCGTCGACTACGCGCCCTACGATCCGGCCGGAATCGCCCGTCAGATGGCGGCCGTCATCGCCGCCTCGCCGCGCCACGAGCGCCTGAAAGCGGTCGAGGTTCCGGCGCTCGTCATCCACGGCGCCGACGATCCGCTTGTTCTTGTCTCGAGTGGCGAGGACACAGCGGCCAGCATTCCTGGCGCCGAACTCATGGTCATTCCTGGCATGGGCCACGACTTTCCGGAGTCGCTCGCGCCGATCCTCATCAAGGCGATCGGCGATTTTGTCGCGAAGGTGGAGGTGGGGGAGCGGACCGGGGCCGGGGCGGGCTGACGCTTCGGCAACTTCGGCGGCGAAGGCCCGCTTTACGTCCGGCTGGCTGTTGGCCTAACTTCGCGCCTCCCGCCGGACTACTCAACTGAAGGGACCGCCCATGACTATCAAGGTTGGCGACCGCCTGCCCGACGCGAAATTCATGCTCGTGACCCCGGACGGCCCGAAGCCGGTCGAGGCGAAGGATTATTTCGCCGGCAAGACGGTGGTTGTGTTCGGCCTGCCCGGCGCCTTCACCCCGACCTGCCACAAGAACCATTTGCCCGGCTTCATCGCCAACGAGGCCAAGTTCCGGGCCAAGGGCGTGGACCGCGTCGCTATGACCTCGGTCAACGACCACCACGTGCTCGCCGCCTGGGCCGAGGCGACCGGCGCCAAGGGGAAGATCGATTTTCTCGCCGATGGGAACGCGGCCTTCGCCAAGGCGGCCGGCCTCGACATCGACCTCGCCGCCGCGGGCCTCGGGGTGCGCTCGAAACGCTATTCGATGCTGGTCAAGGACGGGGTGGTCGAGGCGCTCAACGTCGAGCCCGAGCCCGGCAAGGCCGACCTGTCGAGCGCCGAGCATATTTTGCGGCAAGTCAAGGCCGCATGAGATCGGTTGCGCTCAGGCGGGCTTGGTCGCCGTGGTCAGCATCGTAATTCCCGGCAGGATCGTTTCCGTCTTTTCAATTCGAAAACCGGCGTTGCGCAGCACGCCCTCTACGTATGAGGGCGTCAGGCAAACGGCAGAAGGATTGTCGAGCATGCTGCCCACAAGGTACCACGCCGCAAACGGCGGACCGTCGCGCGCGTCGTCGACCATGAAGTCGTGGATCAAGAGCAGCCCGCCTGAGGATAGCGCGGCGGCGGCGCGCTGGGCCAGGACGGCAATGTCGGCCTCCCCGACCGCGCTCCAGACGTACGACATGAGGACGACGTCCTGCGTCTCGGGCCAGTCGACCAAGACGGCGTTGCCGGCGAGATGCCCGATCCGGTCCGCAAGGTCCGCCTCGCGGACGCAGCGCTTCGCCGTGTCGATCGTCTGGGGAAAGTCGAGGATCGTCGCCGACAGCTCCGGGTTGGCGGCGCAGAACGCGATGCTGTAGGCCTCGCTGCCGCCGCCGACGTCCAAAGCGTCCGGCGGCCGCGGAGATCGATCCGCTTGGCCATCAACCGGGCGGGACCGAGCGAACCCGTGTGCTGAGCGGCGCTGAACCGCTCGCCGCCGATGCCCGAATCGTAAATGAGGCCTTCGTAAAATCCCTTGTCGGCGAAGACCCGCTCGCCCCGCAGCGCCTTGTCGAGGTGCAAAAAGCTCTCGTAGCCGAATGCTCCGTTGACCCACCGAACATAGTCGCGGAAGTCTCCCGGCGCGCCCGCCACGAGATAATGCGACGTCGCCGGCGCGTTCGCGAGCCGGCCTCCGATTTCGCTTATCAACCCGAGCGACTTGAGCGCGGTCAAAAGGGTGACGAGCCGGTTCTCGGCGACGCCGGCGGCCGTCGCCAAGGCGGGCGCCGTATCGGCGCCGTGCGCAATCTGCGTGAAGAGGTCGAAGGCCAACGCGGCGAACAAGGCCTTCGAAGCCATGAAGCCATAGGTGATCGCGGAGACCTGGTGAACCGACTCGACCGGCTTGACCCGCGTCATCTTTTCCACTTGGCCCCCCCATCACCTGACTTTGAGCACGATGCGTCCCTGAACGCGTCGCTCCGCGACGGCGCGCATCGCCTCTTGAGCTTGCTTGAGCGGGAGCACGCGATCGATGCGCGGCTTGAGCCGACCGTCTCCCACCATCGTCATGATCGTGCCCGAAGCCCGCGCCGCCTCGTCCGGACAATTCGTCATCCAGGCGCCCGAGAACACGCCGACGATCGAGTAGTTTTTCAGCAGCGGCAGATTCATCGGGAGCGACGGGATGTCGCCGCCGGTGAAGCCCATCGGGATCAGGCGGCCGTTCCAGCGCATCAGGCGGGCAAGCGTGAGGAACAGGTCTCCGCCGACGTTGTCGACGCCGACGTCAATACCCTGTCCGCCAGTGATCGCCTTCACCCGCTCTCGCACGTCGTCATGGGAATAGTCGATCACGTGGTCCGCGCCCGCGTCGCGGGCGAAGGCGGCTTTGGACGGGGACCCCACCGCGGCGATGACGCGGCCGCCGAGGACCTGCGCCACTTCGACGCAAGCCGATCCAACGCCGCCCGCGGCGCCGGTGACGAGAACGGTTTCGCCCGCTTGCACCCGCGCGCGCTCGGCGAGCGCGTACCACGCCGTGAGGTACCCGTAGAGAACGCCCGACCCCACGACGAAATCCACAGTGTCGGGGAGGCGGGCGCAGCTGCCGGCTTTGGCGACCATCCGTTCGGCGAAGGCGCCGAACCAATTGCTGCAGGCGACCCGGTCGCCCGGGCGGAAGCGATCGACCTTGTCGCCGACGGCGACGACGACGCCGGCGGCGTCGCTTCCGGGAACGTAGGGAAGCGGCGGCTTGAGCTGATAGCCGCCGCGGCTCATCAGACAATCCATGTAGCTTACGGAGGCGGCGTGAACGTCGATGAGAACTTCGTCTTCGGCGGGACGAGGATCAGCCGTCTCGCCGAGCTGGACCGCGTCGATTCCTTCAAACCTCTCGCAGAGCGCTGCGCGCATTCGCCGTTTCCATTCGTGGGAGGGGATGCTTTGCCAAATCGGGCTTCCCCCGCACAACATCCGGCGCGGGCGCTTTATTCGGAAGGATCGCTCCAGCCTCCGCGACAATGCTGGAATGCGCTGACGGTCAACGCAAATTCCCCGTGTGCCCCAGCGAGTAGCGTCCCGGCTGCGGCCAGACGGTCAGGCCGTGCGGCATGCCGCCGACGGGAATCGTCTTCACCGAGCCGTCGGCCGTGTTGAAGGCGTAGATGACGCCGTCGTAACGGCCGGAGAGCCACAGCCATTTGCCATCGGCGCTCACGTTGCCCATGTCCGGGCTGCCGCCGCCCGGCACAACCCAGTTGGCCAGGACCTTGCCGGTCATGAAGTCGAGCACGGTGACGCTGCCCTGGCCTTTCCTGACACCCGCGATGTCGTGGGTGCCGCGATTGGAGACATAGAGCTTGGTTCCGTCGCGGCTCGGGTAGAGGCCGTGCGCGCCGACGCCGGTATGAATGAAGCCGATCTGCTGGAACGAGTCGCCGGCGACGAGGACGACGCCGTCCTTCAGGAGGTCGGCGACGAAGAAGACCGAGCCGTCGGGCGAGATGCGGATGTCCTGCGGCATGCCGCCGGGCGAGAGCGGCAGGATCCCTTCCAACCTGTGATGGACGAGGTCCATCTTGGCGAGCGAGTTGTCGTATTCGCAGGTGAAGATCGCGTAGGAGCCGTCGGCGGCGAAGTCGGCGTGGTTGACGCCGGAACACTTCGGCGTCGCGATATAGCCTTGCAGCGCCATCGTGTGCGGGTCGCGGAATTCGAGCCGGCGCATCGATTCGGCGACCAGAATCGCCGACTTGCCGTCCGGCGTGAAATACATGTTGTAGGAGTCGGGCACGTCGATCGCCTTGCCGAGCTTGCCGGTCTTCGGGTCGATCGGCATGACGTCGGCGTGGCCGCCACGATAGCTGATGTCGCCTGACACCCATAGAGTCTGCAAATCCCATGACGGCACGATGTGCTGCGGGCTCGGAATGGCGGCGAGGCTTTCAATCACCGTGAACGTTTCGGGATCGATGACGTCGACCTTGCCGCTGATCAGGTTCGGCGAATAGACCCGGCTCAAGGCGCCCGCGACGGCGGGGCTGAACATGCCGGCGCCTGTCCCGGCGTAGACGTTCTTGGGATCGACGGGCGCAGGCATCGACAAATTGGCTGGCGGCAGGGCGATCGGCTTCTCGGGCCCGAGCTGATAGGCGGCGAGCGCGATGAAGTCGCTCTCGGTCCGGCCTTCCTCGCCAACGCTACGGCAGAGAGACGCGCAAGCCGCGGCGTCCGTGCAGACGGTCGGAATGGTGAACGACTGCGCGGTCTGAAGGCCCGAATCCGGCCCCAGGACCGCCGTCAAGGCCAAGGCGGACGCGCCGATGAAGTGTTTTCCTCTCAAGTTCGAGCCCCGGTTGCCGATTTCGACCGCACTCGCGCCGTAAAATGCGCCTCGCAGGATGACTGAGCGATGAATGATTCCCATATGTACCGTTAGCCGCCTCGGCCAACCCTCTGGCCCGCGATAGCGCTCCCCGTTCGCATCGCCTATTCTTGGGAAATGACTCAAGCCAAGCGTCCGGTCGGACCCGGCGACCATGTCTTTCTGGTTGACGGCTCCTCTTTCGTCTTTCGCGCTTACTATCAGTCGATCCGCCAGGATCAGAAGTACAATTATCGGTCCGACCGGCTGCCGATCGGAGCGGTGCGGCTCTTCGCGACCAAGATGCTCCAATTCGTCAAGGACGGCGCGGCGGGGATCAAGCCGACGCACCTCGCCATCATCTTCGACAAGACAGAAAACTCATTCCGCCGCGACATTTACCCTGCCTATAAGAGCCAGCGCAAAGACCCGCCGGAGGATCTCGTCCCCCAGTTTCCGCTCCTGCGCGCGACCGTTCGAGCCTTCGGCATGGTTCCGATCGAGCAGGGGCGCTACGAGGCCGACGATCTCATCGCGACCTACGCGGCTGAGGCGCGCGAGAAGGGCGCCGACGTGCTCATCGTCTCGGCCGACAAGGACCTCATGCAGCTGATCGGTCCGGGCGTCGCGATGTATGACCCGGCGTCGGGCGAGCGCGAGGAGCGCCGGATCGGCGTGGCGGAAGTGATGGAGTATTTTGGCGCCGGTCCCGACAAGGTCGTGGACATCCAGGCGCTGGCCGGCGACTCGACCGACAATGTGCCCGGCGCGCCCGGCATCGGGGTCAAGACGGCGGCGCAGCTCATCAACGAATACGGCGACCTCGACACGCTCCTCGCCCGCGCCGGCGAGATCAAGCAGCCGAAGCGCCGCGAAGCGCTGACCTTGCCCGAGAACGTGGAGCGGATCCGGGTCTCGAAACAGCTCGTCACGCTCGACCGCAACGTGCCGGTCGAGACCCCGCTCGACGAACTGGCCACGCCGACGCTCGACGGGAAGGAGCTGATCGCCTTCTTCAAGGCGATGGAGCTCAACGCCATCACCCGCCGCGTCGCCGAGATCTGCGGGGTCGACGCGGCCGCGGTCGAGCCCGACCCGCGCTTCGTCGGACCGGCGGGCTGGCAGGGACGCGCGGGCGAAGAGGCGCTCGCGCGCGAGCAGGAGGCGGAGGCGCGCGCCGCGCCGCCGCCGGGGCAGACGAAGGGGCCGGCGACGCCGGCCGATCTCGCGACCGCCCGGGCGCGTGAGGCGAAGGCGCCGATCGACCGCTCTGCCTACAAGACGATCCAGACCGTGGACGAACTGCGCGCCTTTGTCGCCCGCGCGCATGAGGAGGGGCAGGTCGCGATCGCCGCCCAGGCGTCTTCGATCGACCCGTTGCAGGCCGACCTCATCGGCGTCGGGCTCGCTGTTAAGCCGGGCGAGGCGGCTTACGTCCCGATCGGCCATCGCACGGGTGCGGACAGTCTCTTCGAGGGCAAGGGCCTGCTGGCCGGGCAGATCAGGGAGGAGGACGCGGTCGCGCTCTTAAACCCCCTCTTCGAGGCCCCGGGCGTCCTCAAGATCGGCCAGGACATCAAGTTCGACGTCCAGGTCTTCGCCCAGCGCGGCGTCACGGTCACGCCGGTCGACGACGCGATGCTGATGTCCTACGCCTTGGATGCGGGCGCGACCGGCGACAGCCACGACGCGACGACCCTTTCGCTGCGCCATCTCGGCCACAACCCGATCGCGATTGCGGATGTCGCGGGATCGGGCCGCAACTTCATCGGCTTCGCGCGCGCGGCGCTCGACAAGGCGACGGAATACGCGGCCGAGGACGCCGAAATTTCCTTGCGCCTTTGGCGGGTCCTGAAGCCGCGCCTCGTCGCCGAGGGCCAGACGACCGTTTATGAGACGCTGGAGCGGCCGCTCATATCCGTGCTCGCGGGCATGGAGCGGCGCGGGGTCGCGGTCGACCGGGACATGCTGTCTCGGCTCGCAGGCGACTTCGCCCAGAGCATGGGACGGCTCGAGGACGACATCGCGAGCATGGTCGGCGCGCCGTTCAACCCCGGCTCGCCGAAGCAGCTCGGCGACATCCTTTTCGGCCAGATGGGCCTGCCGGGCGGCAAGAAGACCGCGACCGGCGCGTGGTCCACGACCGCGAGCGTGCTCGAGGACCTGGCGGCTGAGGGCCACCAGCTCCCGGCGCGCGTGCTGGAATGGCGCCAGCTCTCGAAGCTCAAATCGACATATGCCGACGCCCTGCCGGGCTACGTCAATCGCACGACCGGGCGCGTGCACACGTCCTATGCGCTGGCCTCGACGACGACCGGGCGGCTGTCGTCGTTGGAGCCCAATCTCCAGAACATCCCGATCCGCACTGAGGAAGGGCGCAAGATCCGCCGCGCCTTCGTCGCGCCGCCGGAACATAAGCTCATCTCCGCCGACTACAGCCAGATCGAGCTGAGGCTGCTCGCGCATATCGCCGACATTCCGGCGCTTAAGACCGCCTTCGCCGAGGGGCTCGACATTCACGCCATGACGGCGTCGGAGATGTTCGGGGTGCCAATTGAGGGCATGCCGGGCGAGATCCGGCGCCGCGCCAAGGCGATCAATTTCGGCATCATCTATGGCATCTCGGCGTTCGGCCTGTCGAACCAGCTCGGCATCGAGCGCGGCGAGGCCGGGCGCTATATCGAGACCTATTTCGACCGTTTCCCGGGCATCAAGGCCTATATGGACGGCGCGCGGGACTATGTCCGGGCCAACGGCTTCGTCATGACGCTGTTCGGGCGCAAGATCCATATTCCGGAAATCAACGGCAAGGGGGCGCT
>DATJXI010000201.1:0-6637 GCA_035500275.1 Roseiarcus sp. | reverse complement strand
ACCTTTTCTTGCCGTGCGCTCCTGTTTTGAGCAGCACGCGGCGGCGACGTCACTCCGTCGCCGCCCGGATATGCGCCGAAGTCCGTCGGCCTTGATCGTGGACGCTCGTCAGGGAAGGCTGGCGCGCGTCCTCACGCTTCGTGAAGCCAGACGCGCGCCTGAGAATTGCGACTGGCTGCCGAGCTTCGGAGACAAGCTCTTCCTGACCTTCTTCTTCATGCCGATCAAGCAGGAATGCCCAGTCGCTTTCCAACTTGCGCTGCAGCTCCTCGTCCGACGAAAGCTCTATCATCTCTATTTCCGATATATTGTTTTCGGCCCTTGACCTCCAGGTCATGACCAATTGCGCATTCGGTAACCACGTCATGTCGATGATGTCCGAAGGAGTTGAATGCCTGACATATTTAGCCTCAATATTATACTTCCTCATCTTCTCGATCGCTGCCTGATATTTGCTCGACCGATCTAATGCTTCTGGTCCAACAAATATTTTTATAATCTTGACATTATTCTCTTCCGACAATCGTTTTTGGCACTTCAGCGTCTCTTCCGGTTCATATTCGTCAAGCCAAATATCCAAATTGTCGGTATGTGTTACTCGAATTTCCTGATTCATAACTTTTGCTTGTAGGAGCGCCTTATAAAGCAGTTCATTTGTCTCTAATGACCAGCTAATATCGTCAATCTTGAACCCGGTCTTAGTGGCAAGGAGTCCATCGACATACTTTCTATATATCTCATCGCTCAATTCTCGAATTATGACACTGGATAAACTCATAGGATTGTCTGAATCAGAATTAACCTTGGCGAGAAAACTGCACAGACCTTGGATCTTTCCGATTTCCTCAATGCCGACGCGAACAGTTCGCCGGATATTCCCTAAATGAGCGTCAAAAATCGCGTACAGTTCGTCTCTCGACCTCCGCTCGGTCGTAAAAATCAAAAGCGCCGCTATCAGAAAAGCAAACGCGACCTCAAGCGAGAACTCTCGAACAAAAAGCCAGGGCTTGCCCGCTGAAGTTTCGTTAATCATCGCTGGCATCGCTATATCGACCAGCATAATTCCAAGGGCTATAATCGTAAGTATCAGCGCCGCGTTGGCAAAATACTGACGGTATGCGCTACGAATAAATGTCGTCGCGTGAGTAGGCATGGCTTCAAACCTCCCTGCCGTCGGCGGGCCTCAAGCGCACGGCCCGACGTTCCCCAATGAGGCTTTGTGGCACAAAAGCCGGGCGGCGCGCTGTGACCCAGGTCACAGGAGCATCAGGCGACTCGCGCGGCGCCCCTACTCGCGACGCTCCTCCACCTCCACCCGCATGATGCGCTCGCCCATCTCGACTTGGTCGCCGACGTTGCAGACGAGGTCGCGCACGATTCCGGCGAACGGGGCGTTGAGCGCGTGCTCCATTTTCATCGCCTCGACCACGGCGAGGCGCCTCCCCGCCTCCACCTCATCGCCGTCGGCGACATGGAGCGCGGCGACGCGCCCGTTCATCGGTGCGCGGATTGCGCCGTCGCCGTCGTCGGCTTCGCCGGCGACATGCGCAAGCGCATCATTGAGCGCGACGAAAGCCTGCCGGCCGCCGGCGAAGGCGTAAACGCCGGCCTCCGTCTCGAACAGCATGATTTCCGGCCGGTCTTCGGTCTTGCCGCCGGCCTCGGCTAAGCCGCCGGCGGCCAGATGCAGACGCTCGGGCTTTCCGTCGACCGTGAGGTCGACGCCGAGCCGGCGCTCGCCGACAAGCTCGAACGAGTCGGCTGTCGCCCAAGGATCATGAGGCGAGAGCGGCGAGGGCCTGGATGCCTGAGGCCGCATGAGGAGGAGACGCGCGGCCGCGAGCACCGCGCGCGGGTCGGGCGGATGCGGAGCGGCGCCGAGGCGGGAGAGATGGGCGTCGATGAAGCCGGTGTCGAACGCGCCCTTCGCGATCTCCGGCGCCCGCGTCAGCGCCTTCAAGAAGCCGAGGTTCGTCTTCGGACCGATGACGACCGAATCGTTGAGCTCCCTGTTGAGCATGGAGAGCGCCTCGGCTCGCGTCGGCGCATGAACGATGAGCTTGGCGATCATCGGATCGTAAAAGGGCGTGACGCTGTCGCCGGCGGAAAAGCCGGCGTCGACCCTGACGCCGGCAAAACCCTCTTCGCCGCGGAAGCTCATGACATGGATGCGCCCCGGGGAAGGCAGGAACCCGTGCTCCGGGTCCTCCGCGTAGACGCGCGCCTCGATCGCAGCGCCCTCGCATCGGATCTCCTCCTGCCGCTTGGGCAGGCGCTCGCCCGCGGCGACCCGGAACTGCCATTCGACAAGATCGAGCCCGGTCACCATTTCGGTCACCGGATGCTCCACCTGGAGCCGCGTGTTCATCTCGAGGAAATAGAAGTCGTTCGGACCAAGCCCGCGCGAGGCCTCGGCGATGAACTCGACCGTTCCCGCGTTGACATAGGCCGCCGCGAGCGCCGCCGCCGTCGCCGCCTTCGCCATCGTCTGGCGGGTCTCCTCAGGCAGTCCCGGCGCGGGACACTCCTCGACCACCTTCTGGTGGCGGCGCTGCAGCGAGCAGTCGCGCTCGAAAAGATGCACGCAGTTTCCAAGCGCGTCGGCGAAAATCTGCATCTCGATGTGGCGAGGCGAGGCGATATATTTTTCGATCAGCACGCGCCCGTCGCCGAACGCCGCCTCGGCCTCGCGCCGCGCGCTCTCAAGCGCCGCCTCGAACTCCACATGCGCGTCCACCCGCCGCATGCCGCGCCCGCCGCCGCCCGCGATCGCCTTGACAAGCACCGGATAGCCGATCTCGTAGGCCTTCTCGCGCAGGAACTTCGGATTCTGGTTTTCGCCGTGGTAGCCGGGCACGACCGGCACGCCCGCCCGTTGCATGAGCGCTTTCGCCGCGCTCTTGAGGCCGAGCGCCCGCATCGCGTCCGGCGGGGGGCCGACGAAAACGACGCCCGCCGTCTGGCACGCTTCGGCGAAATCGGCGTTCTCGGAGAGGAAACCATAGCCCGGATGCAGGCATTGGGCGCCGACGCGCTTGGCGAGCGCGACGATCGCCTCGCCGTCGAGGTAGCCGTTCGCGCCTGCGCCGATCTCGTGGACCTCGTCGGCGAGGCGGGTGAAGAGCGCGCCCCGGTCAACGGGAGTGTGGATCGCGATCGTGCGAATCCCCATGCGGCGCGCGGTCTTGAAGATACGGCAGGCGATCTCGCCGCGGTTGGCGATGAGGACGTTGGCGAACATGCGCGGCTCCCGGATAGTCTACCTGTACCTAGGCGCACTGTCTCTGGCGAGCTTCGAGCGCCCTAAATGGGGCGTCTTGGTAAGGCTAGAGGCATGAGCGACAGGACGTCCGGGGGAAGCGATTCGAAGACGCGATTTTCGACGAGGGACTCCAAAGTGACCCTGATAGACAAAGCGCTCGCCTTTCTCGGCCATGAACCGCCGCCACGCTGGCCCCCGACCCGCGTCGCTTTGGCGCTGCAGGGCGGCGGTTCGTTCGGCGCTTTCGCGTGGGGCGTGCTTGACCGGCTCCTGGAGGAGCAGATCGCCTTCGACGCGATCAGCGGTTCGAGCGCAGGCGCTGTCAACGCCGTTCTCCTCGCCTCGGGCATGATCGAAGGCGGGCCGGAAGGCGCGCGCGCGCGTCTCTCCACTTTCTGGAAGAAAATGAGCGACTCAGCGGTGTTCCTTAGCAAAGGGTCTCCGCTTGGGGCCGGCTTCGAACTTGTCGTCAGGACGCTCTCGCCCTATCAGTTCAATCCCTTCAACATCAATCCGCTGCGGGAGGCGCTCGCGGCGGAAGTGGATTTCGAGCGGCTCCGGCAGGAATCAAAGATCAAGTTGTTGCTCGGCGCAACCCGCGTCAGCGACGGCAAGCTCCGCATCCTCGCCAATCACGAATTGACGGTCGATGCGGTGCTCGCCTCGGCCTGCCTGCCGCTCCTGCATCACGCAATCGAGCTTGACGGCGACGCGTATTGGGACGGCGGCTACGCCGCCAACCCGCCCCTCTTGCCGCTCGTCGGCGCCTCGGACGCGGCCCACCTGCTCATCGTGCAGCTGACGCCCTCGACCTGCGAGCGGCTGCCGAAATCGCCGCGCGAGATCGCCGCCCGTTTGGAGCAGATCCAGTTCAACGCGACCCTCAACGCCGAACTCGAGGCGCTCAAACAGGCAAAGATCCTCGGCTTGACCGCGAGGCTGAAGCGCCTCAGGATCGGCCGCATCTCAGCCGACGAGCAATTCGACGGCCTCGCTGACGAAAGCGCGGCCAATCTCGGCCGGGATTTTCTTGAGCGCCTCCATCTTGCCGGGCGGGAGGCCGCGAAACGGTGGCTGGAGCGGGATTTGCCAGCCGCGGCGGAACGACGCGCGGAGTCGCCTTCGCCGTTCTGACATGTGAGGCCGTTAGCCGTTTGCGCCCTGTTAACGGTCCCTTGGCGTTTCGCCAGGGCGCAATGCGTCAACATTCGAGGTCAACGAAATGAAGACTGGTTTTCTCGCTTTCGCCGCAGGCGTCATGCTGAGCACGTTCGCAACGTCCTCCGCGTCGGCGCAGTCGGCGACGCAAGTGGGCACGCTCTCCTGCGACGTCTCCGCCGGCGTCGGCATGTTCCTCGTCCAGAAGCAGACGATGTATTGCACTTTTAAGCCCGTGAACGGTGACCCGCCGGAGACTTATCTTGGCCGTATCGACGAATTCGGAGTGGCCCTCGGCGCCGTGGGCCAGGGCCGGCTGATTTGGGGCGTGCTTGCGCCTGCATCGGGGGTCCCGCGCGGCGCGTTGTCGGGCACGTACGTCGGCGTCGGCGCGCAGGCCAGCGCCGGAGCGGGCCTCGGCGCCAACGTGCTGGTCGGCGGAACCGGCCGCGCCTTCTCGCTTCAGCCTCTCTCGGTCGAGGGTCAGACCGGGCTCAACATCGCGGGCGGAATTACGACCGTAACGCTGCTGCCGCCCCCGCCGAAAAAGTAGCGCGCGGGATGGGCGAGGGCGCGGTTTCCCCCTCGTGGATCAGTCGGAGTAAAAAGCGAGATGAAAAAGGGCTGCGGGCCCAATGACCCCACAGCCCTCTTCGTTTAGTGATGCTGTCAGGCTGTCGGACCTAGACCGTAAGCCATTGATATCATTAGAATTCATGTTTCTATCGAGAAAAACAAAGCGTAACGATCTCAAATGGTTATTGAGCATGCGGACTTCGAGTGCGAGAGGCTGCTCGAACAACGCGAGCAGAATGATCCCTGGGATCGGAACCGCTACAGCGCGCCTCTCCTCCAAGCCCGTCGACTGAGCGCGAGAACGACGCGGTGGCGGCAATTTGGCTCCAGTGCGATGCGGCGGAGGCGTTTTCGCGCCATTCGACTTTAGATTAACCGCGCCCGCGTGGAAAACCTACTCGACGAAATAGTCTTCGTCGATTTTCTTCACCTCATAGGTGTCTTTTACCCGCACGCCAAGCTTGTGCCGGATCATGAGGTTCGCAAGCTCGGCGCCGTCGATCAGCACAACCCTTTTCGAAAGACGGGCGACAAAATCGTAGGCCGTGCTTGGATAGTAGGACGTGGTCACGAAGACGCCCTTGGTCGCGCGGTGGCCTTCGAGCCCGCCGACGAAGTCGCGAACCTCGCGAACCGGCACGGGCTTTTCCGGATCGAGCCGCTTGGCCTGGACGTAGACGACGTCGAGCCCCAGTTCGTCCTCCTTGATGAGGCCGTCGACGCCGCCGTCCCCGGAGCGCCCCAGCGCCCGCCCCATCTCCTGGCGGCCGCCGCCATAACCCATGCGGACCAGCAGATCGACAATGAGCCGCTCAAAAAAAGCGGGGCTGAAGGAGTGGACCCGCTCAATGATCTCCCGCGCGAGATCTGCGTTGAGGAGTTCGAAACTCGAGGAGATGACTTCCTCCGGTTTGTCGGCCGCCGGCGTCTCGGCCAGCGGTTGCTCGGCCTTCTGCTGCCTGCGCCATGTGACAAACTCGGGGTAGCGCTCAAGCACCGTCACATCGATTTCCGCGATCCCTTCGGCGAGCAGCTTCCTTCCCCGCTCGGTTGCGCGGCAATAGCCGCGGCGGGTCGTCTCGACGAGACCCGCCTTGGACAGGTAGGCGCGCGCCCAGTTGATCCGGTTGAAAAGGATGGTCTGGCTCCCGCTCGGGACTATGCGGGCCCGCTCGTCGGGGGAAATCCTGAGGGACTTACCGATTTCCTCTTCAAGCTCGGCCACGCTGATATCGTCGCGCCGCCTGGCGATCGTCGTTAAAACCGGCAGCATGAGTTGCTGGAAGCTGGGCAGGCCGGCGCGCGGCTGCGCTCTCGGCAGCGCTACATCCGGAAAACTCCGAACCGCGTCGCTTCGAGGGGCGCGTTCAGCGTCGCCGAGAACGCGAGCGACAGGACGCGCCTCGTCTCCTGCGGGGTCAGGATTCCGTCGTCCCACAAACGCGCTGTTGCGTAGTAGGGCGAGCCCTCCGTCTCGTATTTGTCTCGAATCGGCCCCTTGAAAGACTCTTCCTCCGCCTTCGACCATTCCCGCCCCTCCGCTCCCAGCGCGTCCCGGCGCAGCGTCGCCAGCACACTCGCAGCCTGTTCGCCGCCCATCACGCTGATTCGGGCGTTCGGCCAGGTGAAAAGAAACCGCGG
>DATJXI010000200.1:0-4724 GCA_035500275.1 Roseiarcus sp. | reverse complement strand
TGAGCGGATGCTGGCGGCGCATTTCCCGGGCGTCGTCGACCACCGCACCTATGTGCTGGCGTCCGACGGCGACCTCATGGAGGGGGTGAGCCAGGAGGCGATCGCCATAGCCGGGCATTACCGGCTCTCGAAGCTCATTGTGTTCTTTGACAACAACGGCATTTCCATCGACGGCAAGACGACCGTGCTCGCCGACAATGTCGATCAGGTCGAGCGCTTCAAATCCGCGGGGTGGAACGCGAGCGCCATCGACGGCCACGACCCGGAGGCGATCCGTGCCGCGATTCGGACCGCGCAGAATTCCGACCGGCCGACAATGATCGCCTGCAAGACGACGATCGGCTTCGGCCTCCCGACCCGGGCGGGAACCGCCAAGGCGCACAGCGATGCGCCCGGCGCGGCCGAAATCGCCGGCGCCCGCAAGAACCTCAACTGGCCGTACGAGCCGTTCGTCGTGCCGGACGACATTCTGGCCGCCTGGCGCGAAGTTGGCCGGCGCGGCGCGCCGCAGCGCGCGGCGTGGCAAAAGGCGCTCGCAGCGCTCGATCCCAAGGAGCGCGCCGAGTTCGAGCGGCGCGTTCGCGGCGATTTGCCGAAGGACCTCGACTCGGTCATCGACGCCTACAAGCAGAAGCTCACCGACGAGGCGCCGGAGATCGCCACCCGCAAGGCCGGCGAGGCCGCGCTCAACGTGATCGCGCCGGCGGTCCCCGAACTCGTCACCGGCTCGGCCGACCTCACCCCCTCCAACAACACCAAGGTCGCTGCGACGCCGGAAATCACGCCGGACGACTTCTCCGGCCGCTATATCCACTGGGGCGTGCGGGAGCATGGCATGGCGGCGGCGTGCAACGGCATGGCGGTGCATCAAGGTCTCATCCCCTCGGGCGCGTCGTTCCTTGCCTTCACCGACTATTGCCGCCCGTCGCTGCGCCTCGCGGCGCTGATGAAGATCAGGGTCGTGCATGTTTTCACCCACGACTCGATCGGACTTGGCGAGGACGGGCCAACGCATCAGCCGATCGAGCAGATCGCCTCGTTGCGGGCGATGCCCAATATGTACTTCTGGCGCCCGGCCGACAGCGTCGAGACGGTCGAGTGCTGGCAAGCGGCGCTCGAAAAGCGCCGCTCGCCCTCGATCCTGGCGCTGACCCGGCAGAACCTGCCGGCGCTGCGCCGCACGCATGTCGCCGAAAACTTATGCGCGCGCGGCGCCTACGAGATTTCGCCGGCCGAGGGCGAGGCGCAGGTCTCGATCTTTGCGTCCGGCTCGGAAGTGTCGCTCGCGGTCGCGGCGCAGAAGCTCCTCAAGGAGCGTGGAGTCGCGGCGCGGGTGGTCTCCGTCCCGTGCATGGACGCCTTCTTCGACCAGCCGGAGGACTATCGCCGCTCGGTCATCGGCGCGGCCAAGGTCAAGGTCGGCGTGGAGGCGGCCGTGCGCTTCGGCTGGGACGCCATCATCGGCGACGGTCCCTTCGTTGGCATGACGGGTTTCGGCGAAAGCGGACCGTACAAGGAGGTCTTTCAATTCTTCGGCATCACCCCGGAAGCGGTCGCCGACGCGGCGCTAAAGCGGTTGGGCGGGTGAGCCAAAGCCAACGGCGAATTGTCGCATTGTCCCTCTAGGCTGTAGACTTTGACTGGGCGAAGGCGCATGAAACGCGCGCTTTCAAAGAGTTTCATTTGGGCGAGCGCGCTAACGGCATAAGTTCGGGCGCGTCAGGAGGAGAGTGAACAATGGTCACGAAGGTAGCGATCAACGGCTTTGGACGCATTGGGCGGCTTCTGCTTCGCGCGATCGTCGAATCGGGTCGTAAGGACATTCAGATCGTGTCGATCAACGATCTGGGGCCGGTCGAGACCAACGCGCACCTGCTGCGTTTCGACAGCGTCCACGGGCGGTTCCCGCATGAGGTCACGGTCGAGGGCGACACGATCCACGTCGGCGGCCACAAGGTGAAGGTGACCGCGATCAAAGACCCGACCGAGCTTCCTCACAAGGAACTCGGCGTCGACATCGCGATGGAATGCACGGGCCACTTCACCGCGCGCGACAAGGCGGCGGCGCATCTCAAGGCCGGCGCCAAGCGCGTCATCGTCTCCGCGCCTTCAGACGGCGCCGATCTGACGGTCGTCTTCGGCGTCAATCACGACAAGCTGACGAAAGACCATCTCGTCATCTCGAACGCCTCGTGCACAACCAACTGCCTTGCGCCGGTCGCCAAAGTGCTCAACGACTCGGTCGGCATCGAGCACGGCTTCATGACGACGATCCACTCGTACACCGGCGACCAGCCGACGCTCGACACGCTGCACAAGGACCTCTACCGCACCCGCGCCGCCTCGCTGTCGATGATCCCGACCACGACGGGTGCCGCGAAGGCCGTCGGCCTCGTGCTGCCGGAGCTCAAGGGCAAGCTCGACGGCTCGGCGATCCGCGTGCCCACTCCGAACGTCTCGGCCGTCGACCTCAAGTTCGTCGCCAAGCGCGCGACCAGCAAGGACGAGATCAACGACGCCATCAAAACGACCGCCGACGGCAACGGCCCACTCAAGGGCATTCTCGGCTACACCGACAAGCCGAACGTCTCGGTCGACTTCAACCATGATTCCCATTCCTCGGTGTTCCACCTCGACCAGACCAAGGTGGTCGACGGGACCTTCGTCCGCGTGCTGTCCTGGTACGACAACGAATGGGGCTTCTCGTGCCGCATGGCCGACACGGCGGTTGCGATGGCGAAGCTCATCTGAGCTTTTCGCGGCGTCCGTGACCTAAGCGAGCCGCCGGAGCGGAATTCCGGCGGCGGAGAGCACGCGCGCAAGATTAACCGCACATCCGGAGGAGCGACCATGACCAAAGCTTTCCGCACGCTCGACGACGCCAACGTTTCCGGCAAGCGCGTCCTCTTGCGGGTCGATCTCAACGTGCCGACCGAGAATGGCCGCGTCACCGACACGACGCGTATCGAGCGCGTCAAAGGCACGATCGAGGAGATCGCCGGCAAGGGTGGCAAGGTCATCCTGCTCGCTCATTTCGGCCGACCGAAGGGGACGCGAAACGACGAATATTCGCTCAAGCCCGTCGCCGCCGCGGTTTCCGAGATCGTCAAGCGGCCGGTGGCCTTCGCGGACGACTGCGTCGGGAAGGTTGCGGCGGACGCGATCGCAAAGATGAAGAACGGCGACATTCTCCTGCTCGAGAACACGCGCTTCTACAAGGGCGAGGAGAAGAACGATCCGGCTCAAGTCGAGGAGTTCGCGAAGCTCGGCGACATCTATGTCAACGACGCCTTCTCGGCGGCGCACCGCGCGCACGCTTCGACCGAGGGCGTCGCGCACAAGCTGCCCTCCTATGCGGGGCGCGCCATGCAGGCCGAGCTCGAGGCGCTCGACGTGGCGCTCGGCAATCCGCAACATCCCGTGGCGGCGATCGTGGGCGGCGCGAAGGTCTCGACCAAGCTCGATCTGCTCGGCAACCTCATCAATAGGGTCGACTACCTCATCATCGGCGGCGGCATGGCCAACACGTTCCTGTTCGCCGAGGGCAAGGGCGTCGGCAAGTCGCTCTGCGAGAAGGACATGGCGGATACGGCGCGCAAGATCCTCGACGCCGCGGGCAACGGCAATTGCCGGATTGTGCTGCCCGTGGACGGGGTGGTCGCGAAGGAGCTTAAGGCACACGTCCACGCGCGCGTCGTCGACGTCGGTCATGTGGCCGACGACGAGATGATCCTCGACATCGGGCCGAAGTCGGTCGTGGCGGTGGAGGAGATCCTCCGCCAGATCAAGACGCTCGTCTGGAACGGCCCATTCGGCGCCTTCGAGACGCCGCCGTTCGAGGCGGCGACTTTCGCCATCGCCAAGACGGTCGGCTTCCTGACGCGCGACGGCAAGCTGAAGTCGGTCGCCGGCGGCGGCGACACGGTGGCCGCGCTCAACGAAGCGAGCGTCGCCGGCGAGTTCACTTATGTGTCCGCCGCAGGCGGCGCGTTCCTCGAATGGATGGAAGGCAAGGCCTTGCCCGGCGTCGAGGCGCTGCGCGCGAAGTAGCCTATCACCGCAACCTCACTGCGAGGCTCTGCGTGGCGCGGCCGACGAGGCCCGCTTCATCGTAGAGGGCGGATTCCGCCAGCCCGCAACCGTTGCCGCCGAACAGGGTCTGTGCTTGCAGGCAGATCCACTCGCCGATGGGCCTTCGGAAGAGGTTGATCGTCAGATCGCAATTGACGAAGAGATATTTCTGGAAGTCGAGCGCGGCGCTGATGCCGTTGCCGGAATCGGCGGCGACCGCGACGCGCTGATATCCGCTCGTCTCTTCGCCCGCGACCAGCGGGTGGCGCATCCGGAACCAGACGGTGCTGGGACCGTTGAACATCGTCCCCTTGACGATGCGGGTCTCGACCAGGTTGGCATAGCCGAGGCCGTCCCTCTCGAACGGGAACGAAGCTGCCGCAGCGCGATCCGGCGGAGCGATCGTCGGCACCGGATCGCCCGGCAGCGACGACGGAATCTCGACCTGCGACTCGCGCTGCGCGAGCGCCGTGAAGCGACCGACTTCCTTGTCGTCGGCGATCAGCGTCGCGGCGAAATGGCCGGCGTTGCGACCGATGTAGTCGGCCGTGACGTCGACGACCAGGCGCCCGATCGTCACCGGCCGGATCAGGTTCGACGTCAGCCGTCCGATGTGCGTCAGGCCGTGGCTTCTCGCCGCCCGCTCGATCGCG
>DATJXI010000199.1:0-5313 GCA_035500275.1 Roseiarcus sp. | reverse complement strand
GTCGGGGAAGGGCTCGCAGTCGCCGCGGTGCAGTTCGGGCCATGCCGTCTTTAGCGCCGCCCCCTCGTAGGCGAATTTGCTCGCGTCATAGGGGAAAGCCTTCCATTTCGCCGCCATGGCGTCCTCCTTCAAGCAATATATCGCCTCGCCAATTCGTCGAACAGCCGCCGCTCGCGCGGCTCGAGATAGGGGGCGGCGAGCGCGATGACGTGGAACGCGCCGCGCGCCAAAGTCCTGGCGTCCTGCGTCGCCTTCGGCGCGCGGGCGAATTCGAACGACATCCAGTAGCTGGCGATGAGGACGATGTTCTCCGCCAGCGTCGCGATTTCGGCGGGCTCGGCGCGCATCTGCCGCGCCTTCACGAGGCCGGCGAGGATCTGCTCCGCGACCCGGATCTTGTGTGCGAGGATGCGGCGGAACTCCACTTCGATCCTATGATAGCGGGCGACGAGATCGTTGATGTCGCGGTAAATGAAGCGATATTTCCAGATCGCCTCGAACACGAGGTGCAGATAAAGCCAGCAGTCCTCGGCGTGCGGCAGGCGCTCTTCGGGCGCGGCGAGCGTCGTCTCGATTTCCTTCCGGAACTGCTCGAAGAGGTCGGCGACGATCGCTTCCTTCGAGTGGTAATGATAGTACAGATTGCCCGGGCTGATGCCCATCTCGAAGGCGATGGAGGTCGTCGCCACCGTCGGCTCGCCGAACTGGTTGAACATCGCGAGCGCGGTTTCGAGGATCCGCTCGCGCGTTCGGCGGGGCGGCTTGGGCATGACCTATCCGACGCCCCCCGCTTCGTCCCGCCTCAGCGCTCGCTCCAGTTGGCGGAGCGCCGCATCGAGCGGCTCGCGGCTCACCTAAGATCCTCTCGCCTCGTTCGACTCTTTCGGCATCGGCGGCGGCGCGTCGAGCGCCGCATGGTCAAGTTCGACGCCATGGCGCTTGAGGATCGGGGCAAGCTCATCGGCGCGCCGCTTGAGCTCCAAAAGCGTGTGGCGGTAGGCGTGTTCGGCGAGGCGACGTCGGTCCGCGTAGCGGAAGATATTGGCGAAGAACATCACCGGATCGTCCTGAGCCGGCTCGAACAGCACAACGTCGGCGTCCGGGAATTCCCTGTCGTAGCGCTCCATGCCGACCCGCATACGCGAATGAATGAGCGCGCGGAAGGTCTGCGACAGCACGGTGACAAGGCCGCGATCGGCCAGGCGCACCGGCTTCGCCCCGCGGCGCGCCGCGAGTTCGGCGTCGTAAGGCACAAGCGGATTGACGCAGATGAGGAGCTTAGCGCCCTCTTTCAGCGCGACCGAGGCGTGCAGCGTCTTCTTCAGGGCGCCGTCGACGTAATCGTGATCCCCAATGCGCGCCGGAGGGTAGAGGCCAGGCAGGGCGGAGCTTGCCTTTACCGCTTCCGAGATCGGAACATGGTCAAGACCGGGCGCGCCGAACGGGGTCGATTTGCCGCTATCGAGATCGGTCGCGACGATGAACAATCGCCGGCCCAGCTTCCGAAAATCGTCTGTGCGGCCCGGCTGGCCGAACAGTCGCTGGAGATATTCGGCGATCGGCGCGTTGTCGAACAGGCCGTTCGGCAGGCCTCGCGTTAGCCGCAGGAAGGATTCCACAAAACCTCGTGTCGGCGCTGGGGCGAAATAGGCCCAGGCCGCGGATTGCATAAGCTCCGGGAGCCGCATCAGCCGGCGCGCAAACTCGCCCAAAGCCGGGCGCAAAAGCATGTCCGGCTCGAACGGATCGCTGTGCGAGCGGTCAAGAATGAACATGGCGTGCATCTCGCTCGGGCTGATTCCGTTGGCGAGACCCGCCGCGATGAATGCGCCCGAACTCACGCCGACGTAGATGTCGCAATCGGCCAGATTGAGGCCCTTCAGGGCCGTTTCGAGCGCGAGAAGGGCGCCGATCTCATAGACAGCGCCGAGGGGACCGCCCCCAGCGAGGGCGATCCCCACCTTCGCGATTCTAGCGCTGCGAGAACCGCGACCTTTCATCGCACTCCCCTTGCGCTTTGCCGGCGCGGCCCGGGCGAAGGCCGATTACTCGGCCCTTGCTCGATGCGTGCGCGCGCGGCCGTGCGTCTCTTCCATTTCACCCGAGAGCTTCTTGGCGACCTCGGTCAGCTCCCCGACCCGTTTGGACAGAACGTCGATATCCTTCCGGCTCGGCACGTTCAGGCTGTGCAAGGCCCGCGCGACGCGCTCCTCGAACACCTGCTCGAGCTTGTCCCAAGTTCCGGTCGCCTTCGCCCTCGCTTCCGCGATGCGTTCGTCGGCGGCCGCCTTGGTGCGCTCCTGGACCTTCTCGCCCTCCGCGACGAGGGTCTCGAACATCTTCGCGCCTTCCTGCTGGGTTTTGGCGAAGGCTCCAAGACCCGCCAACCAGATCTGATTGGCCGATTCTCTCACGCGCGCGGCCAGCTGGTTCTCAGAGGCCTCGGCGGCGATTTCTTGCAGTCTCTTTGGCATGACACCCTCGCTCATTTGAGGCGGCCAACCCGCCTCTTCGATGATGCGCATCAAACCACAATACTTTAGAATCCGCCGCCCAAACTTCTAGGCGGCCCATTCTAAAGTTATCAGCTAGAAAAAAGCTAACAAGAAAGGGAAAACCCCATGAGCGCCTTCGTCACCGGCGGTACGGGATTCATCGGCAAGCGCCTCGTGCGGCGGCTTTTGGAGCGCGACAGCAAGCCGATTTACCTTTTGAGCTTCAAGCCGACGCCAGAATCGGTCGCCTCGCTGCGGGAGTTCTGGGGCGAGGGCGGGAAGCGCGTTATGTTCATCGAGGGCGACATTTCCCAGCCTCGGCTCGGCGTCTCCGCCGAGGACATCGGCAGGCTCGAAGGCGAAATCGACCATTTTTTCCATCTCGCCGCGGTCTACGACCTGACCGCCGACCCCGAGGTCGTGATGCAAGTGAATATCGCGGGCGTCGCCAATGCGCTCGCCTTCGCCAAGGCGGTCCGCGCCCGCTGCTTCCATCACGTGAGTTCGATCGCCGCGGCCGGCCTCTACAACGGCGTGTTTCGCGAGGACATGTTCGAGGAGGCGAACGGGCTCGAACATCCCTATTACGCCTCGAAACATAGAGGCGAAGGGCTGGTGCGGGCGGAAACCGGCATCCCCTGGCGCATCTACCGGCCGGGCGCGGTCGTGGGCGACTCAAAGACCGGCGAAATCGACAAGATCGATGGTCCCTACTACTTTTTCAAGCTCATCCAGAAGATCCGCGACGTCGTGCCCTCATGGGCGCCGATGGTCGGCATCGAGGGCGGGCGGATCAATGTCGTACCGGTCGATTTCGTCGTCGCCGCGATGGACCATCTCGCCCATCTCGATGGGCTCGACGGCCGGACGTTTCACCTGACCGACCCCAATCCGCTGCGCGTCGGCGACATGCTGAACGTGCTCGCGAAGGCGGCGCACGCGCCTTCCTTCACGGTCCGCGTCAACGCCGGGCTCTTCGGACTTGCGCCGCCGGCGATGATGCGCGGCCTCATGGCGCTGACGCCGTTCCGGCGTATGCGCAAGATGATGATGAAGGAGTTCGGCCTGCCGGATGACGTCTTCATGTTCGTGAACTATCCGACGCGCTTCGACAGCCGCGAGACCCAGAAGCTGCTGCGTCCGGCGGGCATCGCCGTCCCGCCGTTCGAGGACTACGCCTGGCGGCTCTGGGACTATTGGGAGCGGCATCTTGATCCCGACTTATTCGTGGACAAATCGTTGCGCGGCGCGGTCGCGGGCAAGCGCGCCCTCGTCACTGGCGGGTCGGCCGGCATTGGAAAGGCGATCGCCCGCCGGCTGGCTGAGGCCGGCGCGAAGACGCTCATCGTCGCGCGAGACGTCGAGAAGCTCGACCTCACGCGCCGCGAGCTCGCGGCGGAGGGCATCGAGGTCGCGACCTACAGCGCCGACATCGCCGACGCCGAAGAGTGTGCCGCCTTCGTCCAGCGCGTGATCGACGAGCACGGCGGCGTCGACATCCTCGTCAACAACGCGGGCCGATCGATCCGCCGCTCAATCGAGAATTCCTACGATCGGCCGCATGACTTGGAGCGGCTGATGCGGCTCAATTATTTCGCGGCGGTGCAGCTCGCGATGGGCTTCCTGCCGGGGATGGCGGAGCGGCGCAGCGGTCACGTCGTCAACATCTCATCGCTCAGCGCGCTCGTAAAGGCGCCGCGCTTCTCGGGCTATGTGGCCTCCAAGGCGGCGCTCGAAGCGTGGTCCGACTGCGCGGCGAGCGAGTTCCTCGATCGCGGCGTCGCCTTCACCAATATCAACATGCCGATCGTGCGCACCGAGATGATCGCGCCGACCAAATTCTACGAACATGTGCCAACGCTTGACCCCGACGAAGCAGCGGAACTTGCGGTTGAGGCGCTCATCCGTCGTCCGACACGCGTCGCGACGCGACTCGGCCGGTTTGGGCAGTTGGTGCACGCGCTCGCTCCGAACATGGGCCTGATCGTGATGAACACGGCGTTCCGCATGTTCCCCGAAAGCGCGGCCGCCAAGGGCGGGAAGGACGGAGACGCTGCGCCGACGGCCGATCAGATCGCGTTCACCCGGCTCCTTAGAGGCATGTACCTGTGACAGGCAAAGAGAGGATGACATGGAGCGGATCTGGCTGAGCTCCTATCCGAAGGGCGTCCCGGCCGACATCGAGCCTTCCGCCTATCGCTCGCTTGGGCAATTCTTCGCCGCGAGCGTCGAGCGCTATCGCGATCGCGTCGCCTTCATGTCTATGGGCCGAAAGATGACCTTTGCCGAGGTCGACGCGCTCTCGCGCGCCTTCGCGAGCTACCTAAAGAACGTCGCGAACCTTCAGCCTGGCGCGCGCGTCGCGCTGATGATGCCGAACGTCCTGCAATATCCCGTCGCGCTGTTCGGCGCCTTGCGTGCAGGCTACGTCGTCGTCAACTGCAATCCGCTTTATTCGCCGCGTGAACTCCACCACCAGCTCGAAGACTCCGGCGCGGAGGCGATCGT
The DNA here is from genome assembly GCA_035500275.1 of Roseiarcus sp. Taxonomy (GTDB): domain Bacteria; phylum Pseudomonadota; class Alphaproteobacteria; order Rhizobiales; family Beijerinckiaceae; genus Roseiarcus. Next base: position 310 of record DATJXI010000199.1, on the reverse strand, counting down.
CGTCCTGGAGAATTTCGCTCAGACGCTCGAGCAAGCGATTCAGGGCACGGAGGTGCGCGCGGTCGTCGTCACCGGCGTGGGGGATTTGCTTGGGATTGCGCGCGGGCCTCTCGTGAACTTCGTGTTGCGCCACGTCCGCCGCGCGGTCCCGTCTTGGAATCTGCCGCAAGCCGTGCGTTTCAACCATGCGCTCACGCTGGGCCGGTCGCATAAGGCGGAGTTTCCGGAGGTCGAGCCGGAGGATATCGCTTTCCTCCAGTACACGGGCGGGACGACGGGCGTCGCGAAGGGCGCGATGCTCACCCATCGC
>DATJXI010000198.1:0-2580 GCA_035500275.1 Roseiarcus sp. | reverse complement strand
GCGGTCGTCGACGACAGTCTCGGTCAGGCTCATCAGGGTCTTTCGGCGCGAGATGGGATGGCCAGATAACGCACGACGCGGGGCGACGACGCTACGCGAACCGAGCCGCCCCTTCTTCGCGCTCGGCCTCGTCGAATCGAGCGGGGCGGACGCCCGCAACCTCCGTGATTCGGGCCTATAGGTAAACCGAAGCGCCGCTTTCGTCCACACAATCCGCGAGGCGAATCAAGACTCTGACGATCAACCTGGAGCGGGCCCGGATTGCTGGCCCAAGAGGCGCGCTTCGAGCGCGGCGATCCGCGCGGCGAGCTTCTCGTTCTCGTCGCGCGCGCGCGACGCCATGTCCCGCACCGCCTCGAATTCCTCGCGGCTCACGAGGTCCATGCCGCCCATCAACCGCTCGAGCTGGCTCTTGGCGAAGGTCTGCGCCTCCCGCCGCGCGCCGTCGGCGAGACCGGCGGCGTCGGTCATGAGGCGGGAAAGATCGTCGAAGAAGCGGCTATTGGTCTGCGGCATGCAAGCGCTCCGGATTGGCCCCAAGCGGCCATTTTGAGCCGACCCGACTCATTTGGCGAGGAACGAGCGGCCGCGCAAGGCCCAGCCCCCTTTGCGCGCGCACGATGAGCGGCTAGCGTTCCTCATCCCGCAAAGGACGATGCATGATGCGCGTGAAAGCCGCCCTGCTCAAGAAAATGAGGCTTCCCCCGCCCTACGCCGCGTCGAAGCCCCTCGATATCATCGAGCTCGATCTCGCCCCGCCCGGGCGCGGCGAGGTCCTCGTGCGCATCAAGGCGGCGGGGCTCTGTCATTCCGACTTGTCCGTGATCGACGGCTCGCGCCCGCGCCCGACGCCGATGGCGCTCGGGCACGAGGCGGCGGGCGTCGTCGAGACGCTGGGCGAAGGGGTCGGCGACCTCGCCGTCGGCGATCACGTCGTGCTGGTCTTCGTGCCGAGCTGCGGCCGCTGCCCTCCTTGCGCGGCGGGCCGCCCCGCGCTTTGCGAGCCGGGGGCCAGGGCCAACGGAGCGGGAACTCTGCTCGGCGGCGAGCGCCGCCTGTCGTTTAAGGCCGAACCCGTCCACCACCATCTCGGCGTTTCCGCCTTCGCCGACCACGCGGTGGCGGCGCGGGAATCCTGCGTCAGGATCGATCCCGGCCTGCCGTTCGAACTCGCGGCGCTGTTCGGCTGCGCGGTCCTGACCGGGGTCGGCGCGGTCGTCAACACAGCCAAGGTCGAACCGGGGGCGTCGGTCGCGGTCGTCGGCCTCGGCGGCGTCGGCGTGAGCGCCGTCCTTGGCGCCAGACTCGCCGGCGCGCGTCAGATCGTCGCCGTCGATCTCTCCGACGACAAGCTCGCCTTCGCCCAACGCCTTGGCGCCACTCATTCGGTCAACGCGGGGGCCAAGGACGCGGTCGAGGCGGTCCGGCGGATCACCGGCGGCGGCGCCGAGTTCGCCTTCGACATGGCGGGGGCCGTCCCGGCCCTCGAACTTGCGTACGCCGTCACCGCGCGCGGGGGCATGACGGTCACCGCCGGGCTGCCGCATCCGAGTAGGCGCATGGCGCTTGCGCCGGTGACGCTGGTCGCCGAGGAGCGGACCTTGAAGGGCTCCTACATCGGCTCGGCGGCGCCCTTACGCGACGTGCCGCGATTCATTTCCCTCTTCCAGGCGGGGAAGCTGCCGGTCGACGCGCTCTTGACCCACCGGCTCAAGCTCGAGGAGATCAACGCGGGTTTTGACCGGCTGCGCGACGGGATCGGGGTCAGGCAGGTTGTGCTGTTCGACTGAGGGGCCTGCCGTTCTGGTCGCGATCCTTTCTTTTCAAAAGCTTGAATCAAGCCTTGAATTTGCGCGTTCCGCGTCCAACGGCGCCGCCGCCAAAAACTCAGGCCGCCGGCAGGCGCAGGCGGGCGCGCAAGCCGCCCAAGGGACTCTGGTCGAGATCGAGCGCGCCTCCATAGACGGCGGCGAGGTCGACCACGATGGAGAGGCCGAGGCCCGACCCGGGCCGGGACTCGTCGAGGCGCTTGCCGCGCTCCAGCGCCTCGGCCCGCGCGCCGGGGTCGAGGCCGGGGCCGTCGTCGTCGATCTCCGCCACGAGGAACGCCGTCGCCTCGCGCGTCGCCCCCTCGCGCCAGGCGCGCAACGTCACCTTCTCCCGCGCCCATTTGCCCGCGTTGTCCAGAAGGTTGCCGATCAGGTCGGTGAAGTCCTGCGCCTCGCCCCGGAATTTCAGCCCCTCCGCCAGATCGACGGCGAAGGTGAGCCCGCGCTCGGCATGCAGCTTCTCGAAGGTGCGCACGAGCCCTTCGACGACGGGCTTGACGTCGGTCGCTGCGCCAACAGTCCGGGCGCGCGCCGCCGCGCGGGCGCGGTCGAGGTAGAAGCTCACCTGCCGGCGCATAGTCTCGGTCTGCTCGCGCACCTTCTCCGGCAGGCTCGGGCTCATCGAGTCGGCCTCGTTGACGAGCACGCTAAGCGGGGTTTTCAGCGCGTGGGCGAGGTTCCCGACCTGAGTGCGGGCGCGCTCGACGATCTCCCGGTTGGCGTCGAGGAGCTGGTTCACCTCGGCCGCCAG
>DATJXI010000197.1:0-33102 GCA_035500275.1 Roseiarcus sp. | reverse complement strand
AACCGGCGAGGCGCTGCGCCTGCAAGGCCTGCACGCCGTCTACAACGCCGAAATCTGGGCGAGCAGAATCGTCGACTGGCTGGAGACGCGCGACGACGTCGACCCGAAACGCATCGGCTGCGAGGGCGTCTCGCTCGGCGGCTATTACTGCCCGCGCGCGGTCGCCTTCGAGCCGCGCTTCGCCTGCGGCGTCGTCTGGGGCTCGAACCACGACTGGCGCGACGTGCAGAAGAAGCGCCTCGCACGGGAGGGCAACTTCCCCGTCCCCCATTATTGGGACCATGTCCGCTGGGTGTGGGGCGCGAAGGACATGGACGAGTTCATGCGCATCGTCGAGAACGTCCACCTCGACGGGGTGCTCGACCGCATCAAGGCGCCCTTCCTCGTCACCCACGGCGAGAAGGACTCGCAGATCCCGGTTCACTGGGCGCACCGCACCTACGAGCAGCTCGTCAATAGCCCCAAGCGGGAGCTGAAAATCTTCGGCGAGCGCGAGGGCGGCGTGCAGCATTCGAGCTTCGACAATTCCGCCAACGCCGGCACCTACATCGCCGATTGGGTCGCCGAGACGCTCGGCGGCCGCACCGCAATACCGAACGTGAAGTGAGCGGAAGGAGGACGCTTTCATGAACATCACCGGACCCGACGCGCTCGCCTTTGGCGTGGACGACGTCGGCGCGTGCAGGGATTACCTGACGGCCTTCGGCCTGAAGCCCGTCGACGTGGACGAGGCGGGCGGCTTCTTCGAGGCGCTCGACGGCACGGGCATCCTCGTGCGCCGGCGCGACGATCCACGCCTGCCCGCGCCGCTCGAAACGGCTTCGATGCTGCGCCAGACCGTCTATGGCGTCGCCGATCAGGCGACCGTCGACGCGATCGGCGACGAGCTCGCCAGGGACCGGCAGGTGCAGCGGCGTGACGACGGCGCCGTCGAGGCGAAGGACGATCACGGCTTCGCCCTCAAGTTCCAGGTGACGAAGCGACGCAAGCTCGAAATGGAAGGCGAGAAAGTGAACGCCCCGGGCGCCGCCCCGCAGCGCGGGGCAAACAGGACCGGCGTTTGGGAGGACATGCCGGCAAAGCCCCGCACGCTTTCGCACGTCGTCTGCTTCGTGCCCGACCTGGCGGCGGCCGAGGCCTTCTATGTGAAGCGCCTCGGCTTCAAGGTCACCGACCGGTTCAACGGCACGGGTCCCTTCCTGCGGCCGGCCGGCACACAGGACCATCACACGCTCTTCTTCATCCAGACGCCGGTCTACATGAAGGGCTGCGAGCATTTCGCCTTCCACATGGGCGGCCCGACCGAACTGATGCTTGCCGGCGCGCGTTTCATCAAAGCGGGCTACCAGTCTTTCTGGGGGCCGGGGCGGCACAAGTTCGGCTCGAACTGGTTCTGGTACTTCAACAGCCCGCTCGGCTGCCATGTCGAATACGACGCCGATATGGACCAGCACGACGACGAATGGGCGCCGCGCGAGACGGCGATGAGCCCCGAGGCCGCGCAGGCTTTCCTGTTCGAGTTCCGCGAGCGCTGGGCGCCCGGAGGTCCGCCCCCCGGGGGTAAGGGGGCGGGCGCTTGATGGCGCGCCTCATTGGCCGAATGGATGAACTGCGGGACGGGGAGGCGCGCGCCTTTGGACCGTTCGACGGCTCGCGCGTCAAAGCCTTCGCGGTTCGCCGGGACGGGCGTCTCTACGCCTATTGGGACGCGTGCCCGCACTATGGCGGAACGCCGATGGCGTGGCGAACCAACGCCTATCTCAATGCGGATGGCGACCGCATCGTCTGCGCGTCCCACGGGGCCGAGTTCGAGATCGAGACTGGGCGCTGCGTCTATGGCGCGGCGCTCGGCCGGTCGCTCGAGCCGGCGCTGATCGAGGCGACGCCGGACGGCGCGATCGTGCTGAAGCGATAACAAAAATCGGGAGGAATGATGTCGGCGCGCGGGTTGAACGTTCTCGTCATCGGCGGCGGCTTTTCCGGCATGTCCGCGGCCATTCAGCTGCGAAGGGCCGGAGCGAGCGTGGATCTCATTGAACTCGACCCCGCCTGGCGCTCCTACGGCGCCGGCATCAGCCTTCAGAGTGCGGCGCTGCGCGCATTCCGGACGCTCGGAATCCTTGACGAATTCCTCAAGCGCGGCGCCGGGACGGATGGCGTCGACCTCTTTACCGGCTCGGGTCATCCGATCGGGAGTCTGCCGACGCCGCGGCTCGCCGGTCCCGATGTGCCCGGACAGGGCGCCATCATGCGCCCGGTCCTCGCCGCCATTCTTGCGCAAGCGACCAAGGCGTCGGGAGCCGCCGTCCGTCTCGGCGCAACCTTCACCCGGATCGATAACGTCGCCGATGGCGTTCGGGCGCGGCTCACCGACGGCTCGGAAGCCGACTACGACCTCGTGATCGGCGCCGACGGGCTTGGCTCCAAGACGAGAGCCACCGTGTTCCCGAACGCGCCGGCCCCGCGCTACATCGGCCAGTGCGTATGGCGGGCCGTCCTGGCGCGCCCGCCCGAGATCGTGCGGACCAGGTTCTGGATGGGCGACAGGGTGAAGGTCGGCGTCAATCCGGTGTCGCCCGACGAGATGTACATGTTCGTAACCGAGGATCGGCCGACGAACGACCGTCTCGCCCCCAGCCGGTTTGTCGAGCTGCTGAAGGCGCTGCTCGCTCCGTTCAGCGATCCTGTCGTGAGGGCGATTCACGATTCTTTGAACGACCAGTCCCGCATCGTCTATCGGCCCCTGGAAGCGCTGCTGCTGCCGCGCCCTTGGTCGAAAGACCGCGTCGTCCTCATTGGCGACGCAACGCATGCGACGACGCCGCATCTCGCGGCCGGCGCCTGCATCGGAATCGAGGACGCCATCGTTCTGGCGGAGGAACTTGAGCGCGCTTCCAGCATACCCGCCGCGCTCAAGGCTTTTGAGGATCGGCGCTGGGAGCGCTGCCGGATGGTCGTGGAGAACTCGTTGCGCCTTGCCGAGATCGAGATCACGGGCGGCGACCAGGCGGAGCACGCGGACATCATGCGCAGATCGATGATGGCGCTCGCCTCGCCGATCTGAAGATCGCAGGGGAGGAGAAACGCCGATGAAGACGAGCACGGAAAGCTGGCCCGGACGCATCGCATTGATGGTCGCGCATTGCGCCGGCATGGTCGATCTCGTCGCCCTGCCGGTGTGGGTCGGGGCGCTGATCGCTCAATATCAATTCACCCCGCCGCAAGCCGGCGGCCTCGCGACGCTGTTCCTGGTCGGCGCGGTGCTGAGCAGCCTCTTTTTCGCGCCCCGCTTCAACCGGATGGATTCCCGGACTGCGGCCATCGCCGGCTTTGGCGTCGCGTGCCTCGCGTTTCTGACCGCGGCGTTCGTCTCGGGCTTCGCGGTTTTCGCTGTTCTTCATTTCATCGCCGGCCTCGCAGTCGGTTGCGCGCTGAGCTTCACTCACGGCACGATCGCCCACAGCGCCAATCCTCATCGCCTCTTCGCCATCGTCGGCATGGCGCTCGGCGTCTTCGCCATCGTCTTTCTTGGAGCGACGCCGAACCTTATCGCCGCCTTTGGCGGCCCCGCGCTCTTCCGGACGTTTACCGTCATCATGGCCGTCGCCGCGGTCGCGGCGCTTGTCGCCTTCCCGACCGCGACCGCGCGCAGCGACGAGGACCTGATCGACGAGGTCTCGCACCTGCGGCCCGCGGTATGGTTTGGCGTCGCGGGCGTCAGCTGCATGGCCCTGACCCAGGCAATGATGTTCAGCTTCCTCGAACGGATCGGCATCGACCGCGGATTCGGGCGAGAGGCGGTCACTGGCGTCCTGATCGCGCTTGGCTTCGTCAATCTCTTTCCTGCGCCGCTGGCTGCGGTCCTGGAGAAGCGACTTTCGCCCAACGCCGTTCTGATGGCTGGGCCCGTCTGTCAGTCTCTCATCGCGCTCGCCATCGCCTTCAGCGGCTCCTTTTTCGCCTATGCGGGGCCAGCGGTCTTCTTCGCCGCCATCATGATCTTCACCCACACCTTCGCCTTCGGACTGCTTTCGAAGCTGGACCCGACCGCGCGCGCGCTCGCCGGCACGCCGGCGATGCTGATGATCGGCGCCGCCGTCGGCCCCATCCTAGGCGGCCTGCTCGCGCAGAATTTCGGCTACAGCAGCCTCGGCGTGGCCGCCGTCGTCATCGCGGCAATCGCGGTCTTCCTGTTCTCCAAAGTTCACGCCCCGCATGCCCCGATCCTCGATGCGCCGGACGAAGCGCAGGCGGCATGAAGACCTCGCTCTTTCCCCCAATCCGCCGCGTCGTGACTGCGCCTGACCGGCGCGGACACGCCGTCATCGCTTCCGACGGGCCGCTTCCGACCGTCGTCGGGCTGGAGGCGATGGCCGGCGCCGTCTTCCACGAGGTCTGGAGCACCGAGGGCAGCCCGGCCCCGGTCGGGAACGGGCCGGACCCGTCGCTCGGTCCGATCGAGCTGCCGCCGCCGCGGGGCGGAACCCGCATCCGCTTCGTCGACTTTCCGACCGACACTGAGGACTTCCTCAGGCGAGGCGCCGAGAACGTGAACGCCGCACTCACCGAGATCGGCGACGCGCACGCCTCGACCGTCAGGGACGACTCCCCGCATCCCCTCATGCATCGCACCGAGTCGATCGATTACGGCGTCGTGATCTCGGGTGAAATGACGCTGGTCCTGGACAGGGGCGAGACGCTGCTTCGCGAAGGCGATGTCGTCATCCAGCGGGGGACCAACCACGCCTGGGCGAACCGATCCGGCAGGCCCTGCCGGATGCTGTTCATCCTTGTCGACGGCCGCTTCGAGCCGGGAATAACCGGCGCAACGGAGACCTCATGAAGTTTGCCACCCATGACGACGGCTCGATCGATGGCCGGCTCTTCGTCGTCTCCCGCGACCTTGCTCGCGCCGTGGACGCCTCGGCGATCGCCCCGAGCCTGCTCAGCGCGCTTCAGAACTGGCGCGAGGTCGAGGCGCCGCTGAAGCGCCTCTCCGACGACCTCGACGCCAACCGGGCGTCGGGCGCCATCGCCTTCGAGCCGAAGCTCTGCCTTGCGCCGCTGCCACGTGCGCCGCAATGGTGCGACGGCTCGGCCTTCCTCAATCATGGCCGCCGGATGGACCTTGCTTTCAACAAGCCGCCGATCCCGGACTTCGACACGATCCCGGTCATGTACCAGGGGGCGAGCGACGACTTTCTGGGACCTTGCGCCGACGCCCCGTTCGTCAGCGAGGCGGACGGGATCGACTTCGAGGGCGAGTTCGGCGTCATCGTCGACGAGGTTCCTGTGGGAACGACCGCGCAAGCCGCGGCGGATCGCATCCGCCTCGTCGTTCAGATCAATGACTGGAGCCTGCGCGTGATCGGCGCCTACGAGATGCCGCGCGGCTTCGGCTTTTTGCAGGCGAAGCCCTCGACCAGCTTCGCGCCCGTCGCGCTGACACCGGGGGAGCTCGGCTCGGCCTGGCGCGACGGCCGCGTCGCCATGAACTTGCATATTGCGCGAAACGGCGAACGGATCGGCTCGGCCTCCGGCGCCGAGATGGCGTTCTCCTTTCCCGAGCTGATCGCCCACGCCGCGCGCACCCGCCGCCTGCGGGCGGGGACGATCGTGGGCTCAGGAACGGTCTCGAACGCCGACAGGGCCGCGGGATCGAGCTGCCTCGCCGAGAAGCGCGTGATCGAAAAGCTGGACCGGGGCGAGGCGCGCACCCCGTTCCTCAAGTTCGGCGATCGGGTCGAGATGGAGGCGCGCTTCGCCGATGGCCGCGCCGGACCGTTCGGACGGATTGATCAGAAGGTGGTCGGGGCACGATGAAGTCGGGCGCCGAGACGGGCCTCACGAAGGATGGAACGCAGATCGGAGACGGAATGCGCATCCTTGTTACCGGCGCCGCAGGCTTCCTCGGCCGAGCGCTTCTCCGCGCCCTCGCCCAGTGGGCGCCCGACGACCAGATCGGCGCAATGGATCTCGCGCCTCGCCGGCCGCTCATATCCTTCAAGCCGGACGAGCGCATCGAAGCGCTGTTTGGCCGCGCTCCCGAACTGTCGACCGCAAGGGAGGAGGCTCTCGGCTTCGCCCACGACGGAACGCCAAATACCCTGATCAAGGAGGCCCTGACGTCATGACCCTCGCATTCCCGAAATTCCGGCTGCTCGATCTTTCCGTTGCCCTCTCCAACAATCCGCATACCGACCCGCCGGGCCTGGGGCCTGAGATCGAATATGCCGACCACAAGCAGGGTCTCCCGGAAATGCTGCGCATGTTTCCGGGACTGAAGGCCGAGGACCTGCCCGACGGCGAGGCCTGGGGCGTCGAGCGCCTGCGCGTCACAGCGCACAACGGCACGCATATCGATGCGCCGTGGCACTACGCGTCGACCCAGGACCGCGGCAGCCCGGCCATGACGATCGAGCAATTGCCGCTCGAATGGTGCTTCCAGCCGGGCGTGAAGCTCGACTTCCGCAAGCTGCCGGACGGCTATGTCGCAACGGCCAAAGATGTCGCGGACGAACTCGAACGCATTGGTCATGCGCTCAAGCCCCTCGAAATCGTCGTCGTCAATACCGCGGCGGGCGCCAAGTATGGGCAGCCGGGCTACGTTGACACGGGCTGCGGCATGGGCCGCGAGGCGACGCTCTATCTCCTCGAACGCGGCGTCCGGGTGGTCGGCACCGACGGCTGGAGCTGGGACGCGCCCTTCTCGTTCACCCGTAAGCGGTTCGCCGAAAGCGGCGACGCGAAGATCATCTGGGAGGGCCACAAGGCCGGCCGCGACATCGGCTACGGGCAGATGGAGAAGCTCGCCAACCTCGACCGGCTTCCCGCCGACGGCTTCTGGATCGCCTGTTTCCCGTACAAGATCGAGAACGGCTCGGCCGGCTTCATCCGCGCCGTCGCGTTCCTGGAGGCGTGAACCGGCCTCCCTTCGAACCTCCCGTCCCGCCTCGCCGCTCAAGGCGATCCGCCGACAATTCCCGGATGCGCTTTGAGGCGCCCATGGCGCCCGCCCGCGCCCGCTTTCGCAAGGGAGGACGCCGGCGCCGGTTCCATGCACAATCAGCATCGCTGGAACCCGCAACGCGAGGGGCTTGCCGGCTTCCCGTGCAAAAATCCGCATATTTTCGCACTTTTGCGCCCAAGAAATGCAGAAAATATGCCAAAAAATGTAGAAAAGGTGCGAAAATATGTGGAAAAAATGCTCCGGAATCGAGCCTTTTCAATGGATTAAGCTGAAATCGGCGGAAAAAAACTTCGAACCCGCCGGAGTTTGCATGCCGTCTATGCGTCAGTCGCATGCCTAGCGCTTCCGCCGGAATTTGTCGCCATGGACCTTGCTCGACCGCGTGTCGTCCTTCCGAAAACCCGGATGATACCGCTGGCTTTCGGAAACGGCAAGGAATTGTCGCTATTCCTCGTTCGGGGAACGGTGACACTTGCTTTAATCACCGCTACGATCAGGGCCATGCGGCGACGGCTTTCCCCGAGGCTAGAGGGAGCGCGCAGAACCCCTTCATTTATGCGACGCATTCGCGGCGGCAAGCGGATCGACGACGCCGAATCCGTCGTCGCTGCTCCAACCGTGACGCCCAGACGGCTGCGTCCGTTGTTGCGCCCGGCCGCTCATCCGCAAGATGACGACCGACAAGGTGCTCGACGATTTGAAGGGGGTCGGGGGCGCGGCGATCCGCACCTCGCTCGACCACGCGAAGGGAAGAGGCGCTGAAGGGCGCCCGGACATTTCCCGCAGCTTGCGAGGCGGCGAAGGCGTCCTGACCAAGAAGCAAGATTCGATTGACGCCGCCCCTTCAGCGGCGCCAATCGTTGTCTGCCGAGGCGAGGAGCGCAAGAATGGCCGAGGACGCTGAGCGGACGGAAGCGCCGCGCCGGCGCCGGATATGGGAAGCGTTGGCGGACGACATCCCCTATCTGGCGATCATCGTGCTCGGACTCGTAGGCACGAGCTGGACGAGCATCGCCCGATCTCCGACGACCACCTATTGGGTCGTCATGACCCCGGTTTTCGCGGCTATCTGCATCTATTCCGGATGGCGGCATATCGAGCCGGGAGCGCGGATGGGGATGGTGTTGACCCAAATCCTCCAGTGGGTGGCGTTCCTCATCGCGATGGACCTGGTCACGGTCACCGACACGCGCGGCGTGCTCAACGCCAACGGGACCGGCCTCATGCTGCTGACGCTGCTTGCGCTCGGCGTCTTCGTCTCGGGGCTGCATCTGCGCTCTTGGAAGCTCTGCGTGACCGGGGCCTTCCTGGCGATTTCGGTTCCCGTTGCGGCCTGGGTCCAGCGGGCGGCGCTCCTGCTCCTGCTCATCGGCGTTGCGGTGATCGCGCTCTTTGTCCTCTACTGGTGGTTTTCGGACCGCCTGCGGGGCAAGGAGGCTTAAGCGTCAGGCGAGTCCCAGCTTCTGCGCAAGCCCGATACGCTGCAGTTTGCCAGTGGCGCCCTTGGGGATTTCCTCGACGATATGGATTTTCCGCGGCGCCTTGAACGGCGCGAGTCGCTCGGCGAGGAACGCGCGCAGCTCATGCTCGGTCGCTTGGCCGCCCTCGCGCAGGACGACCGCGGCGGCGACGTCCTCGCCCAGCATGTCGTGCGGCACGGCGAAGGCGACGGCCTGAAGGACTGCGGGGTGGTCCATCAGCGCCTCGTCGACCTCGCGCGGCGAAATCTTCTCGCCGCCGCGATTGATGATCTCTTTGAGCCGCCCGGTCAGCGTCAGATAGCCGTCGGCGTCGATGACGCCCTGGTCGCCGGTGCGGAACCAGCCGTTCACGAAGGCTTCGGCGTTCGCCGTCGGATTGTTCTCGTAGCCGGACATCACGCTCGGCCCCCGGATGACGACTTCGCCGATCTCGCCCGCGGCCAGCAGACGGCCACCTTCGCCCATGATCGCGACGTCCGGCCCGGCCGCGACGCCGACAGAACCCGGCTTGCGGCCCCCGCGCAGCGGGTTTGACGCCATCTGGTGCGCCGCCTCCGTCATCCCATAGGCCTCGACCACGGGGGCGCCGAAAACCGCCTCCAGTTCCGCGATCACCTGCGGCGCCAGCGACGACGACGAGGAGCGGATGAAGCGCAGCGGATGGCGGGCGATGGTCTCCTTGTGGCGGCTCGCGCGCGTCAGGATCGCCTGATGCATGGTCGGCACCGCCGTGTACCAGGTCGGATGGGCGGCCTCCATCGCGGCGAAGAATTTCAGCGCGTTGAAGCCGGGCGCGCAGAACACGCTGCCCCCGCACGAGAGCGGCGCCGCAAGGCCGGCGATGAGCCCGTGAATGTGGAAGAGCGGCATTACGTTTAGCGCGCGGTCGCGCTCGTCAAGCTCGAGCGTTTTTGCGATGCTTTGCGCCGAGGCGCAGACATTGGCCTGCGTCAGCGGCACGATTTTCGGCCGCGAGGTCGTGCCGGACGTGTGGAGGATGAGGGCGACGTCGCTGGGCTCGGCTTGCCCCGACCTCGCGGCGGCGCCTGTCGAAGCGCCGGAAAGACGGAACGCGCCCGCCCCGGCGTCAGGCTCCGGGGTCAGCGTGATGAGGGCGACGCCGAGCTTCTCCGCCGCCGCGATCGCTGGCGACGCGCTGCCCGCCTCGACGATGAACGCCTTCGCGCCGAGGTCGCCCATGTAGAATTCGAACTCGTCCTGTTTGTAAGACGGGTTGAGCGGCGCTGCGGCCACCGCGGCGGCGACCGCAAGGAACGCCGTCGCCATCTCGGGCCCGTTCGGCAGCACGATCGCGACGCGGCCGCCGCGCCCGAGGCCAAGCTCGTTCAACGAGGCCTCGGTCCGATCGACGAGCGCGCGGAGGGCGGCGTAGGTCAGGGGCGGCGCGTGTTCGGCCAGAATCGCGTGCGCCTCATCGCGGCCGGTCGCAATAAGGCCTCTCAACGTTTGCGGAGAAGTCATTTTGTCCGACTCCAACTGCTAGTGCGCAATCGCCAATTTGCCGCCCGTCTTCGCCAGAGTTTCACCCAAGAGTTTCGCGGCCGCATAGACCGCGTCGAGATGCGGCGTTTCGACCTTCGCCATCCTCCCGAGCTCGATGACCGAGCCCAAGAGCGCGTCGATCTCGATGGCGCGGCCCTGCTCGACGTCCTGCAGCATCGACGTCTTATGCGCCCCGACACCCTCGGCGCCGGCGATGCGTTTTTCAATGGGGATGCGGAACCGAACGCCGAACGCCTCGCCGACGGCCTGCGCCTCACGCATCATGTCGGCGGCGAGTGCGCGCGTCGGCGCAAAACGGCAGATGTCCTCGAGCGTCGCATGGGTCATCGCGCTGATCGGATTGAAGGCGAGGTTGCCCCAGAGCTTTGTCCAGATCTCCGCGCGCAGGTCGGAAATGACGGGCGACTTGAAGCCCGACTTCAGGAAGACCTGCGAGAGGGCGGCGACCCGCTCGCTCTTCGTATTGTCGATCTCGGCGAGCGGCAGGCGATAGCCTTCGATGTGCTTCACGACCCCGGGGCTTTCGATCTCGGCGGCGGGATAGACGACGGTCGCGATGATGGAGTCGATCGGCAGATGGTCGGCGATGACGCCGCCGGGATCGACGCTCTCCAGCCGGCGGCCCTCGTACGGACCGCCATGCTTGAAGAAATACCACCACGGGATTCCGTTCTGCGCGGTCAGGACCATTGACGCCGGCGCAAGGATGGATGCGACTTCGGCTGCGATCGTGGGCAATTGATGCGCCTTGACGGCGAGGACCACGAGGTCGGGCCGGGCGACCTCCGCGATACGGTCTGTGGCGGGCACGCGGGCGACGATTTCGCCTCTCCCCTCCTTGATGAGGATGAGGCCGCGCTCGCGAATGGCCTCGAGGTGCTTGCCGCGGGCGACGACGCTGACGTTCTCGCCGGCGTCGGCGAGTCTCGCGGCGATCAGTCCGCCGATCGCTCCCGCCCCGACCACGCAAACGTCCATGCCCCTTTCTCCGGCGAGGCGTCGCTCAATGAATCTGATCGCGTTCAGATGGAGGCGCCGGCGGCCACCTTAGCCTCGCCGCCGAGTTTCACCATCACGACTTCCGGCGGGCGCATCACGCGCACCGGCGCAAGCGAAGTGCCGAGCCCGCCTGAGACGATGAGGCTGCGGCTCCCCAGCTCGTACTCGCCGTAGATGAAGCGCGAGGACCGGCGACGAAGGTACTTCAGGGGCGCGCCGATGACCGGAAGCATGACCTGTCCGCCATGCAAGTGGCCGGACAAGGTGAGCGCGATGCGGTCGGGCACGGAGGGGAAGCAATAGGGCTCGTGTGCGAGCAGGATCGCGGGGGCGTCATCGCGAATTTCCCGCATCGCGGCGCCGAGATCGTCCACGCCCCGGCGCCTGTGCGACCCCGGCCGGAAGAAGGCGAGCTGGTCGCCGAGGCCAATGAGCCAGAAGGGCCGGCCGCGGTGGCAAAGCCGCACCGACTCGTTCTCGAGCAAAGGCACGCCCGCCGCCGCCAGCGCCTTTCTCACGCTGCGCGAACGGTCCGGCGGATCGGTCGGAATGGCGGCCGACCACCAGTCGTGATTGCCGAGAATCGCATAAACGCCGAGCGGCGCTTCGAGTCGCGCCAGCTGCTCCGCCCAGGCGCCTGGCGGAACGTAGCCCGACACGAACTGGTGCGTGCAGACATAGTCGCCCAGCAACACCGTGAGATCGGGCTTCTGGGCGTTGGCGAGATCGACGATTTCGCCGAGCCGCTCCTCCGACATCCAGGGATAGCACGCATGGATGTCGGCGATGACCGCGATGTTGAGTTCGAGATCGTCCGGCCAGCGCCTCAGGCGCGGCGCGTAGGACGTCAGCCTCAGCGCAATTCCGGCTTCATAAGCTGTCGCGTATCCGCCGAGGGAAGCCGTCGCAGCAATCGCGAGTCCGACGCCGGCGACAAAGCCGCGCCTGCTGATAAGAGCCATCCTCGTTTAAAACCGCCTCAATCGCGCGCTTCGGGCTGACCGCCCGGTTGGAGGTCGATTAGGCCACCGTCTCGGTTCGCGCAAGTTTGGGGTCGGACGGCAGCACGTAGAAATCGCCGCGCTCCAGCGACTCCCTGAGGTCCGCGTCAAATTCGGCCGCCTGCAAGTTCAAAGCGTCGGCAACCGCCGCCAGACCGATGTCATGGTAAATTTTGGCGAGAACGCTGCCGCGCTGTACGGGTGGTTTGGGGATCGCGTCGAAGTCCTCGCGCATCATGCTCGCCCGCGCTCGAGGTGTGAAAACGACCCCGCGCCTCAACGAATCTGAGAGATATCCGTTAACAGCCGATTAAGAGCGCCAGGCGAGCGCGCGGCCGGCTCGCCCGGCGGTCAACCTATGGCGACTCTTTCGGGCAGATCAAATGTTCGCCGGATTCGTCATGGATACCCGCGGGCGCTTTCGACTTTGAGTTTGAGAGGGTTCGCTGGGATTTAGTCGTCTCTTTAGATCGGTCCCCGGCATGCAAAAACGCGCTCTGACGATACGGCTGATCTGGCTCGCCATGGGCGCCGCGCTGCTCATTCCGGTCGCGCTGTTCGCCGCTGCGTCGTGGATCAACTACCGGCACACGGAGGCCCTGGCGGCCGAACGGCTTGAGTGGTCGCTTGATATGGAGCAGGAAGAGGCCCAGCAGAGCTTCGCGCTCATCGAGCATACGCTCGACAATGCGCTGAACCTGGTCGACGGACTTACGCCTGAACAGATCCGCGACGAACAGCCCCGACTCTTCCCGCGTCTCGACCGCTTGGCGGACGCCCTTCCCCTGGTTGAATCCATCTGGATCCTCGATCCTCAGGGGCGCGTGCTGGCCAAAACGTCGAACGAACCTCCGAAGGCGGGAGGCTTCGACGAAAAGGATTTCCTCAGCGCCCATCCGATCGGGGACGGTGGGGTCTATTACGGAGACCCTTATTTGGAGGGCCGCCAACGGTTCTTCACCGTCAGCCAGGCTTCCGTCCGGAACGGCGCCGTCGAAAGCATCGTGACGGTCTCGGTTCCGAGCGGAAGCTTTTTTCGTTTCTATGCGACGATGGCCAATTCTCCGGGCGCGCAATACGGCCTCGTTCACGAAAACGGCTACATCCTTGCGCGCTATCCGTTCCTTGCGCCGGACGCTCCCGACAAGCTCGCCCCGGATACTGGGTTTCGCCGCTTTGTCGAGCGCGACCTCGACGGCGGCTTTTATACTGCAGTCTCCGCCGTCGATGGCGTGGAGAGACGTTACGCGGTGCGTCGCCTGGCCGGTACGCCGCTCTATGTCCAGAGCGGCATTGCGACCTCGGCCATTCGCAGCGAGTGGATCGCCGACATGGCGCCCCACTTGATCTTTGGGATTCCGGCGACGCTTCTGCTTTTTGCGACCCTGTTCGTCGTGCTGCGGCGGACGGAGCGCCTCTACGCCGAGATGGATCAGCGCATCCTTGCCGAGGAATCGCTGCGGCAGGCGCAGAAGATGGAGTCGATCGGACAGCTCACGGGCGGCGTCGCGCACGACTTCAACAACCTCTTGACCATCATTCTCGGCAATCTGGAGATGGCCAAACGACAGGCGGCTGACTGGCCAGAACGCTCGGGGCGGGCGAAGCTGATGAAGCGCATCGAGAGCGCCGTTCAGGGCGCCACCCGGGCCGCCTCGCTTACAAAGCGGCTCTTGGCCTTCTCCCGCCAGCAAACGCTCAATCCGACGGTGATTGACGTCAACCGGCTGCTGACGGGGCTCGCGGATTTCTTGCAACGGGCGATCGGCGAGGAGGTGTCGCTCGAGATCGTGGGCAGCGCCGGAGTGTGGCTGGTGGAAGTCGACCAGACGGAGCTTGAAGCGGCGATACTCAATCTCGCGGTCAATGCGCGCGACGCAATGCCCGAAGGCGGCAAGCTCACGATCGAGGCGAGCAACTGCTACCTCGACGAGGCCTACTGCCGGCGCAACTCCGAGGTTTCCTCCGGCCAGTGCGTCCAGATTTCTGTTAGCGACACCGGCGCAGGCATGAGCAGGGAGATCATCGAGCGCGCCTTCGACCCCTTCTTCACCACCAAGCGGGCAGGCCAGGGAACCGGGCTTGGCCTCAGCCAAGTCTACGGCTTCGTCAAGCAGTCCGGGGGGCATGTGAAAATCTACAGCGAGGTCGGGGAGGGCACGTCCATCAACATTTATCTCCCACGTCTTGCCGGGTCGGCGCAGACGGTGACGGAAGCCGTGGCGGCGCCTAGGGTAGCCGAGCGAGGGGAGACGATTCTCGTCACTGAAGATGACGCGGAAGTTCGCGGCTATGTCATGGAGACGCTGGAGGGGCTGGGCTACAACGTCCTCGGCGCGCCGGCTGCCGAGGAGGCGCTGCGTCTCATCGGCAACGGCGCCAAGATCGACCTTCTGCTCACCGACGTCATCATGCCGGGCGCGAACGGCCGAAAGCTCGCGCTTGAAGCGCAAGAGCGCCAGCCGAGCCTCAAGGTCCTGTTCATGACGGGCTATTCCCGCAACGCGATCGTCCATCGGGGCAGGCTCGACCCTGGCGTGGCGTTGCTCCAGAAACCCCTTAGCAGCGATATGCTGGCCGCCACGGTGAGGAGGGTCCTGGACGGCTAGGCGCAGTGCCTGCAAGCGGCGTCGTGCGGCCTTATGTCCTGGCCGGCGGGCGCGGCCGCTTATTGCTTGCACGCAGCAACCGCGTTACCAGATTTCATTACCGCGACCCGGGAGGCCGCCGCTTTGGCCGGCGATGGACTGACATTTCTCGGCGGGCTCCTTCTCGGCTTGGCGAGCAGCCTGCACTGCGCCGCCATGTGCGGCGCAATCGCCTCGAGCCTCATGTTCGCCTTCTCAAACGGGGACGCCGCCGGAAAGCGCGTCGAAGCGCTTCTGGCGGCCCATGCCGGCCGGGTCCTCATTTACGTCGGGGCGGGCGCCGCGCTCGGCGCGTTCGGCTCGACGATCTACAGCGCGTTCGATCACGCGCACGCCTACCTTTTCATGCGTTGGGCGGCGGCGGTCGCGCTCGGCTGGATCGGTCTGTCGGTCGCCGGATTGGCGCCGTCGCTTGCCGTCGCCGACCGTGTTGCCGCCCCGATCGCGTCGGCGCTCAGATTCGGCGGGGGAGCATCCGTCGCTTCCGGCCCCGCCGGCGCCTTCGCTTCCGGGATCGTCTGGGGCCTCCTTCCTTGCGGTATGGTGTACGGCGCCTTGTTCTATGCGATGCTGTCGGGCGGCGCGCTGCAAGGCGCCATGGTAATGGCGGGTTTCGGGTTGGGGACTCTTCCGTCCGTGACGGGAATTGCGCTCGGAGTGGCGAGCTTCCGGCGCTTGGCCCGACGCACGAGGGCGCGCCTTGCTGTCGGCCTTGGAATCGTCGCGCTCGCGGCGGCGAGCTTGGCGGTCCCCGCGATGTCCTCCACCGCCTTTTGTTTCGGCTGACGGAAGCGCGAGTTCCCCCGCGGCCTTAATCGGCGGTATAAGCCGATTCGGGAGGCGCGTTGGGGAGGCGCGCGGCCCCGCTGGATAGCAACGGGTCAATGATCAAGCGCGGGGCGGGCAAATGGGGCGCTATTGCCGGACTGGCGGCGATCGTGCTTGCCGTCGGCTTCGTCCGCTGGCCGATTCCCGCCGGGTGGGTAGCCGCCAGCCTCAATGTGACGTTCCGCGGCGCAGGGCTCGTTACGTCGCCGAGCGGCGCCACATTCCGCCTCCTTCCGTGGCCGAGCCTCCGGCTGTTTGACGCGCGCCTCGATACCCCTTCTGGCGTGAATTTGGCGGCCGCGCCGGAAGCGCGACTCGATCTATCGCTCGGCGACCTAATCGAAGGCCGCCTCACGCCGTGGCGGGCGTTGCTCGTCAATCCGATCGTGACGCTAGATCTGGCTGGCTTCAGCGGCGGCAGAAGCGCGCTTCGCGCTGCGAGCGAGTTGGCCCCGCTAGCGAAGCTGACGCTCGCGGACGGCGTCCTGCGCGTGATCGATAAGAACCGTGGGATCGACGCAATCGTCGAGAGCCTCCAGGGTCGGATCGACGGGCTGGATACGAACCGGCCGACAGCCAATCTGACCGCGGTCTGGCGCGACGCGCCCGTGCAGGTTTCGGCGTCGCTCTCCGATGGAAACGCCGTCGCGGCAGGCCGCGCGAGCCCGTTTGCTTTTCAGCTGGCCTCCCCGGTGGCGAGCGTTGTGATCAACGGTGAGCTGGTCGGCGGCGCCTCCCCCGCTCTGACCGGAAACATCTTGCTCGCGATCCGATCGGTCACCGGCTTGGCCCGCATCCTACGCGCCGAGCCTCCGTCATACTGGGCCTCCGACGACGTCGCCATCTCCGCAAAGATGAAGGCTGGTTTGAGCAGCGTCGGCTTCAGCGACGCGACGATTACGAGCGGCGGACAGAAGGCGCAGGGCGCCCTGCAGGCGACAGGTCTCAACGGCCGGCTCGCCGTCTCGGGGACGCTCGACGGGGAGCGGCTGGCGGTCGCGCCGCTGTTTGGATCGCCAGTCCACGCCTTCAACGTTGACGGCGCCTGGAGCTCTGCGCCCTTCGCTTTGGGGATTCCGCGTGGCTTCGATCTCGACCTGCGGTTGTCCGCCGGTGAGCTCGACGTCTATGGCGTCTCGCTCGCAAACGCCGCCGTCTCGGCGATCCTGAAAGATGGCGCGCTCAGCCTCAGCGTGCTCGACGCGACGCTTGGCGGCGGACCGCTTCAAGGCGACCTCCAACTCGCCTGCGTCGGCCGAAACTTGGAGATCGGCGCAAAGGCAAAGCTGGCTGACGCAGATATCGGCGCAATCCTCGCCGACAAGGGCTGGCCTGCGCCGACCGGTCAGGGGACGGCTGAGCTCGCGGTTTCGACGCGCGGGCCATCCCCCGCCGCCGCCGTTGCCGGGCTCAAGGGCTCGGCCGCCTTCACCTGGCTCGGCGGCGCGGCGCCCGGGGTTAATCTTGAGGAGGCCCTTCGGCGAAGCCAGCGGCGCTCAATCGACTGGACCCGTGAGCTGAGGCCGGGCCAGACCGCGTTCGATCGCCTTTCCCTTGATCTGACGATCGGAGACGGGGTCGTTCACGTGGCGCGTGGGGAGCTTGCCTCGCACGCGCTTACCGCAAACATCGAGGGCGCGATCAAACTCGCCTCCAGGGAACTCGATCTTAGGGTCAACGCAGCACAGACGAGCGGGGCGGGCGGCCAGCCGAAGGATGTGCCCCGGCTCAGTCTCAACATCGAGGGACCCTGGTCGTCCCCAACCTTCAGGGCAGCCGCCCCGACGGAAGGCGCGCAGAAGGAGACAGAGTCGCCCTGACGGGAGGGAACGATCGCGCTCGTCAAGACGCAATTGCGGTGCGGCAAGGGGCGGCTTGCCGGGAGGGGCGCGATGCGGGTCTTTGCATCTACTGCCGTCGGCTTGCGGACTGCTTTCACGCCGCGATCCGCGTCGCGAGGCCGAGGGCCCTGAAGCGGGCGGCCACGCGACCGACCTTCTGGACCTCTGCGCCGGTCCTTTCAACCGGCGCCGACGGCGGACAAGCGTCGTCGTAATTCCGACTGGCCGCGCAATCAGGCGGCTCGAGTCCCACGTCGCGCGGCTCAAGTCGGCGGAAAGCGCTGATCCACCAGTTCCCGACCTGGTGCTCGGCCCGACCGGCTCTTCATCCTGGGCGTGGCTTACGATGCGGCCACTTCCCAACCGAGGCTCAATAATATCCGGCGGGATCGTCAGCCTCATCGCCTACGGCCGGCCCGTGGACCTCCGGAACTCGGCCTTCACCGCCTCGTAAAGCGCATTGAACCGCTTCCGCTGCCCGGCGAAGGCGTCCGCGAGCTTCGATTCCGGTTCGGTCACGTCGGCGATTTCCGGCGGTCGGCACACGGCCTCCGGCGGCTCGCCGGTCGCCGCCAGCCGGGCGAGGCGCGCCGCGCCGAGCGCCGGGCCGATTTCGCCGCCGCGCATGCGCACGACCTCGAAGCCAGCGGCGGCGGCGATCACGCGCGTCCATAAGCCGCTTCTGGCGCCGCCGCCGATGAGGCCGACGCGGTCGAACCGGGCGCCGGCCGCCTCGAGACAGTCGCGCGCCTCCGCCAGCGTCATGGCGACGCCTTCCATGACGGCGCGCGCGACGGCGGCCCGCGACGTCGTCTCGCTCATGCCGAAAAGCACGCCGCGCGCGTCCGGATCGTTGAGCGGCGTCCGTTCGCCGGAGAGATAGGGCAGGAACAGAAGCGGTCCGGGACCCTGGTAGCCGTCTGCGGCTTCCCGCTCGAGCGCGTCCGGGGACGCGCCGAGGAGCCGCCCGGCGAATGCGAGCGCGCCCGCCCCATTCAGCATGGCCGCCATCGCGTACCAGCGATCCGGCAGCGCATGCGCGAAACTGTGGACGAGTCGCTCCGGGGCGCTGAGGTAACGGTCTGTCGTCACGATGAGCTGCGTCGCCGTCCCGAGCGAAATGAAGGCTGCGCCGGGGCCGATGGCGCCGAGGCCGACGGCGCCGACCGCCGCGTCGCCTCCGCCGGCCGCCATGATCGCGCCGCGCGGCAATCCGAACTCCTCAGCAGCGGCGGGGCGGATCTTGCCGGCGGCGGCGGAGCCCTCGCAGAGCGGCGGAAGCCAACCCAAATCAGCCCGGCAGGCTTGGACCGCCTCCTCGGACCACGCCCGCCGCGCCTCGTCGAGCAGCCACGCCCCGGCCGCGTCGCTCATGTCTGTGCCTCGCTCGCCGCACAGCTCGAGCCTCAAGTAGTCCTTGGGCGCGAGCAAGCAGGCGATCCGGGGGCGCTGCTCCGGCTCATGCCGGCTGAGCCAGAGCAGCTTCGGTGCGATGAAGCCCGGCATGGGCTTCACGCCCAGGACGCCGGCGAGATACGGATGGTCGCGGTCGAGTTCCGCCGCTTCCGCAGCGGCCCGCATGTCGTTGTGAAGGATCGCCGGGCGCACGGGCCGGTCAAAGGCATCGAGGAGGACCGCGCCGTGCATCTGCCCGGAGAAGCCGACCGCCTTCAGCGCGTCGAGCGCCTCGCCGGCGGAGGCGCGGATGTCCGCGATCGCGCCGGCCATCGCCACGCGCCATACGGCGGGGTTCTGTTCCGACCAATTGGGCTTCGGACGGTCAGGCGCGTACGAACGCGAGGCGCTCGCGACCGGAGCGCCGTCCTCGTCAATGAGAAGAGCTTTTAGACCTGAGGTTCCGCAATCGACGCCAAGATACATGCGGCCCAGCATCGGCCGCCGCGCATGCTTTCACAAGGCCGCGTCAGAGGCAGTTACGCCAGGCCGCATCGCATCGGGCGCCGTTCGGGATGCTCCAACCCGCCGGCGGCGCTTCGGCGTGCGCCTCCAGGCTGCGCTCCAGAATGACCCGCAGCCCCGACAGAATCGGCATATCCACGCCGCGTGTGGCCTCTTCGACCTCGTCCCAATCGTGCCCGTCGGCGTTGTGCGCGAAATTGCGCACGAGCCGAGACGCCAAGTGTCCGCTGGAGAGATTCCGGTCGGCCGCGTCGCGCGAGAACCGGCGGGCGAAATCGCCTCCGATCGAGGCCACGGCGGCGCATGCGACATGCGGATTGGAGCATGTGGCGACAATCTCGTGGATCATCATGTAAGCGACCCTCCCTTGGGCTGCGCCCCTGCCGCGGGCTCTATTGCCGAAGAAATTTGTCCGCAGCGTGTCATTCGAAGCAAGTTGATCAATTCGCGCTCTTCACGAAACTTTGTCGTTGTGTCGAAACAATGCGTCACATGTTCGTCACATTGTTATTTGTGCGCCGCAAAACAACCCACTTACTGCCCGCGGCGTCGATTTTTGTCCACCGACAACACGGATGTTAATTAATCGAGCCTTATTAACTAAGCTCAACTCGCCTGGCAGGCGATTGACGAAAGCGTTTATCGCGACCTCAAGAGCAGCCGCTGCGCCTCGACAAAGCGCCAAAAGCGGATGCGGAAAAGAACGGCGACGGCGCCGGCCCGCTGCTCACAATTCGTGAGCTTTTCCGACTGGGCGATCTCAACCCAATGCGCGAAGGGGGAAACGAGAACGGCGAAGCTGCGCAGGAACCAGCGCGCTCGCCCGTTCGGCTTCTCGATCATAGTTGCGTAGGTTTCGCGCGACGCCTTTCGCCACTTCTGGGTGAGTTCGGCCCAGTTGCGCCGGGCGGGATGCGTCACGACGACATCCGGCGCGT
This sequence comes from Roseiarcus sp., assembly GCA_035500275.1. GTDB lineage: Bacteria > Pseudomonadota > Alphaproteobacteria > Rhizobiales > Beijerinckiaceae > Roseiarcus. The sequence continues at coordinate 12,952 of DATJXI010000197.1, read as the reverse complement.
AGGCCCATCGGTGACCAGCCGCGACGGCGCGCCGGCCCCAGTCCACGTCTTCCGCGACTTGGCCGCGAAATCCGCCGACCCGGTCGAACACGTCGCGGGGGACGAACATGTTGCCGGTCCCAGAGAAACCGAGCTCTTCGATGTAACGCTTGAAATTGAAGGCGAAGACCTTCTCGAAAGCCTCAACCGCGGTCGGACGGGCCGGGTCCTCGTAGTCCACCCCGACGTCGCCGCCCACGATCTCAGCCCTCGAAAGCGCGGCGAGCCCCCGCTCGAGCCAAGTGGGGACCGGCCGGCAGTCGGAGTCGATGAAGGCGAGGATTCGCCCGCGCGAGGCTTCGACGGCGGCGTTGCGCGCCGCGCCCGCTCCCTGGACCGGCGCCGGCACGACCCGCGCCATCCCGGCGCAGACGCGCTCGACTTCCTCAATGCCGCAGCGCGAATTGTTGTCGGCCACGACGACCTCGAACTTGTCGCGCGAGAGCGTCTGCGCCTCAAGCAGCCGCATGCAGCCCTCGAGATTGGCGAGGTCGTTGTAGTGCGGAATGATGACCGAGATGAGCAAACGCTCCTCCGCGATCGGAGCGGATGCGGCGGCTTCGACCGAAGAGCCTTCGTTCGCCATTCAAGTAGAAAGGTGAGCGTTTCGTTTCCCGCCCAGCGGAGAACAAAGCCGGGGCGGTCTGCAATTTGATCGTTGCGCGCGAATATCATGGCGGCGGCGGGCGCGGCAACCGCGCCGTTTCTTAACCGTCAATGGCCAAACCGGCTGTCGCTTGCACGAGCAGCCCTTCAACGCGCTTTTCCACAGATCTCGCGTCCTCAGCGCCCATCCCCTTGTGAGGGCTCTCTACTCGAATTTCGCCAACCACCCGCGCTGGCCTCGGCGAAAGCACGAAGATGCGGTTTGCAAGCCGGACCGCCTGCGAAACGTCATGGGTGACGAGAACGGTCGTGATTGCGCGCTCCTTGACGAGCGCGGCAAGCTTCCGCTGCATCGCCAGAGCGAGCGGAGCGTCGAGCGAGACGAACGGTTCGTCGAGCAGGAGCAGCGCCGGCTTAACCGCGAAGGCGCGCGCGAGCGCGACCCTGCGAGCAAGCCCGAGCGACAGTTCTCCGGGGAAATGGCTCCGGTGCTGGCCAAGGCCGAGGGTGTCGAGAAGGACGCCAAGCTCCTTTTCGCCGACGCGGGGGACGGCAAGCCGAATATTGTCCTCGACGCTCCGCCAGGGGAGAAGGCGAGGCTCTTGGAAGGCCATGGAGAGGGGTCCTTGGGGCCGCTTGACTGCCCCCTCGAAGCGCTCGTCGAGCCCGGCGATGATCCGCATAAGCGTCGTCTTGCCGCATCCCGACGGGCCGATGAGCGCGCCGACTTGCCCGGTATCGAGACGCAAGGAAAGATCACGGACGACGTCGATCGTCTGACCCGAGGCGTTGGTCAGGCGCTTTTTCGCGACATAGACGTCAAGCGGCGCGAGGGCGCCAGCGCGAGACACGACGTTCAAAGGGCTGCACCAGAAACGCTTCGATCAACAACATCGCTGCGGCGAACGGCAGCGCATAGGCGAGCAGGAGGGCGACGTCGAACAGCTGGAACGCCATATTGATCTCAAACCCGACGCCATTTGGGCGGCCGAGCAATTCGACCACGAGCACGATCTTCCACACGAGCGACAGGCCCGAGCGCGCCGCCGCGGCGACATAAGGGGCAAGCTGCGGCGCCTCGACGTGGCGCAGCCGCTTCCAGCGCGAGAAGGCGAAGACGCGCGCCATCTCGTCGAGCCCTGGGTCGAGCGCGCGCGCGCCCTCGCGGATCGTGACCGTCGCGTTGGGCAGCTTGTTGAGCGCCACGGCCGCAATCGCGGCCGTCTCGTTGAGGCCGACCCAGATGTAGAGGAGCACGATGATCACGAGCGCCGGCAGGTTGAGCAGGACGACGATCCACGGATCGGCGACTTCGTTGACGAACGGGCTGCGTCCCATCGCGTAGCCGATGGCGGCGCCGGCCGCCATTGCGAGGACGAACGCCGCGGCGACCCTGGCCATTGTCACGCCCATCGCGAAAAAAAGCTCGCCGGACGCAGCCGCCTTGCCGATGGCCGCCGACACTTCGAGCGGGCCGGGGAACCGGCGCGGGTCGCCGAAATGGGCGACGACAGCCCACAGAGCGAGGAGCGCGAGCAATGACAGAAGCCGCGCCGTCATAGCTTCACGATGCGGCGTTCGGGTCGAAGAAGAGCGCCCTGTCGAGCTCGGGCGCGCCGCCGACCAGGTCCTTGCCGCCAGCGTCGATGATCGCCTGGTAGAGCGCGGCGGCGTCCGCGGCTTCCTCGGCGACCCAGCGTTTGGGCAATCCGTCGAGATACCGGCTCCGATAAATCTCGAACGCCTCATCCGGCACGTTCAGGCGGGCCTTGATCGGCGCCCAGGCGGATGGGTCGCGCGCCAGCGCCGTGCGCGCCTTCGCCGCCGCGTCGAAGTAGCGCTTGAGCGCGCTTGCATGCTCGCGCGCAAATTTCTCGGTGAAAACGTAGCCCGTCATCGCGACGGGCCCCTTCGCGCCAAGCGCCTTCTCGACGTCGCTCATTTCGACCGCGCGACGGAACCCGCGGCTCTCGAGGTCGACGCAAAAGTTCCAGAACTCGAGCGCGGCGTCGAGTTCACCCTCGGCGAGTTTCTCGGCGACGAGCGGCGGCGCGCCATAGGCGAGGCGGACCGAGCTCGCAAGATCGTGGCCGTCCTTGCGCGCCGCGGTCTGCGCGAGCAGCCAGCTCTTGTCCAGGGGACCTCCCGCCACGCCGAGCGACCGACCTTTCAGGTCGGCGAGCGAATGGATTGGCGAATCCTTCGCCGTCATGACCGCGCCGAGAGCGTTGGAATAGGGCGTGAACAGGAGCTTGTCACCGAGCGACCGCTCGCGCGCGACCCACAGCCAGTCCGACACGATCATGTCCGCCGCGCCGCCGCGCAAGGCGATCTTGCCGGCTTCCGTCGAGGCAAGCTCCGTCGTCTGAATGTCGAGGCCGACCGCCTTGTCGAGGCCGAGCGCCTTCATCACCGAAATTTCCCAGGCGACGGTGCCGTTCTTCTGGATGGCGAGGCGGATCGTGTCCGCGGCCCTGGCCGCGCCGGAAAGGCAAAGGCAGACGGTGACGGCGAGAACGAAGCGGGCGGCGGCGCGCAAGTTCATCAGCCGCCCCGGCGCATCAGCATGCCGCGCGCCGGATCGTAGGCGACGATGGCGCCGGCGAGGAACACGATCGTGCAGCCGACAACGACCCCGAGCGAGAGGGGATTGACCTTGCCGTAGAAGGCGAAGCGGATGAGCTCGACCGCGTGGGTGAACGGATTGAGCCAGCAGACCGTCGCCAACCACGGGCTCCCCTCCTGCACGCGCCAGAGCGGATAGAGGGCGGATGAAGCGAAGAACATCGGGAAGATGACGAAATTCATCACGCCGGCGAAATTCTCGAGCTGGCGGATGAGCGAGGAGAGCACCATGCCGAGCGCGCCGAGCATGAGGCCCGACAGCAGGAGCGCCGGCAGCACCGTCAGATAGCCCCAGTAGGAGTCGGGCTCGATGCCCCAGAAATATGCGACGACGAGGTAGGCGTAGATCTGCAGGATCGAGACCGCAACGCCTGCGATGAGCTTCGAGGTCAAAAGGAACCAGCGCGGCGCGGGGCTCGTCAGCAGCATGCGCATCGAGCCCATCTCGCGGTCGTAGACCATCGAGAGCGACGACTGCATGCCGTTGAACAGCTGGATCATCGCCATGAGGCCGGGCGTGATGTAGACGTCGTAGAGGACGTAGGTTTCGTACGGCGGGATGATCGAGACGCCGAGCGTCTGGCGGAAGCCGGCCGCGAAGATGAAGAGCCAGACCAGAGGCCGCACCAGCGCCGAGACGAAGCGCTCGCGCTGATGCAGGAAGCGCAGGCTCTCGCGCCAGACGATTCCTTGCAGGCAGACGAGATAAGCGCCAAGGCCGAAACGCCCCTCGGCTCCTCCGAAGAAGGCGAGGCTCGCGCTCATAGCGGCTCCTCGTCGCGATCGCCGCCGGTGAGTTTCGCGAAGGCCGCGCCGATCGAATGAGCGCCGCACGCGTTCATGATGGCGCCCGCGCTGTCCGCGGCGAGAACACGGCCTTTGTGCAGAACGACGACGCTGTCGTCTGGCTTCACTTCGTCGACGAGATGCGTGGTCCAGAGAACGCCGACGCGGTCTTCGGCGACGAGGCCGCGAACAAGCTTCAGAATGTCGGCGCGGGCCTTGACGTCGAGCCCGGCGGTCGGTTCGTCGAGCAGGAGGAGTCGCGGCGCATGCAGAAGCGACCGGGCGATTTCAACCCGCCGCGACTGTCCGCCCGAAAGATAGCGAACCCGTTCGTGAAGCCGGTCGGCGAGCCCGACGCGCGCAATGAGGTCGCGCAAGCGAGGGCGAGCTTGCCTTCGGCCCATTCCGTGCAGCGCCGCCATGTAAAGCATGTTCTGCTCGACGGTGAGGTCGGGATCGAGCGTGCGCTGTTGGAAAACGACCCCGAGTCGGGCGAGCGCAGCGCCGCTGTGGCGCGCCACATCGTGGCCGAAAATGCTGACTGCCCCGGCTTTGCTGGCATAGAGGTGGGTGATGATCGAAAAAAGCGTGCTCTTGCCGGCGCCGTTGAGGCCGAGCAGAACCGCGAACGTCCCGGGAGCGACCGTGAAGCTCACGTCGTCGAGCGCCTTGCGCGTTGCATAGGAATGCGACACCCGCTCGACCGCAAGCGCGGGCGGGACGGCCTCCGTTGCGTTCAGGAGCGGGCGGACGTTCATTTGCGCGTGATCGCGACGCCCCACGGGTAGGACCCGACGGGAATCGACTTTATGGCCTTCAGCGACGCGACGTCGATGACGGTGACGTCGTTCGAGACGCCGTTGGTGGTGAACAGCAGCTTGTCGTCGGGCGTGAGGGCGAGGTGCCAAACGCGCTGCCCGACGAGCAGGTAATTCAGCACGCGCTTCGTTGCGCCATCGATGACCGCGACCCGGTTGGCGGGCCCAAGCGCGACGAAGCCGAGCTTGCCGTCCGAAGTGAAGCGGATGCCGACGGGCTGGATCTGTTCCTTGCGCAGGCCGGGGACGTCGAACTCGATCTTGTGCGTGATGACTTTCTTCATCGGATCGATGACCGCCACCTTCCCCCCGACCTCGGAGGACACCCAGAGCTCCGAGCCGTCCGGCTTGAATTCGGCGAAGCGCGGGCGGGAATCGACAAGAATATTGGCGACGATCTTCCTGTTCGGCCAGTCGATGAGATGCGCCATGTTCGTCGTTTCCGAGGTGTTGACGATCATCTTCTCGTCCGGACTCACCGCCACGCCTTCGGGCTCCACGCCGACCGGGAACTCGGCGACCGCCTTGCGCGAGGCGACATCGATGGCGGTGAGTAGCGCGTCGTTCTCGTTGGCGACGTACACGGTCTTACCGTCGGGGCTCACGCGAAGCTGCTCGGGGTCGGGACCCGAGGGGAGATTGCCGATGATCTTTGCGGTCTTCGCATCGACGATCTGGATCGTGTCGTCGTCGCCGACGCAGACGAAGATCTGCGAGTCGTCCTTCGAGAGCGCGATCCCGCGCGGCCGCTCGCCGACCTTTATCGTTTTCATCACCTCCATTTTGTCGGTGTCGATGACCGAAATCGAGTTGCCCTTCTCGTTGGTGACGTAGGCCGTGTAAGCGAAGGCCGGAGACGCCGCGGCGAGAAACGCGCCGAGCGCGACCGCCAGAGCGCACCGTAAAATCCTCCCTCGCGAAAGCGGGGGAGGGCGACCGCGCGTTGGCGCGGTGGAGGGGGATTCGACATCGACACCTGGGATGAGGCCCCCGGCACCGCCCTTCGGGTGGTTCTCCTCCCCTACAGGATGAGGGGGAGGGGAAGGGCCGAGGCGCCTCAATGGAGTTTGCATTTCGTCTCCGGCTGGTCGAGGCCGAGCGTGTCGAGTTCCGAAAACTGATGCAGGAAGCCTTCCTGAGGCGAAACGGAGACCGTGCCCCGGCCGTCGGTGAGCAGGATCGGCTGGCGGAGCTGCTGGTTCCAAAGCCTAAGGGTGAGCCTCACGCCTTTGAAGTCGGCGACCTCGAAATCGAACGAGCGCATGACTTCAAGGATCGTCTTTGGGTCGGCCGTCTTGGCGCGACTGACCGCATCGCCGATCATGCGCATGGCGACCCAGGCCTGATTGTCGCGCGCGCTCATGCGGCGACGGAACATGCGCTCAAACCGGTTTTGCAGCTGCTGCGCGCCCCAAAGCTCGTGCGAGGGAGCCCAGCTCGTCGGCATGAGCCCGCCCGAGCCCGCGACTGGCCGCGGGTCCCAGGTGCGGTAAGGCAGGTAGCCGCCGAACACTTCGTTCTCATCGGCGGCGATTAGGACGTCGTAATCCGGCGCTTTTTGGGTAAGTAGCGGCATCTGGCGCTGCGTCTGCACGTAGCCCGTATCCGATCGCCGGCCGCCGCCCGTGTCCTCGAACGTGCGCTTCTCGACAATCTTGGCGCCGAACTTCTTGGCCGCCCGCTCATAAGCGGCGCCGAGGGCCACGTCGTCGGGGTGCGAGCCGACGACGAGAAACCACTTCCGCCACTGCTTCCAGATGAGATACTCGGCGAGGCCGTCCGCCAGCATCGCGCGAGACGGCGCCGTGTGGATCACGTTGGCTCGGCAGTCCTCCTCGCGCACGCGTTCGTCCGGCGCGCCAGCGTTGAAGATGAGCGCGCCAGAGTCACGGGCCGCATCAGCGACTTTGAGAAGCGTGTCGGCAGGCAGATCGACGATCAGAAGGCGCGCGCCGCCGTCGATCAGCTTCTTGGCTGCGCCCGCCGCGTCGTCGCCCGGCTCCACCTTGACGTCCTCGATTGAGTAGGTCTGGTCGAGAAATTTGCCCGTCGTGTTATTGTCGGCCATCGCCATTTCGGCGCCGGCGACGAAATCGTCGGGGGCCGGGATGTCGAGGATGGAGATCGTCTCGCGCGAGTGCTGCGTCCTCAGGACGCCGACCTTGACGGCAAGGGGGTCTGCGATCGCTTGCGCCGGCAAGGCGAGCAGCGCCAGCGCAACTACCATAGCGCTCGTCTCTGAAAACGGCTGATACGACGGCTGGCCTGAGAGCGCCGCAAGAGACCTGCGGACCACGGCGGGCAAGTCTTTGATGAGCGAGGACACCGCTCTCAGCGACTGCAAAAGATAGCCCTTCCTCCGCCCCGCATGTGTGTCTTGCAATAAGAAAGGCGCCGATCCCTGCTGGCCGGCGCCCCTTGTCCTGGAGGGCCCAGGCTTCCGAAACGCGCCCGGATTCAATCCGCAACGCCTACCAGACGCCCTCGCCCCTTATCCTGCCGGCGCGGACCGGCGGAAACTCACATTTCGGCGGTGAGATAAGCCGTCACTTCGAGGCCAGCGCAGACTTCTTCGACGACTGGGGTTGTCCAGCTCATGAGTATCTCCTGATACATTTTCCCGTGTAAACGTTGTTCATTTGTCGTCACCCACGAATGCTAACAAATTGAGCCTCATCCGTCGACAGTCCTTTTTGGCTAGGGGGGCCAACCCAGGCGCCACATCGGGAAATATTCCCGGCGCCCGCCGAAATTGTTCTCGCAATCGAGGCGAGAAACGCGCAAACCGTCGCGCGACGAAGTCCGAGGCGCGGGTTGCGGTTTTCCTTTTTCAATGTGGCGCGACAGGCGCTGGCGCACAACGAGGGCTGGCCCGAGCAGTGGCGCAGCCCCGAGCCGAGGCCATCTTACGACGCGGTCATCGTCGGCGCCGGAGGGCACGGGCTCGCAACCGCCTACTACATGGCGAAGGAGCACGGCCTGACCAAGATCGCCGTGCTCGAAAAAGGCTGGCTCGGCGGCGGCAACACAGGGCGCAACACGACCATCCTGCGTTCCAACTACCTCTGGGAGGAGTCGGCGGCGCTCTACGAGCACGCGCTGAAATTGTGGGAGGGCCTGTCGCAGGAGCTCAACTACAACGTCATGTACTCGCCGCGCGGCGTCATGATGCTCGCGCACAACATCCACGACGTCCAGGTCGCCAAGCGGCATATCCACGCCAACCGGCTCGCCGGCGTCGACAACGAGTGGCTGACGCCCGAGGAGGCGAAGGCCTTCTGCCCGATCCTCAACATCGCGCGCGACATGCGCTATCCGATCATGGGCGCGGCGCTGCAGCGTCGTGGCGGCACGGCTCGCCACGACGCCGTCGCCTGGGGCTACGCGCGCGCGGCGTCCGAGCGCGGCGTCGACATCATCGAGAATTGCGAGGTCAAGGCGATCCGCCGCAGCGCAGACGGCGCAGTCGCGGCCGTCGAGACGACGCGCGGGGAAATCGCGACCAAGAAGATCGCCGTCGTCGCCGCCGGCCACACTTCGGTCGTCACGGGCATGGCGGGCGTCAGAATGCCGCTTGAAAGCTATCCGTTGCAGGCGCTCGTGTCCGAGCCGGTGAAGCCGGCGATGCCTTGCGTCGTCATGTCGAACACTATCCACGCCTACATGTCGCAGTCCGACAAGGGCGAGATGGTGATTGGCGCCGGCACCGACGCCTATGTCTCTTATTCGCAGGCGGGGGGCCTGCACATCGCCAACCACACGCTCGAGGCGATTTGCGAGCTGTTCCCGACCGTGCGGCGCCTGCGCATGCTGCGCAACTGGGGCGGCGTCGTCGACGTAACCCCCGACCGCTCGCCGATCATCGGCTTGACGCCGGTTCCCGGCCTCTTCGTCAATTGCGGCTGGGGCACCGGCGGCTTCAAGGCGACGCCCGGCTCGGGCCATGTCTTCGCCCATACGGTCGCGCGCGGCGAGCCGCACCCGCTCGCCGCGCCCTTCACGCTCGACCGCTTCCGCACCGGACGGCTCATCGACGAGGCCGCCGCAGCGGCCGTCGCCCACTGAGGCCGCCATGCTTCTGATCCCTTGCCCCTATTGCGGCATGGAAAGGCCGGAGATCGAGTTCCGCAACGGCGGCGAAGCGCATATCGCGCGCCCCGCCGATCCCGCCGCGACGAGCGACGCCGAGTGGGCCGAATACCTCTTTTTCCGCCAGAACCCCAAGGGCGTCATCGCCGAGCGTTGGCGGCACGTTTCTGGCTGCGGGCGCTTCTTCAACTCATTGCGCGACACGGTGAGCGACCGGATCCTCGCGGTCTATAAGGCGGGGGAGCCGCGGCCTGACGTCCCGCCGGAAGTGAGCCTGCGCGCATGACGCAGGCCTTCCGCGTCGCGGGCGGCGCGTCGATCGACCGAACGCGCCCGGTGTCGTTCACCTTCGACGGCGTCGCCTATGGCGGTTATGAGGGCGATACGCTCGCTTCCGCGCTGCTCGCCAATGGCGTGCGGCTCGTCGGCCGCTCGTACAAATACCACCGCCCGCGCGGAATCCTCACCGCTGGCCCCGAGGAGCCGAACGCGCTGGTCGGCGTCTCGCGCGGGGCCGGGCGTTTCACGCCGAATCTGCGCGCGACAGAGGTCGAGCTCTACGACGGGCTTGCGGCGACGAGTCAGAACCGCTGGCCCTCGCTGAAATTCGACGTCGGCGAGATCAACGATCTCGTGGCGCCGGTCATCGGCGCCGGTTTCTACTACAAGACCTTCATGGGACCCGACTGGCTCGGCAAGAACTGGGCCTGGACACGCGTCTACGAGCCGGCGATCCGTCGCGCTGCGGGTCTAGGCGACGCCCCCCGCGAGGCGGACCCGGACCGCTACATCCGCTACTACGATCATTGCGACGTGCTCATTGTCGGCGCCGGCCCCGCCGGTCTCGCCGCGGCGCTGGCGGCAGCTCAGAGCGGCGCGCGGGTCGTCGTCTGCGATGAGAATTTCGCCCTCGGCGGATCGCTCAAGAGCGAGACGCGCGCGACAATCGGCGGCGAAGGCGGCCCGAACTGGCTCTTGGAAACCCTCGCGACGCTCCGCGCTGCGCCGAATGTCCGGCTCATGCCGCGCACGCAAGCCTTCGGCTACTACTTGCAGAACTTCGTCGCGCTTAACGAAAGGCTGCCGGAGCCCGATCTCATCGACAATCCCGACCTGCCGCGCGAGCGGCTCTGGCAGATGCGGGCGAGGGAGGTCGTGCTGGCGACCGGCGCGATCGAGCGCCCGCTCGTTTTCGCCGATAACGATCGTCCCGGAATCATGCTCGCCGACGCCGCGCGGGGCTATCTCGTCGAATTCGGCGTGAAGGTCGGCGAGCGCGCCGTCGTCGTCACCGCGCACGACAGCGCCTACCGCGCCGCGCTCGAACTCAAAGAGGCGGGCGTCGCCGTCGAGCTTGTCGCCGACCTGCGCGAAGAAGCTTCAGGCCCGCTGCCGAAGGCGGCGCGCGAGGCGGGGATCCGCGTCGCGACGAAGGCCGCGATGCACGAGGTGCGCGGCCGGCTCCATGTCAAACAAGTGCGCCTCTCGGCGCATCCGGGCGGGATGCGGACGATCGACTGCGACGCGCTCCTCATGTGCGGCGGCTGGACGCCGTCGGTGCATCTCTTCTCGCAGTCGCGTGGGCGGCTCGTCTTCGACGAGGCGGCGCAAGTCTTCAAGCCGGGCGTCGCCGTCCAGCGCCAGTGGTCGGCCGGCGCCTGCAACGCCGCCTTCAGCCTCGCCGACGCGCTCGGCGAGGGCGAAGCCGCCGGGCGCGCCGCCGCCTCCGCGGCCGGATTTCCGGCGCCTGAGCCCATCTCCTACGCGGTCGAGGACGCAGCCCCGGCCGCGGGCGGGGTCCTCGGCGCGCCGCTGCACGTGCTCGGCGACGCCCGCGTCAAGGCGTTCGTGGACTACCAGAACGACGTCTGCGTCAAGGACGTTTCGCTCGCCGTGCAGGAGGGCATGCGCTCGATCGAGCATGTTAAGCGCTACACGACGACGGGAATGGCGACCGACCAGGGCAAGCTCTCCAACATGAACGCGCTCGCCGTCGCCGCCGCGATTCAGGAGAAGCCGATCCCTGAAGTCGGGCTCACCACTTTCCGGCCGCCCTATACGCCCGTCACTTTCGGCGCCTTCGCGGGGCCCGCGCGCGGAGAAATGTTCGACCCCGTGCGCAAGACCCCGATGCACGACTGGGCGGCCGGGCGCGGCGCGGCCTTCGAGGACGTGGGCTTGTGGAAGCGCGCCTGGTATTTCCCGCGCGCCGGCGAATCGATGCACGAGGCGGTCGCGCGCGAGTGCCGCGCGACGCGCGCCTCCGTCGGCCTCTTCGACGCCTCGACGCTGGGCAAGATCGAGGTCGTCGGGCCGGACGCGGCCGCCTTCCTTGAGCGCATGTACGTAAACGCCTTCCAGAAGCTTGGCCCCGGCCGCTGCCGCTACGGCCTCATGCTGACCGAGGCCGGCTTCCTCATGGACGACGGCGTCATCGCGCGCATCGCTCCTGACCGCTTCCATGTCACGACGACGACGGGCGGCGCCCCGCGCGTGCTCGCGCATATGGAGGACTATCTTCAGACCGAGTTCACCGACCTGAAAGTTTGGCTCACCTCCACGACCGAGCACTGGGCGGTCATCGCGGTGCAGGGGCCGAAGGCGCGCGAGACGATCGCGCCGCTCTTCGAGGGCGTCGATCTCTCGAACGACGCCTTTCCGCACATGAGCGTCATGGAGACGCGGATCGGCGGCGCGCCCGCGCGCCTCATGCGGGTGAGCTTCACCGGAGAGCTCGGTTTCGAGATCAACGTGCCGGCGGCCTACGGCCGCCCCGTCTGGGAGGCCGTGTGGCGCGAGGTCGAGAAGCACGGCGGCTCTGCCTACGGCACCGAGGCCATGCATGTGATGCGCGCCGAAAAAGGCTACGTCATCGTCGGCCAGGACACCGACGGCACGGTCACGCTCGCCGATCTCGGCCTCGACTGGGCGATGGGCAAGGCGAAAAAGGACTTCGTCGGCAAGCGCTCGCTTGCCCGCCCCGACCTTCTCGCCGAAAACCGCAAGCAGTTCGTCGGCCTTTTGACCGAGGACCCGACGGTCGTGCTCGAGGAGGGTGCCCAGATCACCGAGCGCGCGACGCCGGCGACCGGTTCGCCGGCGCTTGGCCACGTCACGTCCTCCTATCGCAGCGAGGCGGCGGGGCGGTCCATCGCGCTCGGGCTGGTCGCGGCGGGGCGCTCGCGCATGGGGGCGAAGCTCTACGTCCCGATGCCGAGCGGCGCCATCGCGGTGACGGTCGCTCCGCCGATCTTCTACGACAAGCCGGGAGCGCGCCTCAATGTCTGACGCGTTTGTTGAGCCGTGGCTCGCGCCGCGCTCGCCAATCGAGGATGTTTCGCTGCCTTCGGGGCCGGATTTCGCGATGCGTGAGGCCGCGCCTTCGGATCGCTTCATTTTCCGCGGCGACGAGGCGGCGCGCGCCGCCTGCTCCGCCGCCTTCGGCGCCGAACTGCCGGCGCGGCTCGGGGCCGCTGGCGAGGGGAAGAATTGCGCCGCGCTCTGGCTCGGGCCTGACGAGTGGCTGCTCATCATCGAGGGCGGCGATGCGGAGATGTTTCCGGTCCGGATCGGGCTCGCGGTGGAGTCGCACCCTCATAGCCTCGTCGACGTGTCGAGCCGCCAGCTCGGCCTCATCGTCAGCGGCGCGAAGGCCGGGCGGGTTTTAGGCGCCGGCTGCCCGCTCGACCTCGACCTCAGGGCCTGTCCGGTCGGCCTGGCGACGCGCACCATCTTCGACAAGGCGGAGATCGTGCTCTGGCGGCGCGGCGAGACCGCGTTCCAGGTCGAGGTCTGGCGCTCGTTTGCGCCCTATCTCGCCGCCGCCCTCATCGAGGCGGCGCGCGGCGCGCCCGACTTCTGATGGAAGGCGCTCTCGGCGCCGGCGTTGCGCCGCGCCCGCTCCAGAACCGGGTGGACCCGTTCGGCGAGCTGCACGCCGTCACAGGGCGCGGCGCGTTCATGGGCAACCGCGGCGGTAGGATTCATCG